>CAUJJX010000126.1 GCA_963205165.1 Pseudomonadota bacterium | reverse complement strand
CTCACCTCGATGGGCGGCAGCATCGTGTTGAAGCCCAGCGTCTTCAGCCGGCCGGCGTCGAGCTTGAGATGCTCGATGCCCCAGCGCACCTGCTCGCCGTTCACGGGCTTCCTGCCGAACTTCTCCTGCGCCTTGCGCACGGCCTCGACGGTGATCATCGCGGCCGCGACACCGCGGTTCCACAGGACGGTGCCGACGAGCTTCGCGTCGCCGCCCTTGCCCCGCTTGTAGACCTTGTCCTCGATGTCCTTCACGACGGGGAAGCCCTTGCCGGCGAGGTTCAGGCTCGCCGCGTAGTAGCCCGTCGCGGCCGGCCCCGCGGCGACCGTGTCGATCTCGGAACCCGCCCACCAGTTGCCGACCATCTTGTCGCGCGGGAAGCCGACCTTCTGCGCCGTCTGCAGCGCCGTCGCGCTCATCACGCCCCAGCCCCAGTTGATGACCCAGTCGGGCCGGTACTGGCGGATCTGCAGCCACTGCGACTGCTGCTCGTTGCCGGGGTGCGGCACGGGGATCATCTTGAGTTCGAAGCCGAGCTTCTTCGCCTCGGCCTCGAGGACCGGGTGGGGTTCCTTGCCGTAGGCCGAGTCGTGATAGAGCAGCACGATCTTCTTGCCCTTGAGGTTGCCGCCTTCCTTGTCGGCGATGAACTTCACGATGCCGACCGCGGCGTCCCAGTAGTTCGAGAGCACGGGGAACACCCACGGGAAGACGCGGCCGTCGGTCGCGTCGGTGCGTCCGTAGCCGAGCGTGATCAACGGAATCTTGTCCGTCGCGGCCTTGTCGAGGATCGCGTACGTGATGCCCGTCGACATCGGGTGGATCGCCGTCGGCCCCGTCGCGGACTTCGTCTTGAGCCGCTCGTAGCACTCGACGCCCTTCGCGTTGTTGTACTCGGTCTCGCATTCCTCCCACGAGAGCTTCACGCCGTTCACGCCGCCGTCGCGCTCGTTGATCATGTGGAGGTAGTCGACGAAGCCGCCGAAGAATGACGCGCCGTTCGCGCCGTACGGACCGACGCGATAGCCCGTGATTCCGATGAACTGCGTGCCCGCCTGCTGCGCGACCGCGGGGAGTGCCGCCGCAACGCAGGCGAGGCCCGCGAGTGCGGTGGCGAGATTGCGTTTCCAGGTCTTCATGCGTGAGTCCTCCACGATTTGTCTGCCGGGCGGAGTCGCCCTGGCGTGTGAACGTCGGCGTCGGTCGATCGGTCGACGCGCGTCTTCAATGCGGGAACGGCCAGAGTCTGAGCTTCTCCTTGCCGATCTGCCAAAGTCGGGCGAGACCGAGCGGCTCGACGATCAGGAAGAAGATGATGAGCGCGCCGAAGACGACGAGCTGCGCCATCGAGGTCATGCCGGACGGCAGGTTGAGACCCAGCGCGATCGCGCCGTCGGTCAGCACCACGTCGAGAAATGTCGGCAGGAGCGTGATGAACGCCGCGCCCAGGAACGACCCCATGATGCTGCCGACGCCGCCGATGATGATCATGAACAGGATCCTGAACGACAGGTCGAGGTTGAAGCCGTCGGGCTCGACGCTGCCGAGATACGCGAACGCGTAGAGCGCCCCCGCGACGCCGCAGTAGAACGAGCTGACCGCGAACGCGATGAGCTTGGTCCGCATGATCCGGATGCCGATGACCGATGCCGCGACGTCCATGTCGCGCACGGCCATCCACGCGCGTCCGATGCGGCTGCGCACGAGGTTCTTCGCGGCGAGCGCCAGGACCGCGACGATCGCGAGCACCAGGAGGTATTTCCGCACGGGCGTGTCGAACGCGACACCCGCGATCACGACGGGCTGCGCCGTGATCACGCCGGACGCGCTGTAGTTCGAGAACCAGCCCACCTTCACGACGAGCCACGGCACGAAGAACTGCGCGGCCAGGGTCGCGACGGCGAGATAGAAGCCCTTGATGCGCAGGCTCGGCAGGCCGAACAGCACGCCGACCATCGCGGCCGACACGCCGCCGAGCACGAACGACACGAGGATCGGGATCCCCGGGATGCGCAGCTGGAAGTTGTAGGCCGCGATCGCACCGACGGCCATGAACGCCGCCGTGCCGAGCGAGAGCTGGCCCGCGTAGCCCGTGAGGATGTTCAGCCCGAGCGCCGCGAGCGAGAACACGAGGAACGGGATCAGGATCGCGGTGAACCAGTAGTCGGTCGCGACGAGCGGGACGCCGACCGCGGCGACGGCGAGCAGCGCGAGGATCGCGACGCGGTCCTGGACGATCGGGAAGAGCTGCTGGTCGGCCGCGTACGTGGTCTTGAACTGGCCGGACTCTCTGTAGAGCATGGTGCGGGTTCCGGTGCGGTCAGACGCGGTCGATGTGGCGCTCGCCGAACAGCCCCTCGGGCCGCACGAGCAGGAACAGCAGGGCGAGGACGTACGCGAACCAGCCCTCGATGCCGCCGCCGATCAGCGGGCCGAGGTAGACCTCCGCGAGCTTCTCGGATGCGCCGATGATGAGTCCGCCGACGATCGCGCCGAGCACGGACTCGAAGCCTCCGAGGATCAGCACCGGCAGCGCCTTCAGCGCGACGAAGGTCAGCGCGAACTGCACGCCGTTGCGCGCGCCCCAGAGCAGGCCGGCGACGAGTGCGACGAACCCCGCGACCGACCAGACGATCGCCCAGATCTGCTTCAGCGGAATGCCCACGGCGAGCGCGGCCTGGTGATCGTCGGCGACGGCGCGCAGCGCACGTCCGATGCGGGTGACGTTGAAGAACACGGCGAGCACCGCGACGAGCACGCCGGCCGCGGCGGCAGCGACGAGGTCGAACTTGCTGACCATGATGTCGAAGCGCGTGAGCACGGACTCGATGGGTTCGTCCTGCAGGCCGAGGTCGAGGCGCCGCACGTCGGTGCCCCAGATGATCTGCGCGAGCCCCTCGATGAAGAACGCGAGGCCGATCGTCGCCATGAAGAGCGTGATCTGCGGCTGGTTCACGAGCGGCCGGAGCACGACGCGCTCGATCGCGATGCCCAGCAGCACCATCACGCCGAGCGTGAGCGCGAAGACGATCCAGGGTGGCAGCCCCGTCTTCTCGAGCAGGCCGACGTACGTCAGCGCCGCGAAGAACACCATCGCACCCTGCGCGAAGTTGAAGACGCCGGACGCCTTGTAGATCAGCACGAATCCGAGCGCGACGAGCGAGTACATCACGCCCGCGAGCAGGCCGCCGATCAGGACTTCGAGGAAGAAATGCATGTCAGTGCGCCACCCCGAGATAGGCGTCGATGACCGCCTGGTTGCCGCGCACCTCGTCGGGCGTGCCGTCGCCGATCTTCCTGCCGTAGTCGAGCACGACGACGCGGTCGGAGATGTCCATCACGACGCCCATGTCGTGCTCGATGAGGACGATGGTCGTGCCGAACTCGTCGTTCACGTCGAGGATGAAGCGGCACATGTCCTGTTTCTCTTCCAGGTTCATGCCGGCCATCGGCTCGTCGAGCAGCAGCAGCCGCGGCTCGGCGGCGAGCGCACGGCCCAGCTCGACGCGCTTCTGCACGCCGTAGGGCAGGCGACCCACCGGCGTCTTCCGGACGGACTCGATCTGGAGGAAGTCGATGATGTGCTCGACCTTGCGGCGGTGCTCGATCTCCTCGCGGCGGTTCGGGCCCACGTAGAGCGCCTGGAGCAGCAGCGGCGTGCGCATCTTCAGGTTGCGCCCCGTCATCATGTTGTCGAGCACGCTCATGCCCTTGAACAGCGCGATGTTCTGGAAGGTGCGGGCGATGCCCATGCGCGCCGCGCGATGCGGGTCCATGCGGTCGAAGCGCTGGCCGTCGAACGTGATGCTGCCCTGCTGCGGACGGTAGACGCCGTTGATGCAGTTGAGCATCGAGCTTTTTCCCGCACCGTTCGGACCGATGATCGCGCGGATCTCGTGCGCCCGGACGTCGAAGCTGATGTCGGTGAGCGCCTTCACGCCGCCGAACGCGAGCGAGATGTTGTCGACCGAGAGCAGCGTGTCGCCGATGCGGCGGCCGGGGTTGTGGGCGTGTTCGGTCATGGCGTCACGCAGCCTTCAGCGGCGCATGGACCGACGGTGCGACGGCCGCGTCGATGATCGGGACATCCGCGCGGAGCACGCCCTTGCGGCCGTCCTCGAAGGTGACCTGCGTCTCGATCTCGCGATGCGTCGCGTCGCTGTAGAGCGCCTCGACGAGCACGCCGTACTTGTCTGCGATGAAGCCGCGCCGGACCTTCCGCGTGCGCGTGAGTTCGCCGTCGTCGGCGTCGAGTTCCTTGTGCAGCACCAGGAAGCGCCGGATCTGCGACCCCGCGAGATGCGGATCGGCAGCGAGGTCGCGATTGACCTGCTCGATGCATTCGCGCACCAGGGCGATGACCTGCGGCTTCTGCGCAAGATCGGCGTAGCCGGAGTACGCGATGCCGCGGCGCTCCGCCCAGTTGCCGACCGAGCCGAGGTCGATGTTCACGAAGGCGCAGCACTGCGCGCGCCCGTCGCCGAAGGCCACGGCCTCCTTGATGTGCGGGAAGAACTTCAGCTTGTTCTCGATGTACTGCGGCGCGAACAGCGTGCCGTCGACGAGCCGGCCGACGTCCTTCGCGCGGTCGATGATCTTCAGGTGCCCGTCGTCGTCGAAGAAGCCCGCGTCGCCGGTCATGAACCAGCCGTCGGGCGTGATCGATTCGGCCGTGGCGTCGGGCCGGCGGAAGTACTCCTTGAGCATGCCTGGCGATCTCACCTGCACCTCGCCGCTGTCGGCGATCCGGATCTGCACGCCGGGCAGCGGCTTGCCGACGGTGTCGAGCTTCACCTGCCCGCTGGGCTGCTTGCAGACGTAGACGGCCGTCTCGGTCTGACCGTAGAGCTGCTTCAGGTTGATGCCGATCGAGCGGTAGAAATCGAAGAGGTCGGGACCGATCGCGGCGCCGCCGGTGTACGCGACGCGGATGCGCGACATCCCCAGGACATTGCGCAGCGGACCGTAGATCAGGAGGTCGCCGACGAAGTAGCGGACGCGATCGGCGAAGCCCACGTCCGACGCGCGTCCGTCGAGCAGCTTCGCGCCGACGCGCTTCGCGACCGCCATCGACCAGCGGAAGAGCCGCTGCTTGATCGGCGCGGCGTCCTCCATGCGGATCATCACCTGCGTGAGCACGTTCTCGAAGACGCGCGGCGGGGCGAAGTAGTACGTCGGGCCGATCTCGCGGAGGTCGGTCATGACGGTCTCGCTCGACTCGGGGCAGTTCACGCAGAAGCCCGCGACGAGCGCCTGCGCGTACGAGAAGAGGTGATCGCCGACCCACGCCATCGGCAGGTACGAGAGCACTTCGTCGTCCGGGCCGAAGCCGTCGAAGCCGACGTCGCCGCGCGCCGCCGCGATGAGCGACGCGTGCGTCTGGCAGACGCCCTTCGGCTTGCCCGTCGTGCCCGACGTGTAGAGCATCACGGCCGTGTCGTCGGGGCGGCCCTTCGCCACTTCGGCTTCGTGGAAGCCGGGGTGCGCTTCGAGGTACGCGCGACCGCGCTTCACGAGTTCGTCGAACGCGAGCAGCTGCGGTTCGCGGTAGTTGCGCATGCCGCGCGGATCGTCGAACACGATCGCGCGGAGCGCGGGATAGTTCGGCAGGAGTTCGAGGAGCTTGTCGACCTGCTCCTGGTCTTCGACGACGGCGATCTCGATCTCGGCATCGCCGAGCACGTAGAGCATCTCGTCGGCGATGGCGTCCTGGTAGAGCGGGACGGCGACGCCGCCGAGCGCCTGGACGGCGGCCATGGTCCAGTAGAGTCGCGGACGGTTGTCGCCGATGATCGCGACGGTGCGACCGCGCTCGAAACCGAGCGTCGCGAGCCCGCCGGCGATCGCGCGCACTTCGTCGGCGACCTGCGACCAGGTCCAGGCGAGCCAGATCCCGAGATCCTTCTCGCGGATCGCGGTGCGCGCCGGACGCACGCGGGCGTGCCCGGCGAGCAGCCGCGGGAACGTCGTGTCGGTGCCGTCGGCCGCGATGGCCGTTCCATCCTCGGACAAGGATGCTCCTCCAGTCATTGTGCTGGTCCGGGTCCTGTCGAGACGGCGGGAAGCCAGTGCCGACGGCCCTTCGCGTCTGCGTGGACGCCGATCGAGGGTAACACCGCGATCTCGCCGTCAGTTGTCAATCGGGCGACAATTGGCCCGGCCTCCGCACGCGCCGGCAGACGTCGCGTGCACGACCCGCCAGACCCATGACCATCGACGACCAACTCCGCCTCCACGCCCGCTGGAGCCTCGCGCTCGACGCCGGCCAGCGCGCGCGCGTCGCCGCCGATCTGGTCGTGCAGCACGCGCCGGCCGGCACGCAGTTGTGCCGCAAGGGCGATGCGGTCGACGCGTGGATCGGCGTGCTCGACGGCCTCGTGAAACTGTCGAGCTCCGCGGCCGACGGCCGCACGATGACGTTCACCGGAATCCCCCCCGGCGGCTGGTTCGGCGAAGGCTCGCTGCTGAAGCACGAGCCGCGGAAGTACGACGCGACGGCGCTGCGCGATTCGCTCGTCGCCCGCCTGCCGCGCGCCACCTTCGAATGGCTGCTGGACGGCAGCATCGCGTTCAACCGCTATCTGCTGATCCAGCTGAACGAGCGCCTCGCGCAGTTCATCGGGCTCGTCGAGTTCGAACGCCTGCTCGACCCCGACGCGAAGCTCGCGCGCAGCATCGCGGAACTCTTCAACCCGATCCTGTATCCCGGCAACGGGCCGCGCATCGGGATCTCGCAGGCTGAGCTGGCGCTGCTGGTCGGGGTGTCGCGGCAGCGCGCGAACCAGTCGCTGCGCACGCTGGAACAGGCGGGCCTGCTCGCCGTGGAGTACGGCGCGATCCGGGTGCTGGATCTCGACGGACTGAAGCGCTACGGAATGTGAGCCGGCGCGGACGGCACGCCCGTCGGCCGGACCGCGTGCGCAACGGCGCGACGAACGAACGCCAGCAGCGGCGAACGCTATCCCTGCCGGAAATAGGGCTCCAGCCGCACCCGCAGGTCTTCCTTGCGGAAGGGCTTCGCGAGGTGGTCGTCCATGCCGGCATCGAGACAGCGCTTGCGGTCGTCCTCCAGGGCGTTCGCCGTGACGGCGATCACGGGCACCCTCGGCCAGCCGTTGCGTACCTCGGCGTCACGGATGCGCCGCGTCGCCTCGTAGCCATCCATCTGCGGCATGTGGCAATCCATCAGGACGACGACCGGACGCGCGCCGAGATAGCTCGCGACGGCCTGCACGCCATCGGTCGCGACGGTGACGTCGAGCCCGAGCGCTTCGAGCATGCCCTTCGCGACGAGCACGTTCACCGGATTGTCGTCCGCGAGCAGCACGCGGCCCGCCAGCGGGCGTGCCGGCTCGGACACCACGACGTCCGGCACGACCTCGGGCGCCGGGCACGGCTTCCACGGCAGCTCGAACGTGAACACGGACCCCTGCCCGGGCGCGCTCTCGCAGACGAGATCGCCGCCCATCGTCCGCGCGAGTTCGCGCGAGATCGACAGCCCGAGCCCGGTGCCGGCGTAGCGGCGTGCGTACGAACTGTCGACCTGCTGGAACGGATCGAAGACGCGGGTGAGATCCTCGGGCGAGATGCCGATGCCGGAATCGCGGACGTCGATCCGCAGCCGGCCGTCGACGATCCGGGCGGACACCGTGACGGCGCCGTGCTCCGTGAACTTGATCGCGTTGCCCATGAGGTTCAGCACGACCTGGCGGACCCGCGGTGCGTCGCCCGGCATCCACGCCGGCACGGGGAGTCCGGCGTCGAGGTGCAGTTCGAGATGCTTCTCGGCCGCCGCGGACGACGAGAGCTCGACGGCGTCGCGCAGCAGGGCCGCGACGTCGAACGGCGCGCTGCGCACTTCGAGCCGGCCGGCTTCGATGCGCGAGAAATCGAGGACATCGTTGATGAGTCCGAGCAGGTGCTCGCCGGCGCGCTCGATCAGGTCGAGCTGCGGCAGGCCGTCGGCGACCTTCGGGTTGTCGCGCAGCAGGCGCAGCGTGCCGAGCATGCCGTGCAGCGGCGTGCGCATCTCGTGGCTCATCGTCGCGAGGAACTGGCTCTTCACGGCGCTCTGCCGCTCGGCGTGGCGGAGCGCCTCGGCGCGCTGTTCGGCCACCTCGTCCATCCGGAAGCGCAGGCGCAGCAGTTCGGTCGTGCTCTGCGCCGTCCGGAATCCGTTGAGCAGGATCAGCGCGAGATAGAAGGCCGTGCCGCCGGCAGCGAACAGCGCCACGGGGGTCGCGTGGCTGATGTGCCAGACGAGCACCGGCACGAGCAGCGTCGTGGTGAATGCCACGCTCGCCGGGAAGTGCGCCGCGAGGTTCACGCCGCCGACGGCGCCGACACCGACGACGGACGCGAACATGATCGCGACGATGTCGAGGCGGTCCATGGGCGTGAGCATCGTGCCCATCAGGCTCCAGGTGCCGCCGTCGAGCGCCAGCAGCACGAGGTAGCCGGCGCCCCAGCGGAACGCATCCGCGGGATCCGCGAAGCGCCGGTACGCGCGGTCGACGACGATGAACGCGACGGAGACCGCGGCCTTGAGTCCGAGCCACGCCAGGATCGTCTCCGACGGGACCTGTCCCCAGATGAACCAGCACACGAGTGCCGCGAACGGCGTGATGCTCAGCGCCGGCTGGAGATTGCGGTCGTAGAGGATGCGGACCCGCGCGTCCTGGAGGCGGGCCTCGAGCGACATCGCGGGCTTCGGCAGTGCCGCACCGGTCATGGGGACAGCGGATGCGCCACGGCGGACGCGACGGCGGCTGATGGACGGGACATGAGGGGCGAGGGCCGCGGGGCGCAGCGAGTGTGGGGACGGCCGATCAACGTCGACGCGGCCCCGAACTTGAGGTCGATGCCGTCGCGGACCGGACACCGGGCCGCGACGGGGGAGGCCGCATCAGGCGTAACGGTGGAAGCCACGACCCGTCTTCCGGCCGAGGTAGCCGGCCTCGACCATCTCGACGAGCAGCGGCGCCGGGCGGTACTTCGGGTCCTTGAAGCCTTCGAACAGCACCTGCATCACGGCAAGCTGGACATCGAGGCCGATCAGGTCGCACAGCGCGAGCGGACCGATCGGGTGATTGCAGCCCATGCGCATCGCGTCGTCGATCTCCTGCGCGGTCGCGAGGCCTTCCGAGAACGCGAAGACCGCCTCGTTGATCATCGGGCACAGCAGGCGGTTCACGACGAAGCCGGGCGAGTTGCGCACCTGCACCGGCGCCTTGCCGATGGCCTTCGCGAGCACCTCGATCGCCTCGTACGTCGCGTCGGTCGTCTGCAGGCCGCGGATCACCTCGACGAGCTGCATGACCGGCACCGGGTTGAAGAAGTGCATCCCGATCACCTGCCCCGGACGCTTCGTCGCGGCGGCGAGCTTCGTGATGGAGATCGAGGAGGTGTTCGACGCGAGGATCGCGTCCGGGCGGGCCAGCGCGTCGAGACGTGCGAAGAGGTCGAGCTTCAGGCCGAGGTTCTCGGTCGCGGCCTCGACGACGAGGTCCGCGGCGGCGAGCGCGTCGAGCGACGTCGTGGCCGTGATGCGCGCGAGCGTCGCGGCCTTCGCGTCGGCCGTCATCTTGTCCTTCTTCACGAGGCGTTCGAGGCTGCCGTCGACGTTCTTCATGCCGCGGTCGAGCGGGGCCTGCGCGATGTCGGTGAGGATGACGTCGTGGCCGGCGACGGCGAAGGCCTGGGCAATGCCGTTGCCCATGGTGCCGGCGCCGATGACGCCGATGGTCTTGATCTGCATGTGGAGTCTCGCGGGAGGGGTGGAAATCGGAGAGCGCGATTCTATGGCCGCACCCCCGGCTGCCGGAAATTTCCCGTGGCCGTCGCCGGTCCCGCCGTATCTCAGACCGCCTGTCCCGCCGCCACGCCCGAACTCCACGCCCACTGGAAGTTGAACCCGCCGAGCCAGCCGGTCACGTCCACCACCTCGCCGATGAAGAAGAGGCCGGGCACCGCTGCAGCTTCCATCGTCTTCGACGACAGGGCGCGCGTGTCGACACCGCCCACCGTGACCTCGGCCTTCTGCCAGCCCGTCGTGCCGGAGGGCAGCACCTTCCAGTCGTGGAGGGCCTCCGCCAGCGCGCGCACCGTCTTCTCGGACAGTTCGGCCATGAAGCGCGTCGCGCCCATCGCCTCGCACCA
>CAUJJX010000125.1 GCA_963205165.1 Pseudomonadota bacterium | reverse complement strand
AGGCGCAGCCCCCAGGGTCCGATGAGGAGCCCGGCCGCGAGGAATCCGAGCACGGCGCCGAGCCGCAGCCGCCGGAAGAGCGGCACGGTCACGACGGCGGCGGCGAGGAAGACGGCGGTTTCGGTGAGGAGGTGCATGGGGGTGGGCGTGAGGGCGGGTAAGGGTAATCGAGGCCACGATTTCCGAATTGTTTCCGACTGGCGGTCGAGCACGGACGGCGATTCGTGAGGCGTACCGACGAGCCAGCGTCCGGATCGAGCCTCGCGGAGACCTCAGGTCGGGCGCGGGAGGGTGCGCTCGCGAACCAGATCCGCGGCGTACGTGAGTGCGGCGGCACGATGCTCCGCCAGCAAGCCGGGTTGCTGGCGCAGGATCTCCGCGGGCGCGGCGCCGTCGGCGAGGTTATCCAGCACGACGGTCACTGGGATGCGAGTGCCCACGAAACAGACCGCGCCGTGCAGGATGCCCGGATCGGTGGTGATGTAGCTGGTCCGGTCCGTGACAGCTTCGCTCTGGAATCGAAGATTCATCGTGTCCGCAGTGCTCTCACTGCCAACCGCGGCTGTCGATCCAGCCGCACGGCATCCCGACGTGTCGGATCGGGCGAAGACTCAGGCATCGCTGCGCGTCGGGCGCCGCGTCGGCGTCCTGGTCTTCGGCGCTGCCGGGTCGGCCCCGGGTTTGCGTTCTTCGAGCCGCCCCGTCACGTACTTGTGAAGGACGCTGGCGATCAGTGTCTGGTACGGCATGCCCTCGGCCAGCGCCCTGACCTGGATGTCCTGCAGGTCGCCAGCGGACAGCCGGATGTTGACCCGCCGCTCCTTGATGGCCGTTGCCCGCGCGGCTGCCTTCAGCCGATCGAGTTCCTTCCTGGAGGCAACGGACTTCAGCTTGCCTGCTTCGTAGGCCTCGACGATCTCGATTTCGAAGGGATCAGGCTGCGTCATCAGGATCTCCGGTTTCAAGGTAGTCGCGCGTTGCCTTCCGGCTGGGGATGATCGTCTTCAGGAAGAAGTACTCCGCCTCTTCGACGAAGGGCACCAGGTAGGCGTAGCCGTCCCAGGTGACGACGAGAAGTCGCTGGTTCGGGTACTTCCCGGTGTTGGGGTGCGCCAGCACGTCGAGAAGACCGCTGCCTTCGATGGCGACCACGACTTGCTCGAACGAGACACCGCGCTCCGCCAGCAGATCGAGGTTCTTGTCGGGATTCCAGCGGAAGGGCTTCACGGGCCGAGTGTAACGCGGTGTGTGCCTATTGTCTTCGGGGGGCGGATGCGTGGCTGTCGTTGGCGCAACGCTTGAGCGAGTGGCTAGACCTCACTGCGGTGGTCATGGCCGGTCCGCTTCGTCAGGTAGCGGCGATGCATTCCAAGTAAGAAACTCACACGTACCAGCCAGATCAGGAAACATCGTTGCCTGAGTGATATTCAGGCGAAATAGATCGTCCCGAATGCCCGCGAACTCGGAGCGAGGGATAACGAATTTCAACAGCCTCACTTCCGCCGCCCCAAGATTCTTGGCGAAGCTGCCCCGGAACGTGAGGCGACCGAGCGTCGGCCGCAATGCACACGACGCAACGCGATGGCCACGATAGAGAACGGGAAGCGCGCTGCCGAAGTAGCGCGTCAGTTGCTCTACATAGTCGGTTACTGACGTGATGACTGCGGTTGACATGCCTGTGTCCGTGGCACCTGACGAGCCTGACGTTTGCTGTTACCTCTTGCGTCCGCGCGGAGGGCAGACGGCAGAAAGATAAACAGAGCAGCCGCCGCAGCGCGAAGCCTCTTCCGAGACCCGCCCCACCACGACCGCCCCGCCGGTCAGATCACCGCCGCGATGACCCGGATCTCGACCTTGTACTTCGGCAGTGCCAGCTTCGCCTCGACGCACGCGCGGCCCGGCGCGTGGCCTTCCGGCACCCACGCGTCCCAGACGCTGTTCATCGCGTCGTAGTGCGCCATGTCCGACAGCCAGATCGTGGCGGACAGCAGGTGGTGCTTGTCGGAACCGGCTTCCGCGAGGAAGCCGTCGATGCGCTCGAGGATGCTCCGCGTCTGCGCGGCGGCGTCTTCGGGGACGGGTTCGTCGGCGACGAGGCCCGCCAGGTAGACCGTGTTGTTGTGGATCACGACGCGCGACATGCGGCGGTTCGTGTGGAGGCGTTCGATGCTCATGTGCGATTTCTCCTGGAGGTGATGTTCAGCCGAACATCTTCTTGAGTTCGCCGGCGAGCGACGGGATCACGAAGCCGACGATGAAGATCGCCGCGACCCACAGCAGCGCGACCATCCAGTTCGAGGCCGCGAGCGTGCTGCGCATGTGCTTGTAGTACAGGTACAGCGTCGCGCACGAGATGATCGGGAGCATCGCGGCCTGGGCCATGCCGCCCCACGTGACCATCTGCACCGGCGCCTGGCCGAAGATCCAGAACATGCACACCGGGATCACGGTCAGGATGACGACGAAGATGTCGCGCCAGCGGTTGCGGGCGCGCAGATCGTCGTGGGAGAACACGCCCATGATCCGCATCAGGTCGGAGCACATCCGGGCGTGGCCCGCCGTCGCGGCGACGATCGTCCCGAACAGGATGATGATGGCGCCGATGTAGAAGAGGTACTGCGCCCAGCCGCCGAGCGTCTGCGTGTAGATGTTCGACAGCACGGGGATCATGTCCGCGCCCTTCGGCACCTGACCCATCGCGTGCAGGATGCCGGCGCCGAGCAGGTAGAAGGCGACGGTCGCGATCGTGTAGACGAGCATCGACAGCACGACGTCGACGTTCATCACGGTCGCCCAGCCGCGGGCACGACGGCGCCAGGCTTCGGTGTTGTCGTGCGGTCCGGTGTAGCGCGCGTAGCCCTTCTCGACGCACCAGTACGTGTAGACGTACAGCTCGGTCGCGCCGACGCCGGTGATGCCGAACACCGCGATCGCGATGGCCATGCCTTCCGTCGGGAGCTGGAACGTGAAGCCGCTCACCATCTCGCCCACCGAGAACGTCGGCGAGCCGATCAGCAGCACGGCCGCGAGCAGCGTGATGAAGGTGAACAGCCCCACCTTGACCATCGCGAGCTTCTCCATCCGCGAGTAGCCGCCGCCGAGCAGCAGCACGAGCGTGAGCACCCAGAACACGATGACCCACATCCCGACCGGCCACCCGGTCACCTGGAACATCACCTGCGACACCCCGATGAACATGGCCGCGATCTGGAACAGCACCATGAACACCATCAGCGCCCACGCGACGACGACCCAGTTGATCTTGCGTCCACGGGGGCCGGGGATGCGGTTCACGGCGTCGAGACCGGTCTCGGCGCGCGCGATCACGTAGCGGCCGAGGAAGGCCTGCACGACGGCCTTGATGAAGCAGCTCACGATCACGAGCCACAGCATCGTGTAGCCCACCTTCGCACCGAGCGCCGTCGTCGCGATGAGCTCGCCCGATCCGACGATCGACGCGGCGAGCACGATGCCGGGGCCGATCTTGCGGAGGATGTTCGCGAACCCGACCGGCGGTTCGAGGATGTCCCGCGGGTCGAGCTGGTACGGGTCGAACGGTGTCGTCCCGGCTGGTGCGTGATGGGTGCTCATGCGTGCTTCCTCCCTTCTGTTTTATGTGTGTGCTGCTGCGAACTACTGAAACCGTGTCGACGCTGCGCGCAGCATCGGTCAGCCCGGGTCGGCCTGCGCCGGCCGGGCCGTCTTCATCGTGACCAACTCTTCTGCGGCCGTCGGGTGGATCGCGACGGTGTCGTCGAAGTCGCGCTTCGTCGCGCCCATCCGGACCGCGACGGCGAAGCCCTGCATCATCTCGTCGGCCCCCGGGCCGATCACGTGGCAGCCGACGATGCGCTGCTCGGGGCCGGCGACGACGAGCTTCATCGTCGTCTTGACCATCCGTTGCACGAACGCGTGGCTCATCGGGCCGAAGCGCGTCTCGTAGACCTGTGTGTCCGGACCGAATCGCGCGAGCGCGTCGTGCTCCGTCAGTCCGACGGTGCCGATGGGCGGATGGCTGAAGACGACCGTCGCGATGTTCTCGTACGCGAGGCGCCGGTCGGATTGTCCGTCGAAGAGGCGATCGGCGAGCCGCCGGCCGGCTGCGATCGCGACGGGCGTGAGTTCGTCGTGGCCCGTGACGTCGCCGACGGCGTGGATGCCGGCGACGTTCGTGTCCTGGAAGGCGTCCGTCGGCACGCACCCGCGCTCGTCCGTCGCGACGCCGGCAGCGTCGAGGCCCAGCGCATCCGTGACGGGCTCGCGGCCGATGGCCCACATCACCGCGTCGAACGGACCCTGCTTCGTGCCGTCCTCGCCGTGGAGCCACAGCTCGCGGCCGATGCGTTCCAGCCGCGCGGGCGTGAAGTGCGTCGCGAAGCGGATGCCGTCGGCCTGCATGTGCTCCATCAGGCTCGTGCGCAGCGAACGGTCGAAGTTGTGGAGGAAGTGATCGCGCCGCAGGCACTGCGTGACCTCGCTGCCGAGTGCGCGCATCAGCCCGCCGATCTCGACGGCGATGTACCCGGCGCCCACGACCGCGAGGCGGCGGGGCTGCTCGGCGAGTTCGAAGAATCCGTCGGACGTGATGCCCAGTTCGGCGCCGGGGATCGCCGGGACCTTCGGGCGTCCGCCGACGGCGATCAGGATGTGGTCGGCCGTGATCGTCTCGCCGGCGACCTCGACGGACTTCGGCCCGGTGAGCTTCGCGCGGCCGCCGATGATCTCGACGCCGTTCTTCCGGAGATTGCGTTCGTACCCGCCATTCAGGTTGGCGACGTAGATGTCGCGGGCGGCCTTAAGGCGGCTCCAGTGGAATTCGTGCGGCGTCACGGAGAAGCCGAAGCCCGCGGCGTCCTCGAAGGCGTGGGCGAACTGGCCGGCCGTCCACATGATCTTCTTGGGCACGCAGCCCACGTTGACGCAGGTGCCGCCCATGCGGCCCGATTCGACCAGCGCGACGCGTGCGCCGTAACTCGCGGCCCGGTTGGCGGTGGCCACGCCACCGCTGCCGCCGCCGATGCACAGCAGGTCGAAATGCTTCGTCATGGAATCCCCTCGTCGTCCGAGGCGCGAGTGTAAGGAAGGACAGCCCCGTTGGCACGGCCGCGACCGAGGTATTCCGCGAGGGGGCGCGGCGGAGGCCGTTCACCGGACGCCGCCCGCCCGGACCGGCGCGGGCGTCCGTCCTTGCCGCACCGCAGGTCAGCGCCGATCATCGGGACTCCCATCCCGCACCCCCGAGGACCCCATGAACGGCCAACGCATCGCGATCCTCGAAAGCCGCGCCGCCGCCCAGGTGGCTGCGCTCGTCCAGCGCTACGGCGGCATCCCGATCTCCGCCCCGGCCCTCGCCGAAGTGGCCGACACCCAGCCGGAACTCGTCCGCGATCTCATCGAACGTCACGCCGCGACACCGCCGGCGCTCGCGATCTTCCAGACGGGCGTCGGCACGCGGGCGCTGTTCGAGACGGCCCTCGAACTGGGCCTCGCCGACACGCTCGCCCGGATGCTCGACCACACGGTCGTCGCGGTGCGGGGGCCGAAGCCGACGGCCGTCCTGCGCGGGCAGGGCGTCCGCATCGACCGGACGGCCGCCGCGCCGTACACGACGCACGAACTGCTGGCCGCCATCGCCGACGTCCCGATCGACGGGCAGCCGGTGCTCGTCCAGCGCTACGGCGAGAGCAACGCGTCGCTGAACGCGGCCCTCGAGGCGCGCGGCGCGGTGCTCGAAGAGATTCCGACTTACCGCTGGGCGCTCCCGGAAGACACGGGTCCGCTGCTCGAACTGGCCGCCGCGCTCGGCCGGGGCGAGGTCGACGCCGTCGTGTTCACGAGCGCATCGCAGGTGCGCAACCTGTTCACGGTGGCCGGCGGGGCGGTCGGCGACGACGTGCTGCGCGACGGCCTCGCGAAGACGAAGATCGTGTCGATCGGCCCGGTGTGCTCCGACGCGCTGCGCGCCGCCGGGATCCGGGTGGACGGCGAGGCGAGTCCGCCGAAGCTGGGCTTCCTCGTGCCGACGATCGAGGCGGCGCTGGCGGGATAGGGTCGACCGGACCTGGCCGGCTGGCAAGTTGCCGGCGAACGTGTCCGGGGCCGGCCTGACGTTCACGTCACCACGTCCGCCTTCCCGTCATTCCAGCGAACGCTGGAATCCAGTCGTTCCACGACCGACGCGCCGCCCCGGCACCGCCGGCCTGCTGGCTATACTCCGGCCTCCCCGCCACGAGCGCACCCGCCATGATCGACCTGTACTACTGGACCACGCCCAACGGGCACAAGGTCACCATCTTCCTGGAAGAGACCGGGCTGCCCTACGTCGTGAAGCCCGTGAACATCGGCCGCGGCGAGCAGTTCGATCCGGAATTCCTCCGCATCGCTCCCAACAACCGCATCCCGGCGATCGTCGACACCGAGCCGGGCGACGGCGGCGAGCCGATCTCGGTGTTCGAGTCGGGCGCGATCCTGGTGTACCTCGCCGCGAAGACGGGGCAGTTCCTCCCTCGGGACACCCGCGCGTGGGTCGAGGTGCTGCAGTGGCTGATGTGGCAGATGGGCGGGCTCGGGCCGATGGCCGGGCAGAACCACCACTTCGTGCAGTACGCGCCCGAGAAGCTGCCCTACGCGATGGACCGGTACGTGAAGGAGACGAACCGACTCTACGGCGTGCTCGACCGGCGGCTGGCCGACCGCGAGTTCGTGGCCGGCGACTACTCGATCGCGGACATGGCCTGCTATCCATGGATCGTCCCGCACACGCGGCAGCTGCAGCAGCTGGAGGACTTCCCGAATCTCGCGCGCTGGTTCGAGACCATCCGCGCGCGGCCCGCCGTGCAGCGCGCCTACGCGCTGGCGAAGTCCATCAACGTGAAGCCGACGGTCGACGACGAAGCGAAGAAGCTGCTCTTCGGCCAGACCGCGGCCGTCGTGAAGTAGCGGGTGGTGCGATCGGTCCTGGCCCGCATTCCTGCGGGGCTGTCCACACCGGTGCCCGCGATGGCGTCGGCGCCGTGCTCAGGCGGGCGGCAGCAGCCGGATGACGCCGAGCGCGTTGCGGCGGGCGCCCAGCGTCTCGGAGTCGATGCCCTGCGTGTACGACTGCAGCTCGTAGCCGCCCGCGCCGGCCTTCGCCGCGATCTCGGACGCGTGGCGCCGCACGAGCGCGAGCGCCTCGCCTTCGCCGCCCGTCGAGAAGCGCTTCATCCGCAGGGCGATCTCGACCCGCTTCGGATCGAGCTGCGTCGTGCGGACCTCCCAGTTGGGCGCCTTCGGATCGATCACGTAGTACACGGCGGCGCCGAGCGCGACGGCCGCGACGACGCCGTCGAAGGGCGGCTGGAAGTCGCTCGTCACCGCGAGCGGTTCGGACGGCAGCCGGAAGGCGCTGCAGCCGGCGAGCACGAGCGCGGCGAGGGGGATGAATCGGTGCATGGCGGTCTCCTCGTTCGTCCTGACGGGTTGCCGGGCGGGCGCTGCGCGTGCGACCGGAACCGGGGTACGTCGCGTTATCGGCCGGGCGGCGGAATACTCGAGCGTCATTTGTTCAGCGCGGCGGGCGCGCGGTGGAGCGTCCGCACGACCGGTGCCGATCGCTCCGCGTCCATCGAGTCCGTATCCCGTGCCGCGACGTTCCCCCTCTCCCGGGGGCCGCAGGCAGGCGGGCCGGGGAGGGGGCGCTCGGTCGTGGATGCACCGACGCCGTCGATCCCTCGCGCCGCCGTCGCCAGCCGACCGACCACACCCCGGCCGCGCGTCCCATGACCGACGGCCGCCTCCTCGCGCTCC
This sequence comes from Pseudomonadota bacterium, assembly GCA_963205165.1. GTDB lineage: Bacteria > Pseudomonadota > Gammaproteobacteria > Burkholderiales. The sequence goes on along the minus strand of CAUJJX010000125.1, from coordinate 16,149 downwards.
TCGCGCTGCTGCCCTTCGCCGGCGCGTGCCTCCCGGCGCTGCTCCATCGCCGCAGCCGCACGACCATCGCGTGGGCCTCGGCCGCCGCGCCGGCCGCCGCGCTCGCGATCCTCGTGTTCCTCGGACGCCGCGTCTTCGCCGGCGAGGTCGTCGAGGCGTCGCGTCCGTGGATCGCCGCCCTCGGACTCGACGTCGCGTTCCGGCTCGACGGACTCTCGATGCTGTTCGCCGGGCTGATCCTCGTGATCGGCCTGCTCGTGATCCTCTACGCGCGCTACTACCTCGCGGCCCGCGATCCGTTCGGCCGCTTCCACGCGCTGCTGCTCGTCTTCATGGGCGCGATGACGGGCGTCGCGCTGTCCGACAACCTGCTGCTCACCGTCGTCTTCTGGGAGACGACGAGCCTCGCGTCCTGCCTGCTGATCGGCTACTGGAGCGACCGCGCCGACGCCCGCGCCGGCGCCCGCATGGCCCTCGTCGTGACCGGCCTCGGCGGACTCGCGCTCCTCGCCGGCGCGATCCTGGTGGCGCAGATCGCCGGCACGTTCACGATCTCCGAACTCAACGGGATGGGCGACGCGATCCGCGCGCATCCGCACTACGACATCGCGCTCGTGCTGATCCTGCTGGGCGCGTTCACGAAGTCGGCGCAGTGGCCCTTCCACTTCTGGCTGCCGAACGCGATGGCCGCGCCGACGCCCGTCTCGGCCTACCTGCACTCCGCGACGATGGTGAAAGCCGGCATCTTCCTGCTGGCCCGCCTGTACCCGGCGCTCGCCGGCAGCGACACGTGGTTCTGGATCGTCGGCGGCACCGGCCTCGCGACCTTCGTCTTCGGCGCCTGGGCCGCGGTGTTCCGCCACGATCTCAAGAGCCTGCTGGCCTACTCGACCATCAGCCACCTCGGACTCATCACGCTGCTGCTCGGGTTGTCGAGCCCGCTCGCGGCCGTCGCTGCGGTCTTCCACCTCATCAACCACGCGACCTTCAAGGCGTCGCTGTTCATGGCCGCCGGCATCGTCGACCACGAGACCGGCACCCGCGATCTCCGGCGCCTCGGCGGCCTCTGGAAGCAGATGCCCGTGACCGGCCTGCTCGCGCTGACGGCTGCCGCCGCGATGGCGGGCGTGCCTTTCCTGAACGGCTTCCTCTCGAAGGAGATGCTGTTCGCCGAGACGCTCGCGCTGCCCGACGTCGGATTCGCCCGCTGGATCGTCCCGATCGTCGCGACGGCCGCCGGCATGTTCGGCGTCGCGTACTCGACGCGCTTCGTGCACGACGTCTTCTTCAACGGCCCGCCGCGCACGTACGACCGCACGCCCCACGAGCCGCCGCGCTGGATGCGCATTCCCGTCGAGCTGCTCGTGCTCGGCTGCGTCGCCGTCGGCATCGCGCCCGCGCTCACGATCGGACCGCTCCTGCGCGTCGCGTCGGGCGCCGTCCTCGGCGGACCCGTCCCGCAGTTCGACCTCGCGTTGTGGCACGGCTTCAACGCGCCGCTCGCCATGAGCCTCGTCGCCTTCGCGCTCGGCATCGCGCTGTACTTCCGGATGCAGCGGCAGGGCCGGCTGCACGCCGCGCAGCCCGGTGCGATCTCCGGGCACCGGGTCTTCGACGTCATCGAACGCAGCGTCGTGCGCTTCGCGGGGTGGTCGGCCGACCGCTCGACCGCCGCCGGATTCCAGCGGCAGGTCGTCATCCTGGTCCTCGTGGCGCTCGCCGCGGGTGTCGCGCCGTTCGCGGTCGGCATCCCCGATCGCCTCGTCGTGGCGTACGCCCCGATGACGCCCGTGGCGATCGCCGGCTGGCTCGTCCTCGCGGTCGCGACAGCCCTCGTCGTGGCGACGCATCGCCAGCGGTTCACGGCGCTGATCCTGACGGGCGCCGCCGGGCTGATGGTTGCCGCGACCTTCGCGTTCTTCTCCGCGCCCGACCTCGCGCTGACGCAGCTCGTCGTCGAAGCCGCGACCGTCCTGCTCATGTTGTTGGCGCTTCCTCACCTGCCGGCCTCGACCCCGCTGGAATCCTCGTCGGTCCGCCGGCTCCGCGACGCCGCGATCGCCGTCGGCGTCGGTGTCGCGATGGCCGGCGCCGCGTGGTGGATGCTCACCCGCGGCGGCGCGAGCATCTCGGCCGAACAGGCGGCACTGTCCGTCCCGGCTGGCGGCGGCGCGAACGTCGTCAACGTGATCCTCGTGGACTTCCGCGGCTTCGACACGTACGGCGAGATCACGGTGCTCGTCATCGCGGCCCTGGGGATCGTGGCGATGCTGGGGCGGACGTCCGCGGGGCGTCGTGTCGACCGCGCGGGACCGGCCGCCGCCAGCGATCCGTCGGCGGAACCGGCCGGGCAGGGCGCGTCGACCGGCACCGCCCGGTCCCCGCAGGTCAGTGCCCACTCGCCGTCGTCGGTGCCACCGGACGACGACCGCGACCCCGAGATGCTCACGCTCCTGATCCGCGGCTTCGCGCCCGTCGCGCTGCTCGTCGCGGGCTGGCTCTTCCTCCGCGGCCACCAGCTGCCGGGCGGCGGATTCGTCGCCGGGCTCGTCACGGCCGTCGTGCTGTCGCTGCTGCCGCTGACATCCGGACGGTCCGCCGCCGGCGACAACCCGCGGACGGATCTCCACCGGACGGCCGCCGCCGGACTCGCCGTCGCCGGTGCGACCGGGCTCGGCGCCTGGGCCTTCGGCCGGCCGTTCATGACGAGCGCCCACGGCCATGTCGACCTGCCGCTCGTCGGCGACGTCGAATGGGCGAGCGCCGCGCTGTTCGACCTCGGGGTCTTCCTCGTCGTCGTCGGCACGGTGATGCTGATGCTCGACGGACTCGGCCGGCTCCGGACGGAACGCAACTGATGGAACTCCTCGTCGCCTCCGCCATCGGGCTGCTTTCCGCGGCCGGCGTGTACCTGCTGCTGCGCGCCCGGACCTTCCCGGTCGTCCTCGGCCTCGCGCTGCTGTCGTACGCCGTGAACCTCTTCGTGTTCGTCTCGGGCGGCATCCGCGTCGGACGACCGCCGATCGTCGGCGCCGCGGCCGGTATGACCGATCCGCTGCCGCAGGCCCTCGTGCTGACGGCCATCGTGATCGGCTTCGCGACGACGGCCTTCCTCGTCGTGCTCGCGCTGCGGCTGCGACGCGAGACGGGCAGCGACCACGTCGACGCCGGAGGCGACGCGCCGTGATCCAGCACGCGGCGATCGCCCCTTTCCTGCTGCCCGCGCTGACGGCCTGCCTGCTGCTCGCGCTCGATGGTCGCCTGCGCTGGCAGCGTGTCGTGTCGGTCGCGTCGGCGCTCGTGCAGTGCGCCGTCGTGTTCCGGCTCGCGATGGCCGTGCGCGACGGCGACGTCCTCGTGTATGCGCTCGGCGACTGGCCCGTGCACCTCGGGATCGTCTTCGTGCTCGACCGGCTCGCGGCGCTGATGCTCTGCATGACCGCGGCCGTCGCGCTGCCCGCGCTGCTCCACGCGTGCCGGGGGGCGGATGCGCGCGGCCGGCATTTCCACGCGCTGTTCCATTTCCAGTGGCTCGGGTTGAGCGGGGCGTTCCTGACGGGCGATCTCTTCAACCTGTTCGTCTGCTTCGAGCTGATGCTGATCGCGTCGTACGCGCTGCTCCAGCACGGCGGCGGCGCGACCCGCCTGCGCAACGGCCTGCAGTACGTGACGCTCAACCTCGTCGCGTCGGCGCTGTTCCTGATCGCCGTGAGCCTCATCTACCGCGCCGCCGGCACGCTGAACATGGCGGATCTCGCCGTGCGCCTCGCCGCCGCGCCGGCCGTCGACACGCCGTGGATCACGGCCGGCGCGCTGCTGCTGGCGGTCGTCTTCCTGCTGAAGGGCGCGGCGGCGCCGCTCTACCTCTGGCTGCCCGGCACGTACGGCGCCGCGGCCGCGCCCGTCGCCGCGTTGTTCGCCGTGCTCACGAAGGTCGGGGCGTACGCCGTGCTGCGGGTCGGCGGCGTCGTGTTCACGGCCGTCGACGCGGGGGCGATCGTGTTCGAGGTCGCGTTCGTCACGGCCGTCGCGACGGTCGTGATCGCGGCCCTCGGCGCGCTAGCCGCGACGACGCTGACGCGCCTCGCCGCGTGGCTGGGGCTCGGATCGTCCGCCGGGATGCTGCTCGCGGTCGGCTTCGGCACGTCGGCGTCCGTCGCGGGCGGACTCTTCTACGCGTTGCCGAGCACGCTCGGCGTCGCGGGTCTGCTGCTGCTCGCCGACACGATCCGCACGGCACGCGGCGCGGGCGGCGACACGCTCGTTCGCGCCCCGCGGATGCGCGGCCACGCCGTGATCGGCGCGGTGTACGTCGCGCTCGCCGTGACGGTCGCCGGCCTGCCGCCGCTCGCGGGCTTCCTCGGCAAGTCGCTGATCCTCGCGGCGACGCCGGGTTCGATCGCGGTGTGGGGCGCGCTGCTCGCGGCGTCGCTGCTGAACCTCGTCGCGCTTGTCCGCGCGGGCTCGCGGCTCTTCTGGTCGGTGGACGACGTGCTCGCCGGCGGCACCGCGCGCGCATCGCGGCCGGTCGCGTCCGCGATGCTGGTGCTGGCCGTCGTCGTCACGACGCTCGCGGCGGGCAAGCTCGAACGCTTCGCGACGGGCGCGGCGGAGGCCGTCGTCGTCCCCGCGCCGTACATCGAATCCGTGCTCGGCCCGGGGCGCGTGGAGTGGACGATCCGGATCGATCCGGCATCCGGTGCGGGCGCCGACCTGCCGCCGACGGAGCGCGCACCATGAAGCGCTGGCTGCCGCATCCGCGTCTCTCGCTCGTGCTGTGGGCGCTCTGGCTCGTGCTCGCGCGATCGCTCGGCCCCGGGCAGATGCTGCTCGGCGCAGTGGTGGCCGTCGCGCTGCCGATCGCGCTGCGCCGCGTGATCCCCGACCTGCCGCCGGTGCGGCGTCCGCTCGCGTTCGCCGCCTACCTCGCGCTCGTCACGTGGGACATCCTCGTGTCGAACGTCCGCGTGGCGAAGCTGGCGCTCGGCCCGCGATCGGCGCTGCGGCCCGCGATCGTCGTGGTGCCGCTGGACATCGACGATCCGGTCGTCGCGTCGATCCTGGCCGCGACGGTGACGCTGACCCCGGGGACGATCTCGGTGGAACTCGACACGGCGGCGCGGCGGCTGGTCGTCCACGGGATCGATGTGCCGGACGCGGAGGCGCTGGTGGGGGAAATCAAGGGGCGGTATGAGCGAAGGTTGATTTGCGCTTTTGGTAAGCGTCGGCCGCAGTTTCGTAGGTCGGATTAGCGACGCAGTCGCGTAATCCGACCCAGACGACGGTGTCGGATCAGGCATCTGCGGTGCTGATCCGACCTGTGTCACTGGTCACCCCCCGTCATTCCAGCGCAAGCTGGAATCCAGTGCGGCGGTGGCCGGAGCGATGTCCGCTGCTGGACCCCAGCGTTCGCTGGGGCGACGGAATGAGCAATGCCCAGTTTCGTAGATCGGATCAGCGACGCAGTCGCGTGATCCGACGCAGCCAGTTGTGCACGCTACGGCGTCGGATTACGCACCTGCAGTGCTAATCCGACCTACTCCAATCGACGCATCGGAGCACGCCATGGACGCCTCCACCTTCTTCCAGTTCACCCTCGGCGACCTCCTCGGCAGCAGCATCGCCACCGCCATCCTCGGCGCGCTGTTCCTGCGCTGGAACAAGACCGTCGAATCCGAGATCACGGGCCACTTCGACCGGCAGTTCGACGTCTTCCAGTCGACCCGCGCATGGAAGCAGGACGCGCTCGCCGAACTGTTCGGGCCGGTCACGATGCACTTCGATCGCACGAAGGCCGCGTTCGACCGGTGGAACGGGAAGAACCTCTTCCTCGAGGCGCAGATCGTCCGGCACGGGAATCAGGCGATCCGCGACATCCTGCTTGCGAAGGGGCACCTGATCCCGCCGGCGCTCGTCCCGCACGCGACGAAGCTGATCGTCCACTACGACGTCTGGATGGAGGCGTTCGATCGCATCCGGGGCGAATCCAGCCCGGCGGCCGATACGCCGTTCGTGTTCGTGGGCTCGGAGGGCTATCCGTTCCCGCACGAGGCCGAGGCGGCGTTCAAGGCGGAATTCGCGCGGCTCCAGCGCGAGTTGTACGGGGTCTGATTCAGGCGTCGCTCCGGTCCGTCGACCGGGACGGCAGACGCCGCGCGTCCCGGAACCGCGGCCGTCCGGGGGGCACGGTCGCGCGGTGTCGCGATCCTTCTTTCACGATCCGCACGTACGAAATTGCGTCGGCCCCGGGTCTCGCCGGTTTCTTGCTCTACGTCGCCACGCCGCCGGATGCCCTGCCTGAAACTGACTCCTGCAGTTTGTCAGCTGCCCTTGTCGTAGGTATCATATTTATCATTTCGTGGCGCGGAGCCGCGAGAGCGAAACCGCCGGCCCGTCGCGGAACGAAACGGATGCGCTCTGGAAATCACACGCTCCGGACCGACGTTCGGCGACGCCCGCGGTGGATACTCTGGAATGCACTCGCCGACGTCGGGCGAGACGATCGATGGACTTCATTGAGCCCCACGGGCTCGGGACTGCGATGCGCAAAAGCGTTCTTGGTGGACTGGTTCTGCTGGCACTCCTCGGGGGAGGTTGTGCTTCGATCGGGGGTCTGACGGGCGGCAGTGCCGCGCCGGCGTGGGTGCTCCAGCCACCGGCAGATACCGCCGAAGCGTGGTGGGGCGTCGGCGAAGGCCGCGACCGCGATGCCGCCAAGGGCGCCGCGCTCCGCGACGTGGCCGCGAGGCTGCGCGTCGGGATCTCCGGGAAGCTCGATACGCAGGTGTCCGAGACCAACGGCAAGGTGGATCGCCGCGCGAGTGCGCGTGTCTCGGAAGAGGTTGCCCGGACCGAGTTCCGCAACTACACGATCGAGCAGACGGCGCAGTCCGGGAAGCTCGTCCATGTCCTCGTGAAGGTCGACCGCAGGGCCTTCGTGACCGACGTCCGTGCCGCGATCGAGCCGCTGGATGCCGCAATCCGTCAGGGCACGGCCAACCTCGACGCAGCCTCGCCCATCGAACGGTTCGTGACGCTGCGCAAGTTGGGCCCGACGCTGGACAAGGCGTCCGCGCAGGCGCAACTGCTCGTCGGCGCCGAGAACGGCGGCAAGGGCCTCGCGCTGCTCGACCGGTACCGCACACTGCAGCAGCAGACCACCGACGCCGCCTCGGCACTCGTGTTCAAGCTCGACGCGAAGCCCCGCGACGCAGACATCGCGACGGCCGTCGGCACGCTGATGAACGAGAACGGCATGCGGGCCGATGCCTCGGCAGGCGCGACCGGCACCGTCGTCGCGATCACGTCCGCCGGCCGCGAGGACGAGATGTCGGGCAGCAAGCTCGTGAAGCTCGACGTGACGCTCGCCGTGCGCGACGACCGCGGACAGTCGGTCGCCACGCGGACCTACCAGGTGTCCGGTGCGTCCCGGCTGGACCACGGCGTCGCACGACAGAACGCCATCCGCAGCCTGCTCGAGGCGATGCGCGCCGAAGGCCCCGTCGCGGCGCTCGGCTTCGCCAGATAACAGCGGTTCGCCCAAGACGCGGACAGCAATCGACATCCACCAGTCCAGAAGGATCCCCACCCATGACCAGAACCGCGGCGATTGCCGGATCTCTCCTCGCGCTGCTCGCGTTGCCCGGCTGTTCGAGCATCCCGAACATCTCGCTGTCCGACTTCATGGAAGACCGCACGCAGTCCATGGGGCTCGTCGACAACATGCCGACCGAGGCTGCGCTGTCGTCCGAACGCCTGAAGGTCATCGTGATGGAAAGCTCGGACGGCGGTAACGCCGACGTCCAGCGGGCGCAGCTGCCGCAGGCGCTGACCCGCGACATCGAGGCGATGCTGGGCGCGAACGGTGTCGAAGTGATCGACCGCAGCGTGTCGTCGCGTCTCGACCAGGAAATCCGGATGTGCGAGATGCAGGCGAACAAGTGCGGCATCGACACGGGGCCCGCCGTCGCGAGATACGCCGTGAAGGCGACCATCACGAGAGCATCCTACGGCGCGCGCTACGTCGAGCGGCAGGTCATGAAGATCAAGGGCAAGGACGTCGTCACCGATCCGTACTACTCGCATTCCGCCGCGGCCAGTGTCTCGCTCAAGGTCTACGAGCTGCCGAGCATGCGCGAGGTGAAGGCCATCGTCGGCAGCGACACGGGGAGCAACACGACCCCCGGTCCGGACAATCTGGGCTACGCGATGGTCACGGCGGCACTGAAGAGCGCGATCTCGACAGGGCAGGCGCGGGCCGACTTCCTGAACCTCTTCGCGCCGCGCGGCTACGTGATCGGCAAGCGCGGTGGTGGCAAGAAGTCGATCTTCAAGGTGTCGATCGGCAGCGCGCAGGGGCTCGTGCCGGGCGCCCCGGTGGTGATCCTCGCCGAGGAGACCACGATCAATCCGATCACCAAGAAGCCGACCGTCGACATGGTCGACGTCGCGAAGGCGCGGGTGTCGAACATCGTCACGTCGAACGAGGCGTGGATCGTCCTGGAAGACGAGGACAAGGCCGCGCTCGTGAAGCTGGGCCAGCAGGCCAAGGTCTTCCACGAGAAGGGCAATGCCTTCTTCGAGAAGCTGAGCAACTAGGGCCTGTCACGGTCCGTGCATGGCGCGAAGGCAGGATGCGATGCGAGCCGGACGCGTCCGCCGGTTCCGCAGGTCGATGTCGAACGTATCGGGAGTGGTGTCCAGATGACTGGTTTCGCAGTGCACGGTTCTACGGTGAAGACGGGTTGGCGCGTGGTGGTTTCGGTGATCCTGCTCATGTGCATGGCAGGCTGCGTGATGAAACCGCGCGCGTCCGATGTGTCGGTGGAGTCCGCTCCGCGGCCCGCCTGGATCGACAATCCGGGCGATGGCGTGTCGGCATCCGCCACGTTCCACGTGCGCGGCAAGCAGGCGCAGGAAGAACTCGCGGTGATGCGGGCGCGCGAGGAGTTCGCGAAGCGGTACGGCGTGAAGATCAGCAGCGATCACGACGTGCAGCAGACGACCGTGAACGACCGGACGAGCTCCGTCTCCGAGAAGTCGATCCGCGAGGAAGTGCGCGACGCGGACGTGAAGGCCGTCGTGAAGGAAAAGTGGACCGACCCCGCCAACGGCGCGTTGTGGATCTGGCTGGTGCCGTCGCCGTGATGTTGTCGACGGCCTCCGGTGGCGCGACGTTGTCGACCGCATGGCATGTTCGTGATGTACATCGATGCGACGGCCGTGTGCGTCGCGTCGTTCCAATCGGTGTCGTCGTCGTGAGCGACGGCGGCCGGTGATCTCTGATCTCTACAAGGGAGTAACAACCATGGTTGCAGGCAAGACGAAAAACGCAGTGCTCGTGTCCGCCGTCGCGTTCGCCCTCTCGGCGTGCGTCATGAACATCAAGGACGACAAGAACGCCAAGGCGGGCGTCGCGACCCCGCCGGCCGAGTGCGTCTTCCCGGATTCGCCGAAGGACGCCGCGCCGCTGTGGGTGTGCGATGCGCCGGTCGAAGGCGTCGCCGTGTCGGCGGTCGGTTCGCACGACAAGTCGGCCGCCGGTCCGCAGTTCATGAAGGACCAGGCCGCAGCGGCCGCCCGGGTCAACCTCGCGCAGCAGATGCGCGTGCGCGTCAACAACATGATCAAGCAGTACGCCGAGACCACCGGCGCCGCGTCCAGCGAGACCGTCGACAAGGTCAACACGAGCGTCTCGAAGCTCATCACGTCGGAAACGATCTCCGGCTCGCGCGTCTTCCGCAGCACCACGAGCCCGTCCGGCGCGATGTACGTGCTCGTCGGCCTCGACCCGACCGTCACGAAGGAAGCCACCGAGAAGGTCCTGAAGACGAGCATGAACAACGAGCGCGCGCTCTGGCAGCAGTTCAAGGCGAAGAAGGGCCAGGACGAGCTCGCCGAGGAAATCGCGAAGATGAAGGCCGAGCAGCAGTAACCGGAACCGGGGGCGACCATGCCGACACGTGATCTGCGCCCCGGGTTCGCCCGGGCCGCGCTTGCAGGGATTCTCGCCCTCGTCTCCATCCCTGTGCCGTTCGCGGCGCAGGACGATCAGTTCGAGGACTGGCGTCGCAGCGATGCCCGGGGTGCCGAAGACATGGAGCGCGAATTCCGCGATTCCGTGGCCGAACAGGAACGCGAGTTCCGCGAGCATCTCCGCACGCAGTGGCGCGAGTTCCAGGTCTTCACGGGCAAGGTCCGCGACCGCAAGCCGAAGCCCGCCGTGCTGCCCGTCGCACCCGTCGCGATGGTGAAGCCGTCGACCCGCCCCACCGTGAAGCCGCAGGCCGCCGTGCCGGGCAAGTCCGTCGCGGAAGCGCCGCGGAAGCCCGTCGCACCGCAACCCGAAATCCCCGTCACCGAACTGCCGAAGAAGCCTTCGGCCGCACCGAAACCCGCGGCGCCCGATCTCGCCGTCGACGTCCCCGCGAGACCGCCGGTGACACCGAGACCGACCGTCCCGGACGTCACGGTCGAAGCACTCCCGAAACCGCCGGTCGCGCCGCGTCCCGCCGTCGCGCCGAAACCGTCCGTGCCCGACGTGTCCGCCGAACGTGTTCCGCCGGCACCCGTGCCGGTGCCGACCACGCCCGCCCCCGAACGGCCGGTCGCGATCACGCCGCCTGCGAAGCTGCCCGCTGTCGCTGATGCGCTCGACCTCGATTTCTACGGCACGCCGCTGCGCATTCCGTTCGATGCGCGCTGGCGCACGCCGGCCGCCGTCGAGTCGAATCCGAAGGGCTTTGCCGACTTCTGGGATCGCATGAGCGCGACCCGCGATCAGCCGTCGCTCGACGCCGTCGCGCAGGCACGCAAGGCGATGGCGCTCGACGACTGGGGCAATGTCCTGCTCTGGCAGGAAGTCGCGAAGACGCTGCGGCCCGCCGCGCCGCGCGAGCAGCTCCTGCTGCTCTGGTATTTCCTCGTGAAGTCGGGTGTCGACGTGCGCCCCGGCTACAGCGACGAACGCCTCCTGCTGCTGCTCGCGGTGAAGCAGCCGGTGTACGGCGTGAGCTACGTGAAGATCGACAACCGCGCCTACTACGCATTGTTCGAAGGCGAGGGCGGCAAGTCGGGCGGTCGCTACTCCGCGTACTCGGGCCGCTATCCGAACGAACTCCGCCCGGTGGACATCCGCATTGCGGCCACGGCCTTCGGGCCGAAGGTACCGACGCAGCGCACGTTCGAGTTCGACGCGCGCGGTCGTCGCATCCGCCTCGACGTCGCGTACGAACGTCCGCTGACGCAGTACCTCGACCGATTCCCGCAGCTCGACTTCGAGCTGTACTTCGCGACGCCGCCGAGCCCGCTCGCCCGCCGTTCGCTGCTCGACGCGCTGCGTCCGCACCTGCAGGGCCTCGACCAGGAGGCGGGTGTCGACGTGCTGCTTGCCTTCGTGCAGAAGTCGTTCGCCTACAAGACAGACAACGACCAGTTCGGTCGCGAGAAGTATTTCTTCGTCGAGGAAGTGCTGCACTTCCCGTTCTCGGACTGCGAGGACCGCTCGGCGCTCTTCGCCTGGCTCACGCGCGAGCTGCTCGGTCTCGAGACGGTCGGTCTTCACTACCCCGGCCACATGACGACGGCGGTCGCGCTCCGGACGACGCGGCCCGAATGGCAGACCGTCGAATGGTCGGGCCGGCGCTACGTCATCGCCGATCCGACGTACGTGAACGCGACCGTCGGCATGGCCATGCCGAGCTACCGTGGCAAGGCCCCGCTGCGCGTCGTCGCGCTCCGCTGATCCATCACCGAACCACCCTCGACACCACACCCGGAACGCAGATCCCATGCTCGAATCCCTCGCCTTCGCGCTCGTGAAGACCTTCATCACGTTCATGTTCGAGCAGCATCTCGAGCACATGCAGTCCGTGCGGATCGAGGGGGCGCCGGGGTGGTACTACCAGCAGACGAAGAACCACATCTGCGACTCCGGCCTCGCGACCGGCTCCGCCGAATCCGTCGAGGTCGCCAAGGCCAGCGCGCGGCAGGCGATGGTGGTGCGCCTGACCAACGCGATGAACAGCGTCGCGTACGAGAAGTTCCGCGATCGCACCGACCCTGCCGAACGCGCGCTGATCCAGCGCTTCACGCGGGACGAGCAGCTGCCGATGTTCGTCGAGGCCAGCGTGATCTACGAGAACATCGAGTACCTGAAGAAGCAGGGCACCTCGTACGCGCGCGTCTGCATCCCGAAGCAGCGTCTCGTCGATTACCAGAACGAACGCGTCACGAAGCTCGCGAAGGCCGTCACCCTGCATCGCCGCGACCGCGCGTTCGATTCGCTCGATGGCGAGATGGCCGAGCCGGAAGACACGCAGCGATAGGGCCTGTCGCCGCGGGCCGTTCGTCGCCCGGGCTGCATCTGAAACACACGAATACATCGCGGCGCCACCGTACGAACGGGGCGCCGCCCGTCGAAGTCTGCTTCGAGGTTCCACATGCAACGATCCGTCTCCGCCGCCGGTCGCGAACCCGCGATGGCCGCTCCCCTCACGTCCGCAACGTTCCGATCGACCGCACGCCCGCGCGCGGCGCTGGCCGCGGTGCGCACGCTCGTCGCGCGCTGCCTCGTCGGCGCAGGCATCGCATTCGCGATGGCGGCACCGGCGTCCGCCGAGCAGCCCACGACGCCGGTCCTCCGGATCGATCCGGGCGAGCACACCGCGACCATCAACCGCATCTCGACCGACGCCGCCGGACGCTGGCTGCTCACGACCTCGCACGACAAGACGGCCCGCGTCTGGGATCTCGCGAAGGGTCGCCTGCTCACCACGCTGCGTCCGCCCATCGGCACGGGTGACGAGGGCAAGCTCTTCGCCGGTGCGATGTCGCCGGACGGCAGCATCGTCGTGATCGGCGGATGGACCGACGACGACAACGCGATGTACGTCTTCGATCGTGCGAGCGGACGCATGCTGCGCACGGTCACCGGCCTCGCGAACGTCGTGCTGCACCTCGCATTCAGTCCGGACGGGCGCTATCTCGTGGCGGGCCTCGGCGGGAGCAACGGCGTGCGCGTGTTCGACGCCGCTGACGGACGCGTCCTCGGCGAGGACACCGATTTCGCCGAGTCGTGCTACGGCGCGCAGTTCAGCGCCGACAGCAAGCGACTCGTCGCGACGGGCCTCGACGGCTTCGTGCGGACCTACCGCGTCGACGGTGGAAAACTCGTCCGGCTCGCCAAGCGGGCGCCGACCGGTGGCAAGTTCCCGTGGGACGCGCGCTTCTCGCCCGACGGGAAGCGCATCGCGGTCGGCTTCAACGACGGCACGTCGGTCGATGTGGTCGATGCCGGCGACCTGCATCCGCTGTTTTCCCCTGATACGGCAGGGTTGAACGGCAATCTCAGCACCGTCGCGTGGTCGCGCGATGGCGCCTGGCTGTACGCGGCCGGCCTCGCCCAGAAGGACGACAACCAGAAATTCATCCGCCGCTGGCCCATGCGCGGCAACCGGGCCGGTGCGCCGGAGGACTGGCCCGTGTCGAACGACACGATCATGGATCTCGCCCCGCAGCCCGACGATCGCATCGCGTTCTCCAGCGGCGGTCCGCGCTGGGGCGTGATCGACGGCAGCGGCCGGCGCCAGCTCTACCACGCGCCGTCGGTCGCCGATCTCCGGAACAACCGCGCCGGACTGATGCTGTCCGCGGACGGCATGCAGGTGAAGTTCGCCTACGAATACGGTGGCGAATCGCCCATCGTCTTCGACACGCGGCGCCGCGCGTTCCTGCCGGCCGACACGGCGGGGCTGGCCAGTGCCCGCACGACGGCCCCCGGACTCGAGGTGACCGACTGGGAAAGCGGCACGAGCCCGAAGGTCAACGGCATCGCGCTCGAGCTGAAGGCATTCGAGGGTTCGCGCAGCCTCGCGATCCCCGCGAAGCCGACGACGTTCGTGCTCGGCACCGACTGGTATCTCCGCGGCTTCGATCGCAACGGCAAGCAGATCTGGCAGCAGTCCGTGCCCGGCGCCGTCTGGGCCGTGAACATCTCGAAGGACGGTCGCTGGATCGTCGCCGCCTTCGGTGACGGCACGATCCGCTGGCATCGCGCCGAGGATGGCGTCGAGCAGATGGCGTTCTATCCGCATCCCGACCAGCGTCGCTGGGTGTTGTGGACGCCGTCCGGTTACTACGACTCCAGCGCCGGCGCGGAAGACCTCATCGGCTGGCACGTGAACAACGGCAAGGATCGCGCGTCGGACTATTTCTCCGCGTCGCGCTTCCGCGACCGCTTCTATCGCCCGGACGTGCTGAGCCGCCTGCTCGACACCGCCAGCGAGACCGAGGCCGTGAAGCTCGCGAACGCCGAGACGGGCCGTCGCGAGCAGAGCACCGACATCTCGACGCTGCTGCCGCCCGTCGTGGAACTCGTGACGCCGGCCGAGGGCGAGCGCTTCCGCCAGTCGACGGTGCAGCTCCGCTACCGCGTTCGCACCGCGGCCGATGCGCCGGTGACGTCCGTGAAGATCCTCGTCGATGGTCGTCCGCTCGAGACGGCCCGCGGACTCACGCCGAAGCCCGTCACCGAAGGCGGCGCGCGCGAGTACCGGCTCGACGTGACGCTGCCCGAACGCGATCTCACGCTCTCGGTGATCGCCGAGAACAAGCACGGCGCCGGCGAGGCGCGCAGCGCGCGGCTCGCGTGGGCCGGCGCGAAGGCCGAGACCTTCGTCGCGAAGCCGCGCCTCTACGTGCTGGCGATCGGCGTGTCGAACTACGAGGACAAGTCGCTGAAGCTCAACTTCGCCGCGAAGGACGCCCGCGATTTCGCGGCCGCGTTCAAGCAGCAGGCGCCGCTCTATCGGGAGATCGTCACGAAGGTGCTGGCCGATGCCACGGGCGAGCAGCTCCTCGACGGCCTCGACTGGCTGCGCGCCGAGGTCACCGCGAAGGACGTCGGCGTGCTGGTCCTCGCGGGCCACGGCGTGAACGACGCCGATGGCGACTACTACTTCCTGCCGCGCGACGCGAACACCGAGCGCCTGCGTCGCACCGGCGTGTCGTACCTCGAGGTCAAGAAGACGCTCGCGGCGCTGCCCGGCAAGACGCTCGCGTTCATCGACACGTGCCACGCCGGCAACGTGATGGGCGCGCGGCGCGGTGCCGCCGACATCAACGCGGTCGTGAACGATCTCACCTCGGCCGAGAACGGCGTCGTCGTGTTCGCGTCGTCGACGGGCCGCCAGTTCGCGCTCGAGCAGGATGCCTGGGGCAACGGCGCCTTCACGAAGGCCCTCGTCGAAGGCCTCACCGGCAAGGCCGACTACACGCGCGATGGCGCGGTCACGATCAACGAGCTCGACACGTGGCTCGCCGATCGCGTGAAGCAGCTGACGAAGAACCAGCAGACGCCGACGACGACGAAGCCGAGCACGGTCCAGGACTTCCCCGTGGTCGTGGTGAAGTGAGGGCGCTGACCGGCGTGTGGCGCACCGCACGGCGGCTGGTGCTGGGCGGCGCGCTGCTGCTGTCCGCGGGCGCTGCACTCGCTGCCGCGATCGGCGTGCCGTACGTGCAGGTCGGCCATTCCGAGGTGATCGACCGCGCGCACCTCACGCCCGACGGCCGGTTCGCGGTCACGACGTCCGGCGACCGGACGATCCGCGTGTGGGACGTCGCGAGCGGCCGCGAGATCCGCAGCATTGAGGCGAAGATGAAGGGCCTCGGCGAGGAGGCCGAGGTCGCGCTCTCGCCGGACGGCGCCGTGATCGCCACGACGGACAGCGACGGCGACGACAATTTCCGCGTGCGTCGCTGGGACATCGCGACCGGTCGCGAGCTGCCGCCGATCAATGCGAAGGAGGCCTCGCGGCTCGTCTTCACGCCCGACGGACGCAGTGTCGTCACGCTCTCGTGGAAGTCCGCGAAGTTCACGCTGCACGACATCGCCACCGGCAAGCCGGTGCGCACCTTCGGCGGCACGGCGGGCGACGATGCCATGGCGATCAGCCCGGACTCGAAATGGCTGGCCGCGTTCTCGGAGACGGACGAGAAGGTCCACGTCTGGGACATCCGGACGGGGCAGCGGATGAAGTCCCTGCCCTACGGTCGGCAGACCCGGGCGGACACGCCGAACCACTTCGAATTCAGCCGCGACGGCAGCATGCTGCTCGCCAGCGGCTTCCATGAAACCTACCTCTGGGA
>CAUJJX010000124.1 GCA_963205165.1 Pseudomonadota bacterium | reverse complement strand
CAACGACGTCACCCAGGGGCACGGCCTGCTGCACGGTACGGAGGTCATCGTCTTTGCCGATGCGGGCTACCAAGGGGCGGACAAACGAACGGAGGCCACCGGGGTGCCGTGGCACGTGGCACTGCGCCCGGGCAAACGTCGAGCGCTCGACAAGAAGACGCCGCGGGGCGCGCTGCGGGACAAGATCGAGAAGCTCAAGGCGAGCGTCCGGGCGAAAGTCGAACATCCGTTCCGGGTGATCAAGCGCCAGTTCGGACACACCAAGGTGCGCTATCGCGGGCTCGCGAAGAACACACAACAACTCATCACGCTGTTCGCGCTGAGCAACCTCTGGATGGCACGCCATCGACTGTTGAAGGAACTCGCGGGATGAGTACGCCCGCAGCGCGGGAAAAGACGTCCACGGGGCAGCCAACGGACTGCAAAACCACCCCGTTGCAGACGGTCTCATCATCTCGTTCGTCGTCCGCGGGGGAGTCGCGCCAGAGCAGTGGTTTTGCAGACCATCCTTAACAGACCCTAGACTTGAAGCAGTTTCTGCAACTCGCCGCTCTGGAACATTTCCCTCATGATGTCGGCGCCGCCGACAAGCTCTCCCTTGACGTAGAGCTGCGGGATCGTCGGCCAGTTGGAATAGGCCTTGATGCCTTGTCGAATATCCGGATCGTCCAGAACGTTGACGGTAGCAACCTCTTCTACGCCGCACGCCTCCAGAATTTGCACAGCCGCGGCCGAAAACCCGCACATGGGTGCATCCGGCGTGCCCTTCATATAAAGCACCACAGCGTTATCGGTCACCTGCTTCCGGATCAATGCCTGAGCATCCATCAGTCAATACTCCTTCAATAAAAGTTGGGAAACGAGCAACGACCGTAACCTTCAAAACGCGGCGCGCGCTCGTAGTGAAAGGGCGGGACGGGGCAGCTAGGCGCTCACCGCTGCACGCTTACGACGTGCCTTTGCGGGCGCACTGGCGTTCAGTCGACCAACAACTCCACGCGGCTGCCCACCAAGGTCGTCGAACACCTCGACGCCCGAGAACCCTGCGGACGCGAACAAGTCACGCACGAAATCCCGCTGATCAAAACCGTGTTCGACCACCAGTGTGCCATCAGATTCCAAGTGCGCTGGCGCCCCTTGGATCACCCACCGAAGGGCATCGAGACCATCCGCCCCCGACACGAGAGCTTGCTGAGGCTCGAAACGCAACGCATCGAGATGCTGGTCACCTTCCGCAACGTAGGGCGGATTTGCGACTATCAGATCGAATTTCTGGCCCGAGAGCGCTGAATACCAGTCCGAAGCAACAAAGCCGACGGTGTCCGCTCCCAGCCGATCGGCATTCTCACGGGCAACAGCCAACGCTTCCGGGCTCGAATCAATGGCCGTGACGACGGCGGAGGGGCACGCGAGAGCAATGGAAATCGCAATGCATCCGCTACCTGTCCCAAGATCCAGGATCCTGGTTCCGGATTTCTCTCCGATTACACCCAGCGCCGCGTTGACGACCCCCTCCGTGTCGGCGCGCGGGATCAGCACGTCGGGCGTGACGCGAAACAGATGGTCGCGAAACGGCCATTCGCCGAGTACGTAGGGCAACGGCTCACCACGCAACCTGCGGTCGAATACGATCCCGTAGGCGGACAAGTCGAACCGGCCCGGGGACTCTCGTTCCCGCACGACCAACTGGGCAGTCGTCAGGTGAAGCGAATGACATGCAAGACGCCGGATCTCGCGCATTGCTTCGCCTCTGGAGATCTTCACCGTCGCAGCCAGGCGACGTGCGTCTGCCGCCAATCTTGCACCCAAGGTAAACAGACTCATTGCTCCTCCGCTAGTGCAGCCAGTTGCTCAGCTTGATGCTCGGCCGCCAAGGCCGCTACCAATTCGCCGAGATCACCTTCCATGATCTGTCCGATCTTGTACAGGGTGAGGTTGATCCTGTGGTCTGTGACACGACCCTGCGGAAAATTGTAAGTGCGGATCCGCTCCGATCGATCACCACTGCCGATCAGCGATTTTCGCTCCGCCGCTGTCCGTGCGGCGGACTCCCTCACCTGACGATCCCGTATCCGTGCTGCAAGAACCGATAGCGCCTGGGCCTTGTTCTTGTGTTGGGAGCGATCATCCTGACATTCGACAACGATACCGGTCGGGAGGTGCGTGATTCGCACTGCCGAGTCGGTCTTGTTGATGTGCTGACCGCCGGCCCCTGACGCCCGGAAGGTATCGATCCTGATGTCCGCGGGGTTGATCACGACGTCTGAAACGTCATCCGCCTCGGGCAAGACCGCGACGGTACATGCGGACGTGTGAATTCGTCCCTGCGTCTCGGTAGCAGGCACTCGCTGAACACGATGTCCACCGGACTCGAACTTGAGCCTCGAGTACGCGCCGTCCCCGATCACCTTCGCGATGATCTCCTTGAACCCGCCCAGTTCGCTCGGGCTCTGGGATACGACCTCCGCGCGCCACCCGTTGCGCTCCGCGAACCGCGCATACATCCGGAACAAGTCACCGGCGAACAAGGCCGATTCATCACCTCCAGTGCCGGCACGCACCTCCAGAAATATGTTGCGTTCGTCGTTCGGATCCCGAGGGAGCAGAGCCCGCTGCAGTTCGCCGTCGAGGTGCGCGAGCCGATCCCTGGCCGTACGCATTTCGTCCTCGGCAAAACTCCGGAGTTCCGGGTCACGCACCATGTCCTGCGCTGAAGCGTAGTCCTGTTCGCTCTGGCGATACGCCCGGAACAAGTCGACTACCGGCTGGATCTCGGCACGCTCCCTCACAAGTCTGCGGTAGTTGTCCAAGTCGGAAGCAACCTGCTCCTGCGCCAGCAGTCGATCGAGTTCGTCGAGTCGAAAGGCCAGTTGATTCAACCGCGTCACCAGCCCCTGCTTCACGGCGCCCCCTCGCCGGGGAAAAACCGGCCGGCAACGGCAAGCATCCGCTGACGCTCCTCGCCGTCTGCGTGGTGCAGAGCGTGCGTCGGGGCATGCAAGAACTTGTTCGTCAGGCCGTGGGAAAGCGCCTCGAGCACAACCCGAGGATCATCTCCGCGGACCAAGGACTTCATGGCGCGCTCCAGTTCGTGCCGCCGGATTGCCTCGGCGTGATCACGCAATGCACGAATTGCTGGCACCACCTCTCGGGACTCTAGCCAGCGCATGAAATCCGATACGCCATCCGCGATGATCACTTCAGCCTCGGCAACGGCTGCCTGCCGCAGTTCGAGACCTTCGCGGACCACATGGCCCAGATCGTCTACGGTGTAGAGGAACACGTCGCCAAGCGAACCAACCTCCGGCTCGACGTCGCGCGGAACGGCCAGATCAACGATCAGCATCGGACGGTGCTTGCGGGTCTTCAGCGCCCGCTCGACCAAGCCCTTACCGATGATCGGCAGCTGACTCGCCGTACAGGACACCACGATGTCGAATTGAGCGACCACGTCGGGGACGGCCGAAAGCGGCAACGCCTCGCCGGAGTGCCTCTCGGCCAGTTGCTCTGCGCGCCCCAAAGTGCGATTGACGAACACCACGCGACGCGGGTTGCGGCTGCAAAAATGAGCCGCACAGAGTTCGATCATCTCTCCGGCACCGATGAACAGGACTGCCTGCTCCTCGATGGACGGATAGATGCGCTCTGCGATCCTGACCGCGGCAGCCGCCATGGATACCGAGTTCGCGCCGATTTCCGTGCGCGTCCTGACCTCCTTGGCCACCGAGAATGTGCGCTGGAACAGCTTGTGCAGCACGGTGCCGAGGGTGCCGGCCATCTCGGCGGAGCGCACGGCATCCTTCATCTGGCCGAGAATCTGGGCCTCGCCGATGACCATCGAATCGAGACCGCTGGCCACCCGAAAGGCGTGACTTACAGCCTGCTCCCGCGGCAATGAGTAGACATGAGGTGCCAGCGCGTCCTGCCCTACGCCATGGTAACGAGCGAGCCAACTCAACACCTGCGACGGGTCCTGAGTTGCACAAAACACCTCGGTACGATTGCAGGTGGAGACGATCGCCGCCTCTTTGACGTGCTCGCTCCTCACGAGATCAAGCAGCGCAGGACGCAGCGAATCAGCCGCAAACGCCACTTGCTCACGAAGCGCCAACGGGGCGCTTTGGTAATTGACACCTAACGCGACAAGTTCCATCGGCGACGGGCTAGCCAGGAAACGGACCGGAATGGGGGACGGATATGCTGTCTCCGGAATCACGCGTCTCGAACACGTGCGCCCTGACTTTCGATAACCGGACAAGTCGATTCAAGTTGCCCCGCCGACTCCCGGCATTCACGGGGGTGGTGGCCAAGGGCGGAATCGAACCACCGACACAAGGATTTTCAATCCTCTGCTCTACCGACTGAGCTACTTGGCCATCTTTACGACTAATTGAGTCGGCAACGCTGCAAGAAGTCACGCAATACCAACAGGCATGATGTTCAACGTTGCGTCTCAGGTGTTCAAGTATAGACCATCGATCCATCGATGGCGAGTCACCCGCCGTGCGCACGCGACACGCACGAACTCATTCAGTCGCGCTAGTATGGAAGATCGTGCATTCGGCTCGCTCCGAATCGCCTCCCCAGATACCGCCCACACGCCCAGCCGGCGCGAGAATTCCGAATATGGCGCGCTTACTTCTCGCCGAAGGCAATGCCACCCTACGGGAATGGAGCCGCCAACATCTGACGGCCGAGGGCTATCTGGTCACGGCAGGAGGCCACGGCCGCCAACTTCTCGATTCCGCCAGAAGCGAAAGACCCGATCTCTACATTCTCGCGACCGACCTGCCTGACGACAGCGCGTTTGCATTCGCTGCGGCCCTGCGGTCCGATGCCAGAACGGCGCTCAGCCCGATCCTTTTTATGGTGCCCGCGGACGATCGCGAGGGTTACGCCCATGCCGTGACCATAGAACCCGACGGCGTCATCACCAAACCGTTCACATCGAGCGTTCTTCGTGATGCTGTACACCGGCGCCTTGGCACCTGTTCCGACACTGCGATCGACTCCGCGGGCGGTCGCGGCGGCATGGGGCGCAGCCACCCGCTAGCGTCTGCCGGGATGCTCGTGGAGTCGCGTCAGGCGAGTGTCCTTTTCGTGTCGCTTCGCAATCTGGTCACGCTTGCGCGCTCGCTCCGCGCTCGCACGCTCGAAACGATGCTGCATCGGTTCGTGACCGATGCGGGCGACGCCATTACACGCGAGGGCGGCTGGATCGTCCGTGCCGACGCGACCGGCCTGCTTGCACTCTTCGAGGACGGCCCGAACGCCGATCGGACGCACGCATCGCGGGCACTTGAAGCTGCGATGGCCGCGATGCTCGCCACCCGCCGCACAAAGCAATGGGCGCAGGCAACACTTTCGGATGTCTTCGTCCCGCAGATCTCGATCGGCTGCGGTATCGATTCAGGCGAAGTCATCGTCGCGCGCCTCTCGCTGGGTGGTGACCTTGCACCGAGCGTCGCAGGCCGCGCCGTGGATATCGCCAACCGCCTCGACGGACGATCGAAGGGTCTCGGCTGGAGCATCGCCGTATCCGAAGCGACCGCGCTTCTCGCCGGCACGCGGTTCCAGTTCGGTCGCCGGGCCACGCTGACGGATGCCGACCATGGCACCGTCACGATCGTCGAGATGACGAGCTTCAACCACGGCGCCGCGAGACCGGGTGAACTGCCGATGATGGCCGAGGTTCGCGATGCCATCGTCTCGAACGCAGTTCTCGCGGGCCTCGCCGGCGACGCGCAACCGGACGAGGCCGACCGCACGATCGTCGTCGGGCGCGCTCAACCTGCAGCGTCGGAACCGGAAGTCCGCGTCCCGCACCGGCGCATCCTGAGGCACGTGAGCCACGGGGCGTGCGTCACCGCCTGCAGGGGTGTCAACGAGAACACAGGACGCGAGGAATTCCTGAAGATCGTCACCATCGCCGAAGTGGCGGACGGCTTCGTCGAACGATACCTGGATGACCATCGAAGGATCGCCGACCTGGACCAGCGCAACGTGATGTCGATCTACGAGATCGGACGTGATGACCGGACCGCGTTCGTGAGCTGCGAATTCCTGCCCGGTGGATCGTTGCAGGATGCGCTCCGAAAGCGACTGCCGATCGGCCTGTCGCTGAATTACCTTGCCCAGATGAGCATGGCACTGGACGCACTCCACGGCATCGACCTGTTTCACGGCAGCCTTTGCGCGGAGCACTTTCTGTTCAGAAAGGAACGCGTCGTGGTGCTCGCAGATTTCAATGCCACCGACCGCGCGCTCGCTGCCGTGCGACGGGACCAGGGGGTCGCACAGACCGAGACTCCACTGGACGCCACCGCCGGACGACGTGCTGATTTTCGTGCGCTCGGACTGATCCTCGGTGCGATGCTGCTCGGCAGAGCGCCCGGGCACGGCGCCGACCACGCGGATCATTCGCGGATCACGTCTGCCGCGCTGCCGATCGAACTGTCACCGTTGCGCCCCTGCCTCGACGGCCTGCTCGGCAAAGGGGAAGGGCGACCGTTCGAACGTGCGGAAGAACTGCTGGTGGAGTTGATGACCTTGCGCGAGGTTTTCCCATTCGACCTCCGCGCAACAGATGCCGAGAGCGCCTCGCAGTCCTGACTGCATCAGCGCGTGGGCGGCCCGGCGCCGCCGCGCATCACCGGACTGTCTTCAGCAGATCGAGAAGCCAGCGCACGGGAAGGGCGTAGGCGATGCCGCTCGGCTGCGACAGCAGCGTCTCGCGGGAAGCCTTGACCAGCGTGCTGTTCACGATGCCGACGACCTGCCCGGTCTCGGGGTCGTACAACGGACTGCCACTGTTGCCCGGGTACGCAGTGCCGTCGAGCTGCATGACCGGCTCGCTTGCCCCCGAGAGCCTGCGGATCGCCTGCGCATCCAGCTGGGAAGCATCGATGGTCGGTAATGCGATGGGCGTGAGTGCCGCAATCATCGCGCGATGTGTCGCCGGGATCAGACCCAGGACCGTCCCGATCGGATACCCCGTGAAGTAGACGGCCTGCCCTTCGCGGACGCGCACCGACTCGCCGAGGCTGAGTGGCTGCAGCTTCGGTCCGTCGATCGCGAGAATGGCGAGGTCGTTCGCGCGCTCCGATGCGACGATGCGCGCCGTTCGCAACTGCGCCGTCGTGACGTTCGGCCCCGGCAGCGCGACGACGAGCGTTTCCCGGCGCTCACCGTCCAAGGCCGTCGGCAGCACATGTGCGTTCGTGGCCACGAGACTTCCGTCTGCGATGACGAAGCCTGTCCCGCGGAATACGAACGCCGGACTGCGTGTGCGCTCGAACGTACCCACCGCAAGCACCGAACCCTTGATCCTTTCAACCGTCGCGAGCGGGTCAGCGTGCGCCGCCGGAATGCTCGTCCCGACGAGCGTCACCAACATCGCGACAGATCGGACGCTGCGACGACACATCGACAACACGTCGCGCACGCATCCGATGAGCGGCGCCGCGGGCTGCGTCACGACCGTGCGTCCGTCGGCGCGTACTCCGCGACGTACCAGCGGAGCGCCTCGGCAAGGCCGGTGCGCAGATCATGGGTCGGTGCATAGCCCAGCAGTCGCTGTGCTTTCGAGATGTCCGCCAGCGAATGCCGCACGTCGCCCGGCCGAAAGTCCTGGTACTCCGGGGTCGCCTCGACGCCCAGCAACTCGCAGAGCTCCCTGAAGAGGAGGTTGAGCGAAGTGCGCTGATTCACGGCGACGTTGTAGACCTGATCGACGGCTTCGGAGGATTCACCGATCGCCGCCAGCAGGTTCATCTGCACGACGTTCTTCACGTAACAGAAGTCCCGGGAGGTCTCGCCGTCGCCGAAGATCTTCACGGGCTCGCCCGCCAGCAGCGCCTTCACCCAGCGCGGAATCACAGCCGCATAGGGACCGGCCGGATCCTGGCGCGCACCGAAGACATTGAAGTACCGCAGGCCGATCACCGGCAGTCCGTACGTGCGGCAGAAGACGCTTGCGTACAACTCGTTCACGTACTTCGTCACGGCGTAGGGCGACAGCGGACGACCGATGCTGTCCTCGACCTTCGGCAGTCCGGGATGATCCCCGTAGACGGAACTGGACGACGCGTAGACCAGTCGTCGGACCTTCGCATCACGCGCCGCGACCAGCATGTTCAACGAGCCATTGACATTCGATGCGTGGGAGTCGAGCGGCTCCGCGATCGACCGCGGCACGGACCCGAGCGCCGCCTGATGCAACACGAAGTCCGCGCCCTCGCACGCTTCACGACAGGCCGCGAGATCGCGGATGTCACCCTGGATGAAACGGTGCCGGCCCCACGCGTCCTCGCCAACCGATGCACGGACGTGATCGAAGTTGCGCAGATGCCCGGTCGCAAGATTGTCGAGCGACACGACGTCCTGCCCGGCGGCGAGCAAGGTCTCGATCAGGTGCGAGCCGATGAAGCCGGCCGCACCCGTCACGAGCCAGCGCCGACGCGCACCGGCGAGCGCGTCGCTGACGATCGCGTTACCGGTCTTCGTTGCGTCGGACTGCGCCATCACAGGCGCCAGACGCCGATGCCGCGATCGGCGAACGCCTTCGTGTCGGCCTGCGCCTTCACGTCGACGAGCACGGCGCCGGGCTTCATCTTCGCGACGAGATCGTCCACCGGACGATCGACGAATTCGCTGTGCGAGACGGCGTAGACGACGCCTGCGGCCTTCGGCAGGTCTTCCCAGGCCGTGAGCTTGACGCCGTACTCGTGCATCGCTTCCGCGGCGTTCGCCACCGGATCGTGCACATGGACATTCGCACCGTAGGACTCGAGCTCGCGGATCACGTCGATCACGCGCGTGTTGCGGGTATCCGGGCAGTTCTCCTTGAACGTCAACCCGAGCACGACGATGTCGTCACCGCGAACGCCGAAGCCCGCGTGGATCATCCGCTTCACCGTCTGCTCGGCGACGTACTTGCCCATGCCGTCGTTGATCCGACGCCCCGCCAGGATCACCTCGGGGTGATAGCCCGCCTTCTCTGCCCGGAACGTGAGGTAGTAGGGATCGACACCGATGCAGTGCCCGCCGACGAGACCCGGCCGGAAGGGCAGGAAGTTCCACTTCGTGCCGGCGGCCTTCAGGACCTCCAGCGTGTCGATGTCGAGCCGGTGGAAGATGAGCGCGAGTTCGTTCATCAGCGCGATGTTGAGGTCTCGCTGCGTGTTCTCGATCACCTTCGCCGCCTCGGCGACCTTGAGGCTGGACGCACGATAGACACCCGCGGTGATGACGCTCTCGTACACCTTCGCCACGCGCTCGAGCGTCTCCGGCGTGTCACCGGACACGACCTTCACGATCTTCGTGACCGTGCGTTCCTTGTCACCGGGGTTGATGCGCTCCGGCGAATAGCCCACGAAGAAGTCGGTCTTCCACTTCATTCCGGAGGCGCGTTCCATGATCGGCACGCAGACCTCCTCGGTCGCGCCGGGATACACCGTGGATTCGAAGACGACCGTGGCACCGCGCTTCATGTGCTTGCCGACGGACTGACTCGCACCGACGAGCGGACTGAAGTCCGGCTGGTGCGCATCGTCGACCGGCGTGGGCACGGCGACGATGATGATGTCCGCCTCCGCCAGCGCCTTCGGATCCGTCGTGGGCTTGAAGTACTTCGATGCCGCGAGGTCCTCCTTGCTGACCTCGCCGGTTGGGTCCACGTGCGACAGGTACGCACGCACCTTCTCTTCGGACAGATCGAAACCGACCGTCGGAAAACGCTTGCCGAACTCCACGGCCAGCGGCAATCCGACGTATCCCAGACCTACGACGGCGATCGAATACATGACGTTGTTACCCTTCGCTAAGTGAGTTGAAATTGTTCGCGGGAACGCGTGTCGGCCACCCGCTTGCCGGTGGCCTCGCGGCGCGCTCTCGTTCAGAGGCTTCTTCGGATCTCATCGATTTCGCGCTTCAGGCGCTCGCTGTCCGGTGCGGCAGAAGCCGCCGCCTCCAGATGCGGTGCGGCTTCATTCTTCCGCCCTGCAGAAATCAGTGCGCGGGCCATGTTGAGGCGCACCGACGGCGAGCCCGGCGCAAGCCTGACGGCGGCAGTCAGCATCTCCATGCCCTTCGGCAAGTCGCCACGCTGCACGTGCAGCCAGCCGACCGTATCGAGAATTGCAGGGTCTCCCGGCGCCTTTTCGAGTGCACGTCCGCCGATGGCGAGCGCCTGAGGATCACCGAGCTTCCCCAGTACCCACGCGAGGTTGTTCAGGATCGCGGGATCGTCGGGCGACAAGGCGTTCGCGCGCCGCAGCCAGCGCTCGGCACCACGATGGTCGTCCTTGCGCAGCAGGGTGTCGCCGATCGCGGCCATGACCCGGATGTCCCTCGGGTGTGCTGCGAACCACTTCTCCGCTTGCGCGTCAGCCTCGGTGGCTCGCGCCTGATCCACCAGGAGACGGTGCAACTGCACAAGCAGCGCGCCGTCACCTGTCGCGGTGATCCCGGCCTGAAGCCTCTGCACGGCTTCGGTGACCTGCGTCTTCGCCGCCAGCACCCTCGCTTCGGCCGCGTACCCTACTGACGAATCGGGCCACCGTTTCCGGATCAGGGCGGCCTCGGCACCGGCATCGTCGAATCGTCCGGCGCGCATGTCGATATCCACTTTCGCAATCCGCACCGGCAGCGCATCGGGTTCGGCCGCGATCGCCTGAGCCATGGCAGCGCGGGCGGCGGTCCAGTTCTTGTCGAGGGCATGGGCATCGGCTTCACCCACATAGGGAACCGACGAACCGGGCATGAGTGTCACGAGCTTCCCGAAGCTCGTTGCCGCGCGCGTGGCGTCACGATTCGCAAGCTGGGTGCGCGCCAGCACCAGCAGCACCGTCGAATCCTGGGGAAGATCGGCCGCCGCCTGGCTGGCTGCTTCCAGAGCATCCTTGGTGCGCCCCCGGCGCGTGAGGAAGGCCACCTTCTCGAGCCGTGACCGCACGGCCGCCGGATTCGCCGCAACGGCCGCGTCGTAGACCTTCAGGACCTCGGCATCGGGCGCCCCCGTCCGGACGAGAAGTTCGGCCAATGCAACGGACGCGTCCTCGAGCTTCGGGTCCTTGGCGAGCACCGCGACATAGCGCCCTCTGGCCGCCTCTGGCTGCCCTTCGCGGAGATCCAGCTGCGCGAGATTGCGGGCCGCGGAAACGAACGTCGGCTGCAACGACAGCGCCCTGGCGAATGCCGCACGCGCTGCGGGTTGCGATTCCTCTGCAAGTTGCACCAGCCCCAGCATGTTGTGAGCGAGGGGATTCTCCGGGTGCCGCCTGACCAGAGCCTCCGCCACAGAGCGCGCCTTCGGGGTCTGGCGCTTCGACAGGTACTGATTGATCAGAACCACGTCGGCCGTCACGGACGCCGGATCGGCTGCCGAGGCCGTCTCGAGCTCCCGGATGCCGAGCTCCGTCTCGCCGACGCGCAGATACGCTTCACCGAGTCGCGTGCGGAACGAGACGTCCTTCGAATCGAGTGCGACCGCGCGCTTCAGGAAACCGAGCGCCCGTGCGTTGTCGCGCTCGCCGACGGCGATATCGGCTGCCAACAGCAACGTCAGGGCATCCACGCTCTCGAGCTTGAGCAACGGATCGAGCGTCTGCCGCGCCTTGCCGTACTGCCCGGTCCGCAGGTAGGAGGATGCGAGCAGGCGGCGCGGATGCACCTCGGCGGGCCGCCCTGAAAGCACTTTCAGAAGGTACTGCTGCGCCTGGACGTGATTGCCGAGATCGTGCTCGACATTTCCCGCGAGCAGCAGCGCACGGACGTCGTCCGGCGAAGCACGCACCACCATCCGGATGAAGTCCCGGGCGCGCCCGAGATCTCCCTTCGAGTACGCCACCAGCGCATCGAGGTAGCCCGTCGCGATGCCGCGGGGCGCCACTTTCTTCAGCTTCTCGAACCTGGCATCGGCGCCAGCAATGTCCTTCCCGGCGATCAACATGGGAATGACAGCGACGTAGGCGCGTACGTCCAGAGGATGCTCGGCGATCACCTGATCGAAGGCTGCGACCGCGTCGGCGATCTTGCCGTCGCGCTGCAGGAGACCGGCCTTCATGAGCGTCGCACCGAGCGAAGCGGGATGCTGCTTCAGAACAGGCTGCAGGAGCTCCCAGGCCTTCGCGCCATCGCCGCGCATGATCTCGAGCCTTGCACGGCCGAGTTGCGCCACCTCGTTGGTGGCATCGAGGACCAGCGCCTCGCTGTATGCACGGTCTGCATCGGCGATCCGCCCGGTCCCGAGCAGCGCATCCCCGCGCCGCGCGGTGACGTCGGCCTTCGCCGACGGTTGGGTCAACCCGTCGACGGTGACCTCCTGGAGCAGGACCTCCGCCTTCGCCGCCTCCACGAGCACGGCGGCCAGTTGCGGCCGGACGAGATCGGGGTCGTGACCGAGGGACTCCGCCTTGCGCAACTCGATCTCGGCGGCCTGGAGGTCCCCCGTACGGCGCAGGGCCGTGCCGAGCATGTATCGGACATCGCCCCGCGACGGGTTGGCCTGCGCGGCGTTCTTCAGCTCGATGATGGCCTCGGCGTCGCGCCCCTGGTCCAGGAATGTCTTCCCGGCCGACGCGAAGTCGCGCGCGTCCTGCCCGCAACCGGCGAACGCAAGCGAGCCCGCGAGGAGCAGAGTCGAAACACGCAGTACGGAAGTCATCGTCATCGATTCCGCTGATCGAACGCCGGCTAGCTGGAAGACCGCATCGCGTACTTCGACATGAGGTCGTAGAGCGTCGGGCGACTGACGCCCAGCAGCTCCGCCGCCTTGCTGATGTTGCCGTTCACGCGGCCGAGAACACGCACGATCGCGTCGCGCTCGGCTTCGTCCCGCGCGCGGCGCAGGTTGAACATCTCGGGTTCCGGTGCCACCGCCTGGAGACCGAAATCCTCGACGCGCAGGGTCGATCCTTCGGCCATGATCACGGCGCGCTTCGTTCGGTTCTCGAGTTCCCGCACGTTACCGGGCCACTCGTAGGCTTCGATGGCATCGACGGCGTCCGGCAGCAGCGTCAAGGTCCCGCTGCGTTGCTCGTCCGCGAACTTGCGCACGAACGCGTGGGTCAGCAGGCTCGCATCGCCCTTCCGCGCACGCAAAGGTGGAATCTCGAGGACGATCTCGGCGAGGCGGTAGTAGAGGTCTTCGCGGAACCGGCCCGTGGCGATGAGATTCTTGAGATGCTGGTGCGTGGCACAGACGATCCGGACGTCCACCGGAATCTCCTCGCGACCACCGATGCGCTCGATGACGCGCTCCTGCAGGAACCGCAGCAGCTTCGCCTGCAACGACATCGGCAGATCGCCGATTTCGTCGAGGAACAGCGTGCCGCCGTTTGCCACCTCGATCTTGCCGGGTGTCTGTTTGACTGCGCCGGTGAAGGCTCCCTTCTCGTAACCGAACAACTCGCTCTCGAGCAGGTTCTCCGGGATCGCCGCACAGTTGATCGCGACGAAACGATGTGACTTGCGCGGGGAGTGCACATGCAGTGCGCGCGCGAGCAGTTCCTTCCCGGTCCCGGACTCACCCAGGAGGAGCACGGTCGCGTTGGTGTTCGCGACCTTCTCGACGGTACGGCAGACACGCTGCATCTCGGGATCGCGGGAGATGATTCCCGACACGCCGGGCGTCAGCTGTGCACTCTGCAGGCGGCGATTCTCGGCCTGCAACTCGTAGAGCCGGAAGGCCCGCTCGATGATGAGGCTGAGCATCTCTGGCTGGAACGGCTTCTCGCAGAAGTCGTATGCACCCAGGGCAATCGACCGCACCGCGTTGTCCCGGTCATGCTGACCGGTGATGACGATGATCTTGGAATCGGGCGACAGCGATGTCAGTTCCTGAAGCAGCTGGAATCCGGTCGTCGTATCGTCCGGATGGGGCGGGAGCCCCAGGTCCATCGTGATCACGGCGGGTTCGAAACGCCGCAGCTGCGCGATGGCCGAATCACGGTCATCCGCCACGAGGACTTCGTACTGGTCGAGTGCCCACTGCATCTGCTTCTGCAGCGCAGGATCGTCCTCGACCACCAACAGGGGTTTTCGTTTGTCTGTCATGCTGCTTCCGCGCGACTGTCAGCCGCTGCAATGTTCCTCGATCGCGCAGGCAGGATGACCTGCATCCGCGTCCCCACGCCCTCCGTGCTTTCCACGACGATCCTTCCGCCGAGCTCGGCCACGTACTGCTGACTTTCGTATGCCCCGATGCCCATGCCGGTCGACTTCGTGGACCGGAACGGCTTGAACAACTGCTCGCGGACGAACTCGGGGCTCATGCCTTTTCCCGAATCCGAGACTTCCGCAATGGACTGCCCTGCATCCTCGAAGATCCGGACCTTCACGACTCCGCGGGCCTCCATCGCATCGAACGCGTTCTGGACGAGGTGCCCCAGGACCCGCTCGATTCGCTCTTCGTGGGCCATGGCCCAGACACCCGATGCTGCATCCAGCTCGACCGTTCTACCCTGCTTCGAGTAAGCCGTCCGGATGCGCGTCGCGATCGCACCGAGATCGACCGGCGCAGGGCTCGCGATCGGCGTCGTGCCAGACCTCAGTTGCAGGAGCAGCCTGTTCATTCGTTCCACGACGTGTTCGATGGTGGAACGCATGTCCTTCTGGAACTCCGGATTGGCACTGTGCCGCTCCGCGTTCTTCAGCATCAGCGACAACTGGGCCACGAGGTTCTTGAGGTCATGCACGACGAATGCCGACATCCGGTTGAACGCGCTGAACTGCTGCGCCTCGACCAGTGCCTCGGTGGCCCGCACCTGCGTGATGACGGTGGCTGCCTGGCGCGCTGCAGTCTTCAGCAGGTCCAGCACTTCCCAGTCGATGGCCATGTCCGCGCGCGGCCGCAGGAGCAAGGTGAAACCGCCGAGACCTTCGCTTTGCGGCATCGGTATGACGAGCCACGCGTCGGGGTTCTCCGCGAGCCATGCCGGCAACTCGAGTCCGGGGTAGCGGTCGGGGCGCGCGGCGAACTCGGCGAGGTTCACGACCCAGCCGGTGCGCGACAGGAATTGCGGGACTGCGTCGTCCGGCGAGACGGAGTGGGTGACTGCCGGCGCATTCCAGTGCCCCGTCGGCCGGAAGACACCTTGCGAATCACGCCACCACTGAACGCCTCCTGGGCTTTCCACGAGATCGGCCAGGGCGTGGATCGAATGCTGGACGATGTGCTGCGAATCCGAGTCGGCCGCCAGGACTTTCGTGAACCGGAGCCACTCCTCGCGATAGTCGTAGCGGTAGGAGAAAAAGTTCTTGCTGATGAACACGCGCAGGCGCGCACGCACGGATCCGGAGAAGTAGAGCAGCGCGAGAACCAGCAACGCGCCCGACAGGAACATCACCTGGATCGCACGTCCCCATGCGCCGCCGAAGAACCGGACGTAGTAGCCCATCCCCGCGACGGCGAGCATGTAGAGCCCGGACAGGATCAGCGCCGTGGAACCGAACACGATCTGGCGGGACACAGCGACATCGATGGTCCAGTTGCGGTTGCGCGCGCTGGCCACGAGGATCAGCGGAATCGCCAGCGCGTGCACCGCGCCACGGACGGCCCAGACCTGGATGTCGAGTTCGCGGAGCAGCAGCGCGTCCGAATACATGAACAGGTCGTAGCCGAACGTCGCGCCCAGCCCGAGGCAGAGCGGCTTGATGCCCCACCGCGCGGAATCGGCCGCTCCGCGGAACAGTTGTTCGCAAAGACTCAATCCGATCACGGCGGCGATGGCCGACGCGCCGTGCACGATCGTCGGCGTCGGCGCCTGCCCGCCACCCAATCCGGACAAGCTCATCGCGATGGCGATCCAGAGCGATGCCGTGAGCCCCACCGACAACAGCAGACGCGACCTGGTGGAGAGCTGGAGGCTGTGGCCGGGCAGATGAATTGCCGGCAGCAGTGACAGCGCAAATGCACACCAGGCACCGACCCTCAGTGCGTCGAGCAACAGATAGAGAACCGACGTCGCGTCGGATGGCTGAACCGCCACCAGCACACCGGACAACTGCCACAGGAACGACGAGACTGCCGCGAACAGCATCACGCCGGCGCGTCCGGCACGACGCCGCCGCACGCCAACCTGCACGGCAAGCACGGCATAGGCGATCGCGCCAAGTCCGTAACCGATCACGGCCAACGCGCCGGGAGCGAGCGTCATTCGGAGGACGAATTCCAGAGTTGAGCGGACGGGGTGCCGGCGCAGAAAAGACCCGGGCATCGATCCAGTCCGGCGCTCCGGCATCGTGGCCGACACGTTGCAGCGCCCGTCAGGGACGACGGCCGCAGGCAGCTCGGGACGCCGTGACGTCCCACCACGGCGGAACCTGTTCGCCGACCGGACATCACCTAGCGCGCACCGTCACCGGAGAGGACGACCCGGATCGTTCCGAAGAGGATCAGGATGTCCAGGAACACGCTGTGATTCTTCACGTAGTAGAGATCGTATTGCAGCTTCCGGACGGCGTCCTCGACGGACGCCCCGTAGCTGTACCGGACCTGCGCCCAGCCGGTGAGCCCCGGCTTCACGGTATGACGCGCGCCGTAGAACGGCACCTGCTCCGTCAGCTGGGAAACGAAGAAGGGACGCTCCGGCCGCGGTCCGACGAAACTCATCTCACCCTTCAGGACGTTGAAGATCTGCGGCAGCTCGTCGATCCGGGTGCGACGGATGAAGCGACCGACACGAGTCACTCGCGGATCGCCGGTGCTGGCCCAGCGCGGCACACCATCCTTCTCCGCGTCGCTGCGCATGCTCCGGAACTTCAGCAGCATGAACGTGCGCCCGCCGAGTCCCACGCGCTCCTGGCGGAACACGATCGGCCGGCCACTCTCGAGAAAGATCGCGAATGCTGCCAGAACCATGATCGGCGCCGTGATCAGCAGGAGCACTGCCGATGCGGCGACGTCGAGTGCGCGTTTCGCGAAACGCCGGGACCAGTTCTGACGAAACCCGTCCCCATAGATGAGCCAGCTTGCCTTCAGGGAGTCCACCGGCACCTCGCCCGTAACCCGCTCGAAGAAGCCGGAAAGATCGGTGATCCGCACGCCGCGCAGACGACAGTTCAGCAGCTGCCCGACCGGCAGAAGGCCACCCCGCTGCTCCTGCAACGCGACGACCACCTCGTTCACGCGCAGCTTGCGGATGGTTTCCTCGAGATTCGCAGTCGACCGGATCACGCGATCCGGCGACACGGCACAGACACTGTTGGCAGAGATGGGGAAGAAGCCGATCAGGTTCATGCCACGCTTCGACGCACCCTGGAGCGCACGCTCGACGGCCAGTGCTTCCGTACCGGTGCCGAGCACGAGCATGCGGTGCGTGAGCCAGTCCATCTCGACACCGAACACGAGCACGAGGCGCACGAGAAGCAGGCCGGCCGCCGAAAGCAGCAGGGCTTCCGGCAGCACCGCGCGGTATTCCGCACCGTCGGGGAAGACCGCGAACAATCCGTACACGAGAAGGCTTCCGGCGGCGAGGCTGCCGATGATCTTCACGGTGAACGACGACGCCGACACGCTGCGATCGATGCGATGCAGTCGGAAAGCACCGAGGCAAAGGATCTGGCTCAGGGCGAAGATGCCGACGGCCGCACCGACCACGAGAGAGCCCTGTGTGGCGAACGCCGGATGCCCGGAAACCGCCCCCATGAAGGAAGCGCAAAAAACGATGCCCGCGAGAGCCAGCTCCAACACTGCCACCAGAGGAACCCTTTGATTGAATAGCAGAACCATGCTGTCACACCTCTTTCGGCTGCCACCGGACGGGGCCGGCCGGGAAGTCACACCGAGCCCTTAAGCGAGCACAGTGCCCGGTCGCGATGGAATCACGCGTTGACAGGTCCCCGGAGGATCTCGGCAACCAGATTGCAGGCGCGAACCGCGTCGAGCCAGAGCGGCGCCACGACCAGATGGCGGGTTCTGCGTTGGCATCGATCCATGAACGCGCATGTGGCCGACGACCGTCCGAAGCGAACGGATCGCCGGGCCACGGGACGCAATGGTCGATCGGTGGCGGGAACCGGACGGAGTCCGCGGGAGCCGCGCGAGAGCTTCCCGACTTCGGCACTACCGGACGGTTTTGGGCGCGCCGGTGAATGCGATCGAGCGACGGACGGCTAGGACGCTCCGCCGCTCCGGGAGGCCCCCTTGAGCGCGGGCAGTGCCTTCATCGTTGCGTGATACGCGAGAAGCCAGGGCGGCATCCGCAACCAGACAGAACGGGCCGTCAACGCACGATGCGAGAGCGGCATGATTCCGGGTGGACGGGCGTCGGGGTGGGGCGGAAACAGCGCCGCCGCAACCATCGAATCCATGACTCTGCGGACCAGTGCGGACGGCGCGACCGCATCGAGACCCGGTTGCAGCCCCGCCGGCACCGGCGTGTCCAGCCAGCGAGGCGCGTATCTCATCGCATACCAGAGCGGCCGCTCGAGGCCGTGCAGGCGCGCCCGCTCGAGCAGGCGACTGCCGAAGCCCGGTCCGTCATGCTGCCGGACGAGTCCGTCGATATCGACCAGTTCGCGAATCCGCGAGACGCAATCGGAATCCTGGAAGAGATGGGCGCAGGCGT
Source organism: Pseudomonadota bacterium (assembly GCA_963205165.1). Classification (GTDB taxonomy): domain Bacteria; phylum Pseudomonadota; class Gammaproteobacteria; order Burkholderiales. The sequence goes on along the minus strand of CAUJJX010000124.1, from coordinate 18,396 downwards.
GCAGCACCTGATCCTCCGGAGACAACACGCACCAGCGCGTCCCGGGCAGATCCACGGCATCGGCGACGAGGCGCGCGGCGACGGGCCGGATGCGGCCGGTCACTGGCAGGATCGTGTGATGCACGTCGAGCTGCAAGGCGTATCGGGCATGACGCATCGGCGGCAGTTCGTGGGCCCACGCGCGGTAGTAGTGCTGGTCGTAGGCGTCGGGCTTCTCGCTCTCCCAGCCGTGCCCTGCGAGGAGTCTCTCGACATCGTCCAGGCGCGTGCGGTCCGCGAGAACGTCGACATCGTCGAACAGTCGACCAACCGAGAACGGGAGCCCCTGCATCACGTAAGCCGCCCCCTTCAACAGCACGACCCGTCCATCGAAATCCCGCAAGGCGTGGGCGAGGCCGGTCATGAGATATCGCGCCATCTGCGCTCGGTGCTCGTAGAACGCCAAGCCACCCTTCAGATGACGAAGCGGCGCATCCGGGACGCTCTCGAGCATGCCGGCACGCTGGAGCCGCGCGCAGAGAGTGCCCAGCAATTCAGCGCGGCCGGCAACGCGGACCAGAAGGTCCCAGTCATCGGCCGTCAGGTTGCGAATCGACTGCGGATCGGCAACAGCAGTTGCAAGCAACTGCGCGTGCGGAGGAAGGGAATCGCGAGAGGAGCTCATGAGTCATTCTATCGGTCCGTCGGCAGGTCGACGGGGCCGGCGGATCTCAGTCGATGCGGTCGGGAAGCCCGGCGACGCGATCCGCGACGAGCCTGTCGATGACATCGATGGCCTCGCCGAGATTCCCGAACACGAGACGACGCAAGGTGCACGAGCCCACCATTCGCGCCACCAGATCGAAGGCCGGCGCCCCGAGCAACTCGTAGTTGAAGGAGTTCACCGTCAGCTTGCTGAACGCGAGGGTGGGATCGATGGTCTCCAGACGCGCGGGCGCCCCGGCCTCGAATTGAGGAAACAGCACGATGCCGGGCTGCACCGAGCGCTGCCGCGCCTCGACGCTCGCCGGTCGTGGCGCCACATGGGCCACATCGCCTTTTCGCGTCGCCAGGAAGACCGGACCGATGACTGCGTCCGGAAAACGACGACGGATCACATCGATCGACGCGTTCTTCAAGGCAATCGGCCGCAACATGGGCAGCAACCGCCCGGACTCGAGGGACAACACGCCGAATTCGTCGGACAGCAGGCGATATCGTCCGCTACTCACGAGAGCCGCGGTCAACGTGCTCTTGCCGGATCCGGGTATCGCAGGGAGCACGATACCGACACCGTCGCGCTCGACCGATCCGGAATGAAGCAGCAGGTAGTGGAGGCATCGCTCGGTGAGCGCGAAGTTCATCCCCCATTCCATCAGCGGCAGATGAACCGTCGCGGGGAAGGGTTCGAACGGGGCGTCGCCGTCTACGACGAACCGGATCTGCGGGTGAAAGTGACGCCGCAGGCCGCTGACGCGCTGGACCTCGATCGTCACATCGAAGAAACCTTCCGGCTTCTCGATCGGAAAATGCCGATAGACGGACGAGACTGCATCCGCAAGTTGCGGAACGTCGGACCGGACGCGAACACGCGCAGCACCGAGATCGAAACCGAGACCGCCGTCCGCGAGTTGCTCGCGCAGACGGGGAATCGGGATGTCACCTACCAGTTCCGTCATGGAACCGATCGGATCAGAGCCAGCTCGGCAAGGCCGTCGACGAGATGCATCAGCGCAGGACGCTCCGATTCGTCTCCGTCCGCGCCGACAAGCTCGTCGTGGAGCGCAGCATCGGAGTCATGCCCTGCAGCAATGGCCGCAAGAATTTCGGCGACGTGTGTCGATGCGTAGTGCGTTTCCCAGGACACTGGATTGAATACCATGCACGCGTCGCCGAACACAGCGACGCGCATTCCTTCGGGATCAGCGAGAACCCACCGGCGCCCACCGGCAAGACCGGTCAGCGCCATGGGTATAGCCTGGTGATCAGGGCTTGAATGACGTGTAGCAAGACTTCGTGATCTTCTGGCCGCCGAGACTGGTCTGCCACTGGAAGCCGATGATGTTGCCTGCGGCGTCGATCTGGACCAGCGCCTCGCGCGTGGTGCCGGTGTCGGTCACGGTGAAGCCGACCCCGCCCTTCAGGAAGCTGGAATCAGCCGGCACGCCCGAATCGATACGGATGTACGGCGAGCCCGTGGCCCCGGTGAAACTCTCGATGTACAAGCCCTGAGCGACACCGCCCACATCGATCGAATAGACCTTGACCGTCTTTCTCAGCCACAGGTCGGAGGTGGCCGTCGGAAGCAGATCCGGCGTCGGGGCCGTCGCGCATACCTGCTTGCACAGGCTGCTCGAAGCCGCCAGCACCGAACCCGACTGGACGGTCATGATGAAAGGCGCGGCAGCACCGGTACCCAGGAATTTGCGGCGTGATTTCGTTTCGTCGTTCATGTACTTGGCCTCGGTGCGCTTGGGCGCACGAATGGAACAATGCTCTCCATGAGCAATTCGAATACCAAGGCGGAGAATGAATCTAACGCGTTGAAAGCGCAACGATACATGGACGTCACAACGGCGAACGGCGAGTGCCTGTAAACAGCATCGACAGAATGCTCCCGGATACCGGAGCCTTTACGCCGACGCAATCGTGTAGTCGGCCGCGTGCGCGCGGAACCATTGCTCCAGGAGCATGAGGATCCAGATCACCTCGCCGTAGAAGCCCGGATGCTCGGCGAGCCGCCGGGACATCACGTCTTCGACGAACCCCGGACGGATCAATCGACGCTCGACCAGCGACAACATGCTGGCCCGCGCGAATCGCTGCAACTCGGCGTCGGACTGGACCCATGCGCCGAATGGCAGCCCGAAGCCGTGCTTCGACTTCGTCAGGATCTCGTCGGGCAGGAATCCGCGCGACGCCTCCTTGAAGAAGTAGCGCAGCTTCAGCCCCTTCACCTTGTACGACGGGGGCAGCGCATTCGCGAAGTCCACGAGTTCGTCGGCCAGCATCGGGAAGCGCACCTGGCAACCGGCCAGTTCCGCCGTATGGACCACCTTCGGGAGATCGGTGTCGGCGAGCGTGTACTTGAGGTCGTACGCCAGGAGCTGATTGACGATCGACCGATCGTGGCAGAGGTCGAACACTTCCTTCTGCTGGATCGCGGGCGCGGACTGCAGGACCACGTCTGCGAACTGCGACGTCAGCATGTTCTCGATGCCGAGCCGATGCATGAGGTTGTAGGTTTCGAGCCGCGCCGGCAGACCCAGCTTGGCCTGCTCGATGTAGCTGCCCGCCTTGCGCAGCACCGGCCACTGGCGCATCGGACCGAGCAGCAGCGGCTCGAGCAGCACGCGGCGCAGCGGCGCCGGCACCGAGTCGTACCACCCGAAGACCTTCTGTTTCGCGTAGCGCGTGTTGCCACCGAAGATCTCGTCGCCCCCGTCGCCGGCAAGCATCACATGAAGACCGTCCCCGACTGCCTGTGACGCGCAGTTGAAGGCCGGAAGTGCCGACGAGTTGCCGAACGGCTGGTCGTAGCGTTCGGCCAGCAGCGGTACGCCGCGCACGATGTCGGCCGGGGTCACGTAGTACTCGTGGTGCTCGGCACCGAAATGCTTCGCCGCGATGCGCGCGAACGACATCTCGTCGTACCCCGCTGCATCGAAGCCGATCGAATAGCACTGCGCGGGCAGCGCCGTGCTCCTGGCGAGCATGCCCGAGACCGTCGAACTATCGGTGCCCCCGCTGAGGTAGGCCCCGGTGGTCCCGCCATCGGTCTCGCGGGCGACGCACTCACGCATGAGTTCGCGATACTCGCTGGCCAGCGCGTCGAACGACTTGCCGGTCTGGACGGTGTAGTCGGGCTCCCAGTAGCGGCGAACCTCGAACTTGCCATCGACGAATTCGCCATAGTGCGCGGCCTCGAGACGTCGTACCGATTTGTAGACGGTCGCCGGACCGGGAATCACGTGGAAGTAGAGATAGTCGAACAGCGACTGCGGATCGAGCGTGCTCGCATTGGGCAGCAGCGACGCGACCTCGTCGGCATAGCGACCGATCACGACGGCCTTGTCGAGCAGGCGATATGCGAGTGGGTAGATGCCGAAACGGTCGACCGCCGCCAGCGTGCGTCCCCTGGCCACGTCGTGAGCCACGAACGCGAAGCCGCCTGCAAGCCGGCGCAGCATGTCGGCCCCGTCCTTCCGGTAGCTCGCCAGCAAACTGGCCGCGCTCAACCGATCGCCGGGCGACGCTCCATGCAGTCGCGGTGTACCGATCAGGACGCAGAAGCCCGTCTCGTCGCCGAAACTCTGGACGTGCCGCGCGCCGGTCGCGTCCATCCATGCGGTGCCTGCGCGCATGCGGTGTTCGACACCCTGCGTGCGTGACGCAGCGCCCGCCGCAACTTCCTGGAGCATGGCGCCGATGGATGGATCGCCGCTGGCGATCCCGATGAGGCGCACGCGATTCATACGGCCTCCGCCAGCGCGACGGACGACGGACGCCCCGCGAGCATCCGGGCAAGTTGGAGGGAGAACTTCAGCATCGATTGTCCCCATGGGGTGAAACGCGGCAACTGGAACGGATCGGACGAGGCAGTCGCGACACCCTGCGCGGTGCTGACGGCAGCGCGGAACCCCGCGGCACGCACCATCGCGACATGGCACGCCCGGTAGTCCTGATCCGGTCGGCCGTTCGGATACGCGAACAGGTCGACGGGGCACTGCAGGGTCGATTCGAGGTCCTGACGGGACCCGCGGATTTCGGTTTCGGCCGATTCGTTCATCGAGGAGGCAAGTATCGGGTGGAGTCGTGTGTGGGCGCCGATCGTGATGCGCGGATCGGCGGCAAGCCCGCGCAGCTGGTCGGTCGTGAGCATGAGGTTCCGTGGGAGCTGGGCGCGCACACGGGCACCGATGACATCCGCGAGACGCGTGCGCTCGTCGAGCGGACGGTATTTCAGCAGCGGCAGCAGCGTGGCGATGGCCGCGCGCTTCTCGTCGAGGCTGCCGACGGCCAGCCGCGGAAGGCCGACGTCGGTCAGATCGAGTTCGGCGGTCGCAGCACCGCGGACACTCTCGATGACCGTGTCGTTCCACATGCGCCCGCCGTCCAGATAGCCGGGCGCAACGAAGATCGTCGCGGGGATTTCGTGCCGCGCGAGGACCGGCAGCGCGAGCGTGAGGTTGTCGGCGTATCCATCGTCGAAAGTCACGCACGCGGCAGCCGGTGGCAGCGTGCCGTCGCGCAACCGCGTGACGGCCTCGCCGAGCGGCAGGACGTTGAAACCGCGTCGCAGAAAACCCATCAGGCGATCGAAGCGCGCGACATCGGGTTCGGTCGACGCGAGCGGATCGCGCGCCGGATAGACGCGATGGAAGATCAGGATGTCGAGCTTGGCCGCAGGCCCGGCCGGCGACAGGACCCGATACGGACTCAGGAGCGATGCCACGCGACGACTCCCGCTCAGCGCGCGCGGTACGTCAAACCAGCACCTCGATCGGCGCTGGATGACTCAGGAACTGGTGCGGGCTCGACGTGTAACCGTAGGCGCCGGACATGAACACGCAGATCAGATCACCGACGTCCGCGCGAGGCAGATCGACACGGTCACCGAGCAGATCGAGCGGCGTGCACAGCGGACCGACGACCGAGACATTCTCGGTGGCGGGCGCACCCATCTGCGTGCCGACCGCGACCGGATAGTTCTTGCGGATCACCTGCCCGAAATTGCCCGAGGCGGCGAGGTGATGATGCAGCCCGCCGTCGGTCACGAGGAACACGTGTCCGCGCGATTCCTTGCGGTCCACGACCCTCGCGACGTACACGCCCGAATGCGCCACGAGATAGCGACCCAGTTCGATGACGAGTGTCGCACCGGGCAGCGACGTCCGCGCTTCCTCGGCGAGCATCCGCAGGTTCTCGGCAACGGGGGCCACGTCGAGCGGCTGGTCACCGGGAAAGTACGGGACACCGAAACCGCCGCCCATGTTCAGGACCTGCACGGGCCCCGGCGCCGCGGCAGCGAGACGAACAGCGAGGTCGAGCGTCTTGCGTTGCGCGTCACAGAGCGCCTCGGCGCGCAGGTTCTGCGAACCGCTGTAGACGTGGAAACCCACGAACTCGAACGGTTCGCGACCGATCGCGGCGAGCACGTCGGGCACGCGCTCCGCGTCGATGCCGAACTGCTTCGGACCACCGGCCATCTTCATTCCGGACGACTTCAGCTCGAAGTCGGGATTCACCCGGACGGCGACGCGCGGCCGTACGCCCAGGCCATCGGCAGCGGCGCGGATGTGCGGCAGCTCGCCCTCGGATTCGACGTTGATGGTCACGCCCGCGGCGACGGCCTGCCACAACTCTTCCGGACGTTTGCCGGGCCCCGCGAAGCTCATGATCCCCGGATCGCACCCAGCGTCGAGCGCGACCTTCATCTCGCCAGCGGACGCGAGGTCCAGGCCGTCGACCAGCCCGACCATCGTCTGCACGAGCGCCGGCATCGGGTTGGCCTTCATCGCGTAGTGCAGGTGCACGGCCGGCGGGAGCGCTGCACGGAGCGCGCGCACGTGGGCCGCGAGCAGCGCGCGATCGTAGGCGAAGAACGGCGTGCGCCCGACGCGCGCGGCGAGGCGACTGAGCGGGAGTCCGCCGATCACCAGTTCGCCGTTCTCGACGGGAAACGGGTTCGTGACCACCTGCCCGGACGCCGCGGCATTCAGGGGCGCATTCATGCGGACGCAGCCTCCGAATAGAGATCGCGGAATTCGTCGGCCAGCAGCTTGCGATCGATCTTGCCGTTCGGATTGCGCGGCAGCGCACCGGTCCGGAGGTCGATGTGCTTCGGCACCATGTACGCAGGCAGCGCCTTCTGGCACGCGGCCCGGATCGAAGCCTCGTCGGCACCGCTGTCGGCGGCCGCGATGGCGACGAGCACGATCGCGTGACCGAACTGGTCGTGCTGCACCCCGAGCGCAGCCACCTCGGCCACGAGTCCGGTGCGGTAGATCACTTCCTCGATCTCGGTCGGGCTCACGCGATAGCCGGACGTCTTGATCATCTCGTCACGGCGACCGACGAAGTAGAGGAAGCCGTCTTCGTCGGCGTACACGGTGTCGCCGGAGAAGACCGCCATCTCGGGAATGACGAATCCGGATTCGCGTCCCGGCAGCGGCTTGTAGCGCTCGGCGGTCTTGGCGGCATCGTTCCAGTAGCCCATGCCGACGAGGGCGCCGCGATGCACGAGCTCGCCGTGTTCACGAGGCGCGCAGGGCGAACCGTCGTCGCGCAACACGAGGATCTCGGCATTCGGGATCGCCTTGCCGATCGAGTCGGGACGCTGGTCCACCTCGTCGGGCGGCAGATAGGTCGAACGGAACGCCTCGGTCAGTCCGTACATCAGGAAAGGCTTCGTCTTCGGCAGCCGCGCGCGCAGCGCGTCGAGCGTCGTCCGAGGCATGCGCCCGCCGGTGTTGGCGATGTAGCGGAGGTGCTCGGCAATCGATTCGGGCCAGGCCTGCTGGATCAGCTGGAACCAGAGCGGCGGCACGGCCGTGAGGCCGGTGATGCGTTCGTTGACCAGCGCCTTCACCGCGTCGCGCGGCAGGAAATAGTTGTGCAGCACCGAGCACGCGCCGACGTGGAACGCAGTCGTGAGCTGGCTGAAACCGGCGTCGAACGACAGCGGCAGCGCGGCCAGCAGCCGATCGTCCCGGTGGTTCTCGAGGTAGCTCGAGACGCTCGTCGCGCCGGTCACGATGTTCCGGTTCGAAAGCATCACGCCCTTCGGTTTTCCGGTGCTGCCGCTCGTGTAGAAGATCGCGGCGAGATCGACGTCGACGTTCCGGTGCGGCAACAGCGGCGCCGAAGAGGGGGCCACAGAATCGCTCCAGGCAATCACGTCGAGCCCGGCGATCGACTCGGCCTCACCGCCGACGACCACGACATGCCGGAGGTCCTCGCAGGCCTCGAGCGTCGGCTTCAGCAGCGCGAGCCGGTCGTCGGACGTGACGAGCACGCGAACGTTGCAGTCGCGCAGGATGTGTCCGACCTGCTCGCCCTTCAGCAGCGGATTCACTGGCACGAACACGAGGCCCGCAGCAGCCGCGCCGAACATGCCGACGACGGTCTCGATGCGCTTGTCGAGGTACACCGCGACGCGTTCGCCGCGCGTGAGCTTCAGCGCGAGCAGCGAGCGGGCGAAAGCCTGGCAGGTCGCGTGGAGCGCGCCGTAGCTCACGTCGGCACCGTCGTGGCGCAGGGCAATGCGCGATTCGCGGCCGTCCGGCCGGATGAGATCGCTCACCAGGGTTCTAACGATGGCTGTCATGTTGTTCGGTTGTCCGTCATCTGTTCTCGAATTCGGCCCGGTCGGCGCCCGCGGGCATCCGATCGGCCGGTGCCACAGCGCGAAAAACGGGCCTGCTGCCCGGACCGAAGCCCAGATGCACGAACGGGCGCCGATCGAACAGGCTCAACTGCACGCTGCCGACGCAGAGATAGAGGCACGCGCCGACATCGACCGCCTGCATTCGCGCATGACTCCGCCGCGAATCGATCGCGACCGCGGAGATGCGGCTCACGCACCACCGCACGCCGCGGGCGTGGAGCCTTGCATTGGTTTCGTCCCACAGGCGCAGGAAGGCCCGGCCGACGCGGTATTCGGGCTCGACGAAGATGTCGAAGTCCCAGGCGGCGCGGCCTTCGGGCAGGGGGCAGAAGAGCGTGCGGATCTCGTCTTCCTCGTAAGGTCCGGCCAGCGTCCACTGGAAGCCGACCATCCGGCCCTTGGCGAACACCGCGACGCACTCTGCACCCTCCGCCACGCGACGTTCGATGACGTGGCGCGGGCGCGGCCATTCCGTCGCGAGGATCTCGTCACGGTCGAGCACGCGCACTTCCATGCTGGCGCTCCGGCGGGGCGGCGTCGCCGCCGAAGCCGGCACCGGCTGCGCGACGATGTAGTACTTCAGCAGACGGACCCGCCCCCCGGACAGCCCCTGCAGGCCACGATTGGCGAGATAGACCAGTCCGTCCGCGACACCGAAGGTGCCGAACACTTCGCGAAGCTTGGAAAGCATAGCCATGCAGCCGCATCCGGCAGGAGCCGGACGGCATCGTTCTCCGAGAGTTTCGAACACACCGGGAGTCGCCGATTTGCGGTCGTGCGGTCGAAAACCGCGCACCGGAAGGCCGGAAGACCCGGTTGGTAAGGTATTTGCGAGAGGGCGCCGGGATTCCAGCGCACCCCGCGCCCCGTCAACTTCGACCCGAGCACCATGAACGCATCGCAAGACACCATCGACGCCGTCCGCGGCATTCTCGAACAGACCCTGTCGCTCGGTCCGCGCGCGGCGCAGCTCACGCCGGCATCCCGACTGCTCGGCGCCATTCCGGAACTGGATTCCATGGCCGTCATCAACGTGCTGACCGCCATGGAAGACCGCTTCGGATTCGCCGTGGAAGACGACGAGATCGATGCCCAGACCTTCGCGACGTTCGGCTCGTTGGCGGCGTTCGTGGAAAGCAAGATGTCCGCCTAAGCCATGCTGGACGGCGTCGTCGCCACGGCGGCTTTCGAGACCTTCCCGCAGGGCGCGCGATTCACGATGCAGTGGGCGCCGGCCGGCCGCGCGCCGGTCCGCACGCTGCTGCTCCTGCCCCCGTTCGGCGAAGAGATGAACAAGTCGCGCCGCACGCTCGCGTGGTCGGCGCGGAGTTTCGCCCGCCACGGCTGGGCCGTGCTCGCGCTCGACCTCGGCGGGACCGGTGACAGCGCAGGCGACTTCGGTGACGCGACGTGGGCCGGCTGGCTCGAGGACGTCGGCTGCGCGCTCGACCTGATGAAGCGCCGGTTCGGCACGCAGCCCACGCTCTGGGGTGTCCGCGGTGGCAGTCTGCTGGCCGCGGCCGTCGACGGCGAAGCGCACGACGTCCTGCTCTGGCAACCGGTGATCAACGGTGACGCCTACCTGACGCAGCTGCTGCGGCTCAGGGTCGCGAACGACGCGTTCGCCGGGCGCGAGGGCACGACGACGAAACAGCTGCGCGCCCAGCTCGAAGCCGGCGAGACGCTCGAGGTCGCCGGCTATGACCTGAATCCCGAACTGGTGCTGCCGCTCGGCCGAACATCGCTGGCGGCATGGCAACCGGGCGACCGCCGCATCGCATGGCTGGAAACCGGCTCCGAGACCGACGGACAACCGTCGCCGGCGGGCAGGCGCGTCGTCGACGACTGGGCCGCACGCGGCACGCCGGCCGACCTGCGCTGGGTACGTGGCGAACCCTTCTGGCTCACGCAGGACATCTCCGAGAACACGACGCTCGCTCAGGCGTCGATCGAACTGCTGGACGCCGTCACCGCATGACACCTCCCGAGATCCCGCTGCTGTTCTCCTGCTCGGGCCAGAAGCTGACGACGTGCGCCGGCGAACGCCTGTTCGGCATCGTCAGCCCGACGGCGGCGCCCGCCGACGTCGGCGTGCTCGTCGTCGTCGGCGGACCGCAGTACCGCGTCGGCAGCCATCGGCAGTTCACATTGCTCGCACGCGCACTCGCCGCAGCCGGCATCCCGGCCTTCCGCTTCGATCATCGCGGCATGGGAGATTCGGACGGCGACATGCGCAGCTTCGACACGATCGACGACGACATCGAGCGCGCCGTCGACGCCTTCATGAAGGCCGTGCCCTCGCTGCGCGGCGTCGTGATCTGGGGACTCTGCGATGCCGCGTCTGCCGCGATGATGTATGCACATCGCGATCCGCGCGTCCGGGGCCTCGTGCTGCTCAATCCGTGGGTCCGCGACACGCAGTCGCAGGCCGTCACGCAGATCAAGCACTACTACGCGCGGCGCCTCGTCGACGGCGCCTTCTGGCGCAAGCTGCTGCGCGGCGAAGTCCAGTTGCTGAATTCGGTCACCGGACTCATGCGCACGTCGCGCTCGGCCATCGCGACGACGAAGCCCGCCGCTGCGACGAACGCATCCTTCCAGGACCGCATGCTCGCCGGCTGGCGTGCGTTCGCCGGACCGTCGCTCCTCGTGCTGAGCGGGAACGATCTCACGGCCCGCGAGTTCGTCGAGTACGCACAGGCACGCGCCCCCTGGCAGAAGGCACTCGCGAACCCCCGCATCCGTCGCGAGGATTTCGCCGAGGCCGACCACACGTTCTCGACGCGCGCCTGGCGCGACCGCGTGGCCGCACTCACGATCGACTGGATCCGGTCGACCGTCACCACGGACAAGACCTCCGCGCAGCCCGCAGCCGCGCACTGATCCGCACCACCCCGGAATCCGCCGACCCAGCATGCGCACGCTCCTGATGATCGCGTACCACTTCCCGCCGTTCGCGGGGAGCAGCGGCGTGCAGCGCACGCTGCGTTTCGTGCAGCAGCTGCCGGCCTTCGGCTGGAAACCGGTCGTGCTGTCCGTGCATCCGCGGGCGTACGAGAAGACCAGCGAGGATCTCCTCCGCGAAGTCCCTGAAGGCACGATCGTCGAACGCGCCTTCGCAGTCGACACGGCGCGCCAGCTCTCGATCGCCGGACGCTATCCCGGATTCCTCGCGCGCCCCGATCGCTGGATGTCGTGGTGGTTCGGCGCCGTGCCCGCGGGCCTGCGCATGATCCGGGAACACCGGCCGGCCGCGATCTGGAGCACGTATCCGATCGCGACCGCGCACCGCATCGGCACGACGCTGCAGAAGATGTCCGGCCTGCCCTGGATCGCCGACTTCCGCGACCCGATGGCCCAGGACGGCTATCCGGAAGACCCCGCGACGTGGCGCGCCTTCGACGGCATCGAGCGCGCCGCCTTCGCCGCGGCGACACGCACCGTCTTCACGACGCGCGGTGCCGCCGCGATGTATCGCGATCGCTATCCGGCGCAGGCCGATCGCATCTCGGTCATCGAGAACGGATACGACGAGGAGAGCTTCAAGGGCATCACGGCAGACGGCGGTCCGCTCGTCCCGGGCAAGGTGACGCTGCTGCACAGCGGCCTGATCTACCCCGTCGAACGCGATCCGGCACAGTTCTTCGAAAGCCTCGCGGCGCTGCACCGCGCGGGACTCATCTCGCCCGACAGGCTTTGCGTGCGGTTCCGCGCACCGACGCACGACGCGCTGATCCTGGATCTCGCGAAGCGCAGCGGCATCGAGGCCTATGTCGAATGCGCGCCGTCGATCCCGTATCGCGAAGCCCTGCGCGAGATGATGCGGGCCGACGGCCTGCTCGCGATGCAGGCGGCGAACTGCAACGAGCAGATTCCCGCGAAGGTCTACGAATACATCCGCGCCGGACGCCCGCTCATCGGTCTCACCGATCCGGACGGCGACACGGCCGACCTGCTGATGCGCGCGGGCGTGCGACACATCGCGCCGCTGGACGATGTCGCCGCGATCGGCGCGACGCTCACGTCGTTCCTCGCTGACCTCGCGGCCGGCACGCCGATCGCACCGCCCGACGAGGCCGTCGCCCAGCACTCACGGTTGTCGCGCACGCGCGAACTCGTCGCGGTGCTCGACGCGGCAGTCGCCGGCTAACCCTTCGCCAGCAGCGCCTGCACGGCCGCCGGTCGCGGCAGGTGCGCGACCGCGCCGTAGCCCGTGCAGTTGAGTGCCGCGGCCGCATTCGCGTAGCGCACGCCGGTCCAGAAGTCGTCGCCCGCCGCGAGCCGCGCGAGCAGCGAACCCGCGAAGCAGTCCCCCGCGCCCGACGCATCGACGAACTCCACGACGTGGCCGCCGATGCGCTCCGTGCGCACGCCGTCGCTCGCGAGCACGCCGTCGGCGCCGAGCTTCAGCGCGACCTGCTTCGCCCCGAGTCGCAAAGCCCAGTCGAGGATCGCCTCGGGCGCCTCCAGCCCCGACAGCACGCGCGCATCCTCGAGGCTCGGCAGGAAGCAGTCGGCCATCCCCGCCGTCGCGTTCGTCACGGCCCGCGCACGCGCCAGCGGCCACAGCTTCAGCCGCAGGTTGGAGTCGTACGAGACCTGCACGCCGTTCGCGCGGGCGTGCTCGATCGCGGCGAACACCGCGTCGCAGGCGTTCGCGCTGATCGCCTGGCTGATGCCCGACACGTGCAGGCAGCGCGCACCCGCGATGAGATCGAGCGGCACGTCGGACGGTCGCATGCGACTCGCGGCCGAACCCGCCCGCCGGTAACTGAACACATGGCCCTCGGGACCATGCGTGATGAAGTACACGGCCGTCGGCGCGTCCGGATCGACGACGACGCCCGTCGCGTCGAGGCCCTCGCCCCGCCAGAACTCGAGCAGTTCGCGACCGAACTCGTCGTCGCCCAGCCGCGTGACGTAGCCGGCGCGCGCACCCTGTCGGGCCGCGGCAATCGCGGCGTTCATCGTGTCGCCGCCGAAACCGTGGAGGTAGCGGCCGGGATCGCCAGGAATCTGGCTGAACTCGACCATCGGTTCGCCGAGCGCGAGGACATCCAGGCGAGGCATCATGGCGCGGACGGAATTCGTTGTGGCGTACGTCATGGCGGCGCTCGGAAACGGGAGGAGTCCCGATTCTCGACAGGCGGCGCGGCCGAGACAAGAAAAGGCGGTGCGCGGGCCACCGTGAACGCACCGGCCAATCCGGAACACGGCCGCACGGCCGGACGGATTCCGCTGGGAGGAGATGAACTACGGGACGACGATGCGCCGCGTCGCCTTACCGATGGGTTACGCATTGAACGAAGCGCACGGTTCGCGCATCCCGAATCCCGGACTTCGAGCCGATCGCCGAGCCCGTCCCCGTCGAACAGGCCCTAGAATCGCTGCATCGCAACAACACGGGAAACGCCATGAAAGGCAAGTCCGCCATCGTCACCGGATCCACCAGCGGCATCGGTCTCGGCATCGCCCGGGCACTCGCCGCGCAGGGCGTGAACGTCATGCTCAACGGCTTCGGCGACGCCGATGAGATCCGCGCGATCCGCACGAAGCTCGAGGCCGACCACGGCATCCGGGTTGTCTACTCCGGCGCCGACATGACCCGGCCCGCCGAGATCCACGCGATGGTCCAGCAGGCGATCGCGCTCTTCGGCGGCGTCGACATCCTCGTGAACAACGCCGGCATCCAGCACGTCGCGCCCGTCGACGAATTCCCGCTCGACAAGTGGGACCAGATCATCGCGATCAACCTGTCGTCGGCCTTCCACACGATCAACGCCGCGCTCCCGTCGATGAAGGCGCGCGGCTGGGGACGCATCGTCAACATCGCCTCGATCCACGGACTCGTCGCCTCGCCCTTCAAGTCGGCCTACATCGCCGCGAAGCACGGCATCGTCGGCCTCACCAAGACCGTCGCGCTGGAGACCGCCACGCTGCCGATCACGTGCAACGCGATCTGTCCCGGCTACGTGCTGACGCCGCTCGTCGAGAAGCAGATCGACGACCAGGCGAAGGTTCACGGCCTGCCGCGCGACGAGGTGGTCTCGCGCGTGATGCTCGAACGCCAGCCGTCGCGGCAGTTCGTGAAGATCGAGGACGTCGCGCAGCTCGCCGTCTATCTCTGCAGCGACGCGGCGTCCGGCATGACCGGCGCGAGCCTGCCGATCGACGGCGCCTGGACAGCTCAGTAGGCCCTGTCGACGCCGCGGATGCCGGACGCAGCGCCGCCCCGTCGGCGACGGCCCCGCGGCGTTGCGATCGCCGGACGCCTCCGCTACCGTCGGCCGACCACGATCCACGTGTGTCGGAGGCAGCAGATGGAAAGCGCGATGCGGACGCGATGGTTCGGCGGTTTTTCGGTGGTACTGCTCGCTGCGTTGTCCGCCGCGGGCGCGCTCGCCGTCGGCGGTGACACGATCCCCGACGAGGCGCTCTCGGCCGGCGCACTGACGATCGCGAAGGCCGATGCCGACGCCTTCATCGAACCGGCGCCGGGCCTCGAGTACCGCCAGCGCGAACGCTTCCTCCGCGGCCGTCACCACTTCAATCAGCGCTGGGTGCAGTTCCCGTCGATCGGCGGCGACTGGGGACTCGGCCCGACCTTCATCACGAACAAGTGCGTCGCATGCCACGTCGGCGGCGGGCGCGGCCGTCCACCGGAATCCCCGACGGAGCAGCCCGTCTCGCTGCTCGTGCGCATCAGCGTCCCCGGCGACGGTCCGCACGGCGCGCCGAAGCCGCACCCGCACTACGGCGACCAGATCCAGAACGCCGGCCTCATGGGCCAGGACCGCGACGACACCTTCCTCGGCGACCGTGTCACGCCCGAAGCCGAAGTCTTCGTCGACTGGGAGACCCGCGAAGTCGCGCTCGCCGACGGCGAGATCGTCCCGCTGCGCAAGCCGAAACTGCGCGTCGGGAAGACGTGGTTCGGACCGCTCGGCGACGACACGATGACGTCGCTGCGGCTCGCCCCGCCGGTGTTCGGCCTCGGCCTCCTCGAAGCCGTGCCGGACGAGACACTCCTCGCCATCGCGAATGCCCAGGAAGCGCAGGGCTTCCGCGGTCGTGTGAACGTCGTGCGCGACGACATCGGCGACCGCATGGCGATCGGCCGCTTCGGCTGGAAGTCCAACCAGCCGTCGATCCGGCAGCAGATCGCCGCGGCCTTCGCTGGCGACCTCGGCGTCACGTCGTCGCTGTACCTCGAGCAGAACTGTCCGCCGGTGCAGGTCGATTGCGCCGCGCAACCGCCCGGCAACCAGCCCGAGCTGATCGACAACGACTGGGACGAGCTGGAGTTCTGGACGCGGCTCCTCGCCGTCCCCGCGCGCCGCCACGTGACCGACGCGCGATTCCTCCGCGGCGGACAGTTGTTCGCCGAGGCGCAGTGCGCCGTCTGCCACGTGCCCGAGATGCGCACCGCCGCGACCTTCCCGAAGCTGCCGCTCCTCGCGAACCAGACGTTCCGCGCATACACCGACCTGCTGATCCACGACATGGGCGACGACCTCGCCGACGGACGCCCCGAGTTCCGCGCCGGCCCGCGCGACTGGCGCACGCCGCCGCTCTGGGGGCTCGGCCTGTCGCAGGTCACGTCGGGCAGCACGGCGATGCTCCACGACGGACGCGCCCGCAACGCGACCGAGGCGATCCTGTGGCACGGCGGCGAAGCGGCGGTCGCGCGCGAAGCCTTCAGGCGCATGGCGAAGTCCGATCGCGAGGCGCTGCTGTTCTTCCTCGATTCGATCTGACGCGGCCCGCACGCCGCGCCGTTCCTCGGCGCCACCGGGCCGGTCGTCGCACGTGATTCCCCCGAACGGACGCCCCGTCCGTCGCAGTAACATCGGACCGCTCGCCCGCGCCGAACGATTCCCCCGGGAACCGGTCAGCGGACGACGTTCCGTTCTCCAGCACCACGCGCCGCGAGGCGCACACCGAGCCGTCCATGTCCGAGAAGAACTCCCCAGACGCCATCGTCATCCGCGGCGCCCGGCAGAACAATCTGCGCAACCTGACGCTGTCGATCCCGACGAACGAGCTGGTCGTCGTGACCGGCGTCTCCGGCTCCGGCAAGTCGTCGCTCGTGTTCGACACGCTCTACGCCGAGGGCCAGCGCCGCTACGTCGAGACCTTCTCGCCGTACGCCCGGCAGTTCCTCGACCGGATGGACAAGCCGCAGGTCGACGCCATCGAGGGCATCCCGCCGGCCATCGCGATCGACCAGACGAATCCGGTGCGGACCTCCCGCTCGACCGTCGGCACGATGACCGAGCTGAACGACCACCTGAAGCTGCTGTTCGCCCGAGCGGCGCACCTGCATTGCCGCGGCTGCGGACGCCCCGTGCGACGTGACGATCCCGAATCGATCGCACACGACATCGCGCACCGCGCGGCGGCTGCGAACGATCCGCGGCTGATCATCACGTTCCCCGTGCCCGTCCCCGACAACTTCGACGAGGCCGAAGTGCTGAAGCTGCTGGAGGCGCAGGGCTACACGCGCATCCACGCGCGGCAGCCGGGCCGCGTCGATGTCGTCCAGGACCGCTTCCGGTTCTCGAACGCCGAATCGGCGCGCGTTGCAGAAGCGCTCGAAGCCGCGCTGCGCGTGGGCCAGGGCCGTGTGACCGTGCATCCCGTCGCCGACGATGCCGCGGCCGATGCGGTGCCCCCGACGCCGTGGCGCTACTCGACCGACCTGCACTGCCCGGACTGCGATCTGCACTATCGCGATCCGTCGCCGAGCCTGTTCTCGTTCAACTCGCCGCTCGGTGCGTGCGAGACCTGCCGCGGCTTCGGCCGCGTGATCGGCATCGACTTCGGACTCGTCGTGCCGGACCACACGAAGTCGCTCGCGCAGGGCGCGGTGAAGCCCTGGCAGACGGCGAGCTTCAAGGAATGTCAGGACGACCTCGCGAAGTTCGCCGCGAAGCGCGGCGTGCCGATGAACGTACCGTGGCACGCGCTGCCGCTCGAAGACCGGCAGTGGGTCCTCGAAGGCGATCCGGGCTGGAAGAGCTGGGACAAGTCGTGGCCCGGCAAGTGGTACGGCGTGCGCCATTTCTTCGCGTGGCTCGAGAGCAAGAGCTACAAGATGCACATCCGCGTGCTGCTCTCGAAGTACCGCGCGTACACGCCGTGCGAGGTCTGTGGCGGCGCGCGACTCCAGCCGCACGCGCTGCTCTGGCGCGCCGGCGATCACACGCTCGCCGATGCGGCGCTGCCGGGGCCGAAGCGCTTCCTGCCGCGCGGCGTCGACTGGACCCGCGAAACGCTCGAAGCCCTGCCGGGCCTGGCTATCCACGACCTGATGCTGCTGCCGATCGATCGCGCGCAACGCTTCTTCGCGGACCTCCGGAAGACCCACGCGTCCGGCACGAGTGCGACCGACGAAGCGCTCGACGTCGTCCTCACCGAGGTGAACGCGCGGCTCGACTACCTCGTCGCCGTCGGCCTCGGCTATCTCACGCTCGACCGGCAATCCCGCACGCTCTCGGGTGGCGAAGTCCAGCGGATCAATCTCGCGACGGCGCTCGGCACGTCACTCGTCAACACGCTCTTCGTGCTCGACGAACCGTCGATCGGCCTGCATCCGCGCGACATGGGCCGCGTGATCGGCGTCATGCAGAAGCTCCGCGACGCCGGCAATTCGCTCGTCGTCGTCGAGCACGATCCGCAGGTGATGCAGGCCGCGGACCGCATCCTCGACATCGGCCCCGGCCCCGGCGAACGCGGTGGCGAGATCGTCTTCTTCGGCACGCCCGCCGAGATGCGCGCCGACACGCATTCGCTCACGGCCGACTACCTCGCGGGACGCAAGCGCGCCGACGCCGGCATCGCGCCGATGCCCACGCGTGCCGACCAGCCCGGCATCGCGATCGTGGGTGCCACCGAGCACAACCTGAAGAACGTCGACGTGCGCTTTCCGCTCAACAGGCTGACGTGCGTGACGGGAGTGTCGGGCTCGGGCAAGTCGACCCTCGTGCAGGACATCCTCCACCCCTCGCTGCTGCACGCAAAGGTCA
>CAUJJX010000123.1 GCA_963205165.1 Pseudomonadota bacterium | reverse complement strand
CACGTGATCGAGGCGTTCGGCGACTTCCTCGTCGGCGGCAACTACGCCGTCGGCATCGTCGTGTTCGTGATCCTCGTGGTCATCAACTTCGTCGTGATCACGAAGGGCGCCGGCCGGATCGCCGAGGTGTCCGCGCGGTTCACGCTCGACGCGATGCCCGGCAAGCAGATGGCGATCGACGCCGACCTGAACGCCGGACTGATCGGCGAGGACGAGGCCCGCAAGCGCCGCACGTACATCTCGCAGGAAGCCGACTTCTACGGATCGATGGACGGTGCGAGCAAGTTCGTCCGCGGCGATGCGATCGCCGGCATCATCATCACACTCATCAACGTCATCGGCGGCTTCACGGTCGGCATCCTCCAGCACGATCTCGACTTCGCGACGGCCGCGCAGAACTACACGCTGCTGACGATCGGCGACGGCCTCGTCGCGCAGATCCCGTCGCTGATCATCTCGACGGCCGCGGGCGTCGTCGTCAGCCGCGTGACGACCGACGAGGACATGTCGCAGCAGATGGTGTCGCAGCTCTTCTCGCGACCGGCCGTCATGTACATCACCGGGATCGTGCTCGCGTTGCTGGGGCTGATTCCCGGGATGCCCCACGTGTCGTTCCTGATGATCGCGGGCGCGCTGGCCGGCATCGCGTACATGGTCGGCCGGAAGGCGGAAGAGGCGCCGCCGCCCCCGCCGCCGCCACCCGCCCAGCCCGAGACCGCCGAGGTCGGCTGGCAGGACGTCGCGCCGGTCGACATCCTCGGACTGGAAGTCGGCTACCGGCTGATCCCGCTCGTCGACAAGGCGCAGGACGGCGACCTCCTGCGACGCATCCGCGGCATCCGGAAGAAGATCGCCCAGGACCTCGGATTCCTCGTCCCGGCCGTCCACATCCGCGACAGTCTCGAGCTGAAGCCGAACGGCTACCGGATCACGCTGAAGGGCGTCGACGTGGGCGCGGGCGACGTGCTCGTCGGGCAGTTCCTCGCCATAAATCCTGGGCGGGCCATCGGCACGTTGCCCGGCGCGCCGACGAAGGACCCCGCCTTCGGCCTGCCCGCCGTGTGGGTCGAGCAGGCGACCCGGGAGCAGGCCATCGCGATGGGCTACACCGTCGTCGACGCCGGGACCGTGATCGCGACCCATCTGTCATCCGTTGTCCAGGCGAACGCCGCCGAGCTGCTCGGCCGTGAGGAGGTGCAGAGCCTGCTCGATCATCTCGCCAAGGAATCGCCCAAGCTCGTAGAGGATCTCGTGCCGAAGATCGTCCCCGTCGGGGTCCTGCACAAGGTGCTCCAGAGCCTGCTTCTCGAGGGCGTGCACATTCGCGACATGCGCACGATTCTCGAAACGCTGGCGGAATATGTCGTTCGCACGCAGGACCCCGACGACCTCACCGCAGCGGTCAGGATTTCGCTCTCGCGTGCTATCATCCAAGGCATCGCGCCGGGAGGCGGAGAGTTGATTGTCATGGCCCTCGATCCCGGTCTCGAACAGGTGCTGATACAGGCCGCGCAAGCCAAGGGGCCTGAAGGTGCCGGCCTCGAACCCAACCTCGCGGAGAACCTGTTGAAGCAGGCAGCGACGCTGGCCCAGGAGCAGGAAGGCGCGGGCCGCCCCGCCGTCCTCATGGTGCCGGCACCGATCCGTGCACTGCTCTCCCGTTTCCTTCGCCGCGCGGCCCCCCAGCTCAAAGTGATTTCCCACGCCGAGATTCCCGACAGCCGCACCATCAAGGTCGTGGCCGTGCTCGGAGGTCGATCGCAGTGACCGCATACCGATTTGCGCAGATCCTGATTCCGCGGAGCCGCCACCTTGGTCGTTAGGCGATTCTTCGCCGCGAACACGCGCGAGTGCCTGCGTCTCGTGCGCGAGGCACTGGGTACCGATGCACTGATCCTTGCCAATCGTCCGGTCCAGGGGGGCGTCGAGATCATGGCGGTCGCCGAGCACGAGATGGTCACGATCGCGGCCGAACCGTCCATCGAGGTTGCCGACAAGGCACTCCACAAGTCACCGGCTGCGGCCGCACCCGGGACGAGCACCTCGAACGCGGCGGCGGCATCAGCTCCAGCGCAGGCACCGGTCGAATCCCGCGACGACGCGACCCGCGAACTCGCCGACGAGATCCGCCAGTTGCGCAGCGTGGTCGAAGGGCAGCTGTCCGGCTTCGCCTGGCGCGACATGGCGTCCAGCAAGCCGGTCCAGGTCGAACTCATGCGCGAACTCCTGACCCGCGGATTCGGCGCGACGTTCGCCCGCGGTCTCGCGTCCCGCCTGCCTGGTGGCGAACCTCTGCCGCGTGCGTTGCGCTGGGTGAAGCAGGTCCTCGCGGCGAGTCTCCAGTGCGTCAGCTCGGGCAACGACATCGTGACGAAGGGTGGCGTCTACGCACTCGTCGGGCCGACCGGCGTCGGCAAGACGACGACCGTCGCGAAGATCGCCGCGAGCTGCACGCTTCAGCACGGTCCGTCACAGGTCGCGCTCGTCACGACCGACAGCTACCGGATCGGTGCCGTCGATCAGTTGCGCATCTACGGTCGCATCCTCGGCATCCCGGTCTTCGTCGTGAAGGACGAGGACGATCTCGCTGTGACACTGGCCGAACTGCAGGGCAAGCGGCTCGTGCTGATCGACACCGTCGGCATGAACCAGCGCGACCGCCGCGTCGCGCAGCAGGTCGCGATGCTGAGTGGTCACGGCAAGCCCGTCGGACGCATCCTGCTGCTGTCCGCGGTCGCGCAGGGCGAAGCCCTCGAGGACGTCGTCCGCTGCTATCGCGGCGACGGTCTCGCCGGTTGCATCCTGACCAAGGTCGACGAGGCGCTGTCACTCGGCGGCGCGATCGACGTGATCCTCCGCGCGAAGCTGCCGCTGCACTACGTGACCAACGGCCAGCGTGTGCCGGAAGACCTCCACCTCGCGAGCGCGCTCTACCTCGTCGAGCGTGCTTTCCGCGGCGACGTCTTCAAGGGCGGCTTCCAGGCCACGCCGGAAGAGATGCCGCTCGTGCTCGCGGCGCGCGCCGGGCAGTCCACCGAAATGCACGGGGCCTGACGCGTGCAGATCGTTCCCGATCAGGCCGCAGGGCTCCGCCGGATGTTTTCGCGCGGCCTCGTCCGCTCCGTGACGTTCGCGGCGGCAACGCCCCGCATCGGCTGCTCGACGCTCGTCGGCAATGTAGCGGTCGCACTCGCGCGCGCCGGCCAGAATGTCTGCGTCCTCGATCAGGCCGCCGGGTCGACCGGTGTGGCCGGAGCGCTCGGGGTCGAGTGCAGCCACGATCTCGTGCAGGTCATCCGGCGCGACCGTGCGCTGGACGATGTGGTCGAGCACGGTCCGGAGGGTGTTCGCTTCGTCGCAGCGGGGCAGGGCAGCCGCCTGCTGGGCGCGCTCCCCAAGACCGAGGAACGCCGCCTCGTGGAGGCGTTCGACGGTCTTTCGCCCGCCGTCGACATGCTCCTCGTCGATGCGCCGTCGGCCGGGTCCGATGCGCTGTCGTCCTGGACGCTTGCGTCCACCGAGGTCGTGATCGTGATGTCACCGGGCGCCGACTCGATCACCAGTGCCTACGGACTGATGAAGCGGCTGAGTCGGGATGCGGCGCGGCGCCGCTTCCACGTCGTCGTCAACCGCGCCCGCACGGCCTCCGAGGCGCGTGCGATATTCGATAACCTTGAAGCGACAGCGAGGCGTTTCCTGTCTGCCAGCGTTGCCTGGCTCGGCTGGGTGCCGGACGATGCGGACCTGCAGCGGGCCACCCGCCTGCGGCAGGCGGTCGTCGGGGCGTATCCCCAGGCGTCTTCGGCTGCGGCGATCCGTGCCATCGCGGACACCGCGATGCATTGGCCGCATGCGGGTGAAGACCGTCTCGACGGATTCGTCCACCGGCTCGTGCAGGCGAGCCGACTGTCGCTGTCTGTGAATGTCTGAGCGAAACCGATGGTCAATGCCACATCCATAGCGAACCGCGACATCGATGCCATCGTCAACGAGCTAGCACCGCTCGTTAAGCGCATTGCCTATCACTTCATGGCGAAGCTGCCAGCGAGCGTCGAGGTCGACGATCTGATCCAGGCCGGTCTCATCGGTCTGCTCGACGCAGCCAAGAACTTCGACGATACGCAGGGCGCGCAGTTCGAGACCTACGCGATCCAGCGGATCCGCGGGTCCATCCTCGACGAGCTGCGCCAGGCCGACTGGCTGCCTCGCAACGTCCGGAAGAACCTGCGCAAGATCGAGACGGCGGTCGCCCAGCTCGAGCAGGAATTCGGACGTGCCCCACGCGAGAGCGAACTCGCGGCGCGGCTCGAAGTGCCCATCGAGGACTACCAGCAGATGCTCCTCGACTCGCGCGGGTACCAGCTGCTGCACTACGAGGATTTCCAGGAGTCCGAGGACGGCGATTTCTTCGACTCATTCCTGACCGACGGCCAGCGCGGTCCGCTCGACGTCCTGGAAGACCAGGGGTTCCGTCGCACGCTCGTCCAGTCGATCAGTGCCCTGCCCGAACGCGAGAAGCTCGTCATGGGCCTCTATTACGAGCAGGAGATGAACCTCAAGGAGATCGGCGAGGTGCTCGGCGTGAGCGAGTCGCGCGTCTGTCAGCTGCACGGTCAGGCGGTCGCGCGGCTGCGTGCCCGCATGAAGACCTGGACGGCGCGCTGATCCGGATTTCGCCCGCCGGGACCGCGCGACCACCGGCGTCCGGGCGAACGCGGCAAACGTTCTCGGCGGGGTGACCCCGGCGCCGCAACGGCGCCAGCGGATGTGTGCGCAACCATCCGCAGCAGGTTCGACGACGATGCGTCCCGGGTATTCAAGTCGGGTATCCGGCGCGCCGTAAAGTACATGGGCGCATTTGCGTCCGGCCAGTGCGGTTGCGACGTGCGTCGTCACCGCCCATCTCTCGCGACTCATGGACATTCTCAGCCTGCTCGGTTTTGTGGTCGCCGTCGGCGCCGTCCTCGGCGGACAGTGGATCGAAGGCGGGCACATCGCGTCGCTGGTCCAGGCGACCGCATTCGTCATCGTCATCGGGGGTACGCTCGGCGCGGTCATGCTGCAGAGCCGCCTGCCGGTGTTCGCCCGTGGCGTGCGCATGGTGCGCCTGGTCTTCAAGCCACCGGTCTGCGATTTTCGAGGACTGATCGGACGGATCATCCACTGGAGCAACGTCGCACGCCGCGGCGGCCTGCTCGCGCTGGAGCCGCAGCTGCGCATCGAGAAGGGCGACTACGAGCGCAAGGGATTGCAGCTGCTGATCGACGGGGCCGACTCCATCACGCTCCGCGACATTCTCGAACGCGACATCCAGACCTACGAGGAAGAGCAGCGTGCGGCCATCAAGGTGTGGGATTCCGCCGGCGGTTACGCGCCGACGATCGGCATTCTCGGCGCGGTGCTCGGGCTCATCCACGTGATGGAGAACCTCACCGATCCGTCGAAGCTCGGTGCAGGCATCGCCGTGGCGTTCGTCGCCACGCTCTACGGCGTCGGCAGCGCGAACCTCGTCTTCCTGCCGATCGCGAACAAGCTCAAGGCGATCGTCGCGCGCGAAGTCCGGCGGCGCGAGATGGTCATCGACGGTCTCATGTCGGTGGCCAACGGCGAGAACCCCCGCATCGTCCAGGGCAAGCTCGAAGGCTATCTCGGGGCGGGTGATTGAGGTCCCGGACGCGCATGGGCCGTCGGCGTCAGCCGGTCGACGACGGGGGCGAAAATCACGATCGCTGGCTCGTGTCGTACGCCGACTTCGTGACGCTTCTGCTGGCGTTCTTCATCGTGATGTACGCGATCTCTTCCGTCAGCGAGGGGCGCTATCGCGTCGTGTCCGAGTCGCTCGTCAAGGCTTTCCAGACCACCGAGCCGACGTATGGTGCGGCGTCGAAGAACGGACTCCAGTCGATGGCGAACGACCTCAATCAGGTGCTGGATCCTCTCATCCGCGATGGCCGGGTCCACCTCACCCAGAATGCCCGCGGGATTGCCGTCGAGATCAACGCGAGCGTGCTGTTCGAACCGGGGCAGGCGGAACTGCAGGGTGATTCGGCGCAGGTGCTCGATTCGGTTGCGAAGGTCCTCGCGGCGGCGCCGAATGCGCTCGAGATCGAGGGGCACACCGATGACAGCCCGATCAACAGCCCGGTGTTTCCGTCCAACTGGGAACTGTCCGCCGCCCGCGCGAGCCGGGTGGTGCGTCTGCTGGCGCAGGGCGGCGTCTCCCCCGCACGCATGGCCGCCGTCGGCTACGGCGAGTACCGCGGGATCGATTCCAACGACACCCCCGAAGGCCGATCGCGGAATCGGCGCGTGACCGTGGTCATCCTGCCGAACGAGGGTGTCGTCGAGTCGAAGTGAGTTCGTCGCGTTGTGGCACCGAGGTCACGGACTGCAACCGCCGCGGCGCACAGCCCGAACGAAAACGTCGCCGCACGAACTTCGCGACGACGGATGAATCGGGCGGTTACAGCGGTGGGGTCAGGCGTGGCCGAGGTCGCGCTGGCGGCCGCGGAATTCGGGCACGCCGTCGGGGCCGTACAGCGTCGCGGTGTGGGACGCGCCGCGGAGCGCGTTGAGCGCCGCCTGATTGAAGCGCAGGCGGGAGTCGATCAACACGCCGTTCTTCTCGTTCATCCGGCGCGCTTCGGAGGCGTCGTGCACGAGGCTCTGCCAGAGACGCGACAGGCGTTCGCCGTCGGGGCCTCCGTTCACGACGAGCCATTCCGACATGCCGATGCGATCCGGCTTGAAGCCTTCGCCGGACAGGAAACGGCTGCGATCCCTCGCGAGGCCGTTGAGGGCGTCGACCTGCTCCGACTTGATCCGCGCGAGGCGAACCAGTTCCTCCACGTCACCCTTGATGAGCGATGCGCTCTCGGCCTCCAGAAGACCGAGGAAGCGCGCGAACGCGTCCCGTTCGGTGACCAGGGATCGGACGAAAGTATCGCGGGATGGCATGGTGCTCCGGGCCTCCGGACCATCACGATCGCACGGCGCGTCGCGCGGAATTCCCGCGGTCACGCGACCGTCGCGACCGGACGATCAGTTCTTCTGGTTGAGCAGGTATTCCTTGACCGAGGCGATCAGCTTGTCCGCCACGACTTCGGAATTGACGTTGAAACGCCCTTCCGAGATGGCCTGCTTGATCGCATCGACGCGCGCGGAATCCACGACGTTCACGTCGGAAAGCTTGCTCTCGAGTGCCTGCAACTGGGACGAGAGCGACGTGATGTCGACGCGATCGCCCGTGCCTCTCGAGTTCACCTGCGGTTGCGCGGGTGCCTTGCCACCAGCGATTTCCTGGGGAGACGTGACGCCCTGGGGCCGACCGACAGAGTTATTGATCTTCACTTTGAATCCTCGCTTCTGACTGAAGAATGGCCGGTTCCGCCATCCGGGTTCTCTTACGGCACGGAGTTGCAGAAACTTTAGGCACGACGCGTGTAACGGAAGGCGGCGCCGAGTATATCAACGGGGTCGGCGGCGTCGACGTTGTATGCGCCGCGCTCATCGCACCTGCACAACGCCGGGTCCGGTGACCGTCACGCGGATCACCTTGCCGGACGCGGCGCGCACCTGGATGTCGTCGCCGACTGCGCCTGCGGCGAGGGCCTTTCCCTCGCTGCTAACCTGCAATCCGTTCGACGTGAACACGACGCGAACCGTCTGCCCGGCCGTGACGACGCGTTCGCCGTGCAGCATGTCGCGTCGCAGCGGAAGTCCGGCCGAAAGTGCGATTCCAGCGAGTTTCCCGGCGGCCTGTTCAGCGTCCGTCAGGACACCGGGCGGCAACTGTGCGAGATCGGCGGATCGGACTGCGATGTCCGCCTCTGTCAGGCGCTGGCCGCGGCCGATCGGTCGGGCGGTGTACAAGGCGGACCCCATCACGCGGACGGTCACCTGGACCGTGACGGACCAGCGGTCCGGACCGTTGCAGCGCATGCCGATGTGGGTGCGCCCCCACAACTTCGCGCCGGCGGGCAGATATGCCTGAAGGTCGCTGCACGACGTCAGCTGCAGGCGCGGATCGAGCGGCGGAACGTCCACGGACACGTCGCCGGGAAGATCGCGCGTCTGCTCCACTGCGAAGCGTTCGATCACCTCCCTGACGATTGCGAGGTCCTGGGGTGGGGCCGCATCGACGGGTGCCGTTGCGGCGACCAGCGCAACGAGCAGCAGCGCGCGATCGATTCCGATGTTGGGCATGAACATGCCGGCGTGAACTGGGATGACGGCGAGGATAATTCAAGGGCCGCAGGCGAGGTGCCGATATTCCACCGGTACCCGAGTGCGTTCAGAACCTATAACCATGGCCGAAGCCGAAAATCCAACCGTCATCGCACGAGAAACGCTGAAGCTCCTCGCGACCCGCCGCATGGCACCCACGCCGCGCAACTACATGCGTACTTACCAGGAGATCGCCGGTGGCAACGTCACCGATGCGAGTCCAGGTGAAAAGTTCGCGGCCATGGTGAAGCAGCAGGCGGCCCGGAATCCGGACGAGCCGGTCCTGCGCAGCCTGCAATGGGCATTCGACCAGAACAGCACGGAGGCGCTGACGGCGGCACTCCAGGGGCTCACGGCACGTCCCGACCGCGGTGCGGCGGCGAGCGAATCGTCGGCCACGTTTCGAGAAGCACTGCGCCAACTCGATCTTCCGCATCGCGGCTGGACGCCGGGTCGCAAGCGCGAAAGCCTGGACCGCGTGCTCGCGTCCGGCGGAGGCGATGCGCAGATCGTGACGCGGCTGGCCGCGCTGTTGCGCGCATGGCAGGACTCCGGCGCCGCGCCCGCGGCTGATTCCGACGCACTGCCTGC
>CAUJJX010000122.1 GCA_963205165.1 Pseudomonadota bacterium | reverse complement strand
AAGGCGAAAGGCGAAAGGCGAAAGGCGAAAGGCGAAAGGCGAAAGGCGAAAGGCGAAAGGCGAAAGGCGAAAGGCGAAAGGCGAAAGGCGAAAGGCGAAAGGCGAAAGGCGAAAGGCGGGGAATGCGGCCGGTCGGGCACGCCGGTTCGGTCCGTGCCCGGCGCCCGACCGCGTGCGTCGACCGTCGGGCTGCATCGGACCGGAGCGGGGGCCGCGGGAGGGGCGGCCGTCGCCGGCCTTCGCAGCCGCCGATGCCCCGAGTACTCTCCGTTCCACGATAGACGACGGCGTGCGGGCGCGGCAATCGGTGCCGCGCTGGGAACGCCCCGCGGCCGGGTTGGTCGGACCACGTCAGCGAGGCCGGGGCGACCCGTCCCGCCACCACGGAGACACTGGATGTTCATGGAATTGTTCGGATGGGTCGGTGACCCGCAGGCCTGGATCGCGCTGGCAACGCTCGCCGCGATCGAGATCGTCCTCGGGATCGACAACATCATCTTCATCTCGATCCTGGTGGGGCGGCTGCCGGAACACCAGCGCAACACCGCCCGGACCACGGGTCTGATGGCGGCGATGGTCACGCGGCTGGGCCTGCTGCTGACGCTTGCCTGGATCATGAAGCTCACGGCGCCGCTCTTCACCGTCGTCGGCCGCGAAATCTCCGGGCGCGACCTCATCCTGATCTGCGGCGGATTGTTCCTGCTCTGGAAGAGCGTCCACGAGATCCACAATTCCCTGGAAGGGACGGAGCATGAGATCACCGCGGGCGCCGCCGGGACGGCCACCTTCGGCAGCGTCCTTGCGCAGATTGCCGTGATCGACATCATCTTCTCGCTCGACTCGGTCATCACGGCCGTCGGCATGGTCGACGAGATCGGCGTGATGATCTGCGCTATCGTCCTGACGGTCGGCGTCATGCTCTTCGCGGCCCGGCCGATCGGGGAGTTCGTGGACCGGCATCCGACCATCAAGATGCTGGCACTCGCATTCCTGATCGTGGTGGGGCTGGCGCTGGTCGCCGACGGTCTCGGGTTCCACATCCCGAAGGGCTACATCTACTTCGCGATGGCCTTCTCGGTCGTGGTCGAGATGCTGAACCTGCGGATGCGGGCGAAGCGGGCGCCCGTGAAGCTGCGCAAGCCGGACGAACCGCTCCGCTGAACGGAACCCCCGGGCGGGCGACCTTCACCGGGTCGCGCCGGCCGGGTACCCGCAGGGGAATGCCCGCCGATCCGTGGCGCTTCCGGGCTGTTCCGGCCGGTCCGACCACGGGGCCGGCGCCCGCGTTTCCCGGCGAAGTCCGAACTTTCGATCGGATGTACTGGAGCGCGGTCATGAAGTCGAGCTAGACTCACGGGTTTCGTGCGCTACTCCGGCGGACGTCCCTACCTCTCTAAAGGCGAAATCATGGCTAGGCAAAAGGCCCTAGAGCTGTATCGCAACATCGGCATCATCGCCCACATCGACGCCGGCAAGACCACGACGACCGAGCGGATCCTCTACTACACGGGCAAGAAGCACCAGATCGTCGACGTCCACGACACCAAGGACGGCAAGGCGAGCACGACCACCGACTACATGGAGCAGGAGCGCAAGCGCGGGATCACGATCCAGAGCGCGGCCGTCTCCGCCGAGTGGAAGGGTCACCAGATCAACGTCATCGACACGCCCGGCCACGTGGACTTCACCATCGAGGTGAACCGTTCGCTGCGCGTGCTGGACGGTGCCGTGGTGGTGTTCGACGGTGTTGCCGGCGTCGAGCCGCAGACCGAGACGAACTGGCGCCTCGCGAACCAGTACAACGTGCCGCGCATGTGCTACATCAACAAGATGGACCGCATGGGCGCGAACTTCCAGAAGGCCGTGACCGGCATCCGGGAACGCCTCGGCGCCAACGCCCTGCTCCTGCAGGTGCCGATCGGCAGCCACGACGAATTCGTCGGCATGTTCGACCTCGTGGCGAACGTCGGCTACGTCTGGCAGGAAGAGGACAAGGACTCCCCGTGGGACAGCCTGTCCTACGACGAGGTCAAGGCCCGCTTCAAGTTTGCCGCCAGCTACGACAACGAGTGGATCGACCGGATCCCCAAGCTGCGCGTCGAGCTGATCGAGGGCGCGCTCGCGATGGACGACGATGCGTTCATGCGCTACGTCGAGACCGGCGAGTTCGATCACGAAGTCCTGGTCAAGTGCATCCGCAAGGGCACCGTGACCGGCCAGCTCGTCCCGGTGATGTGCGGCTCGTCCTTCAAGAACAAGGGCGTGCAGCAGGTCCTCGACGCGGTCATCGCCTACATGCCCTACCCCGGCGAGAACGGCGGCATCTCCCTGGTGGACGAGGACGGCAATAACGTCGGCACCCAGGAAGTCACCGACGACGCGCCCGCGCGCGCGCTGGCGTTCAAGGTCATCAACGACCAGTTCGGCACGCTCACCTTCGTTCGCGTCTACTCGGGCGTGATCAAGAAGGGCGACACGCTGATGAACGTCACGCGTGGCAAGAAGGAACGCATCGGCCGCATCGTGGAAGTCCAGGCGAACAACACCAAGGACATCGAGGAAACCCGCGCCGGCGACATCTGCGCCTTCGTTTCGATGAAGGACACCGAGACCGGCGATTCGCTGTGCGATCCGGACAAGCCGGTCCTGCTCGAGCGCATGCGCTTCCCCGACCCCGTCATCAGCGTGGCCGTGGAACCGAAGTCCCGCGCCGACATCGACAAGATGTCGACCGCGCTCTACAAGATGGTGAAGGCCGATCCGTCGCTGCGTCTCGAAGTCGACCAGGACACCGGACAGACCGTCCTGCGCGGCATGGGCGAACTCCACCTCGAGATCACGATCGACCGCATGCGGACCGAGCTGGGTGTCGAGGCGAACATGGGCAAGCCGCGCGTGAGCTTCCGTGAAGCCTTCGGCAACACGGTCGAGCACATCTACACGCACAAGAAGCAGTCCGGCGGTTCCGGTCAGTTTGCCGAAGTGAAGATGATCTTCGAGCCGCTCGAACCCGGCAGCGGCATCAAGTTCGAGGACGAGGTGGTCGGTGGCCGTGTGCCGCGCGAATACATCCCGGCCGTCGAGCACGCGATCCGCACGGAAGCGATGCGCGGTCAGGTGGCCGGCTATGAAGTCCTGGACTTCAAGGCCCGCCTGATCGACGGCAAGTACCACGATGTCGACTCGTCGGCGCTCGCGTTC
The DNA here is from genome assembly GCA_963205165.1 of Pseudomonadota bacterium. Taxonomy (GTDB): domain Bacteria; phylum Pseudomonadota; class Gammaproteobacteria; order Burkholderiales. Next base: position 7,342 of record CAUJJX010000122.1, on the reverse strand, counting down.
GAAATCGCGGGTCGTGCGTGCTTCCGCGAATCGCACAAGATGAGCCGTCCGAAGCTCCTCGAGCCGGTGATGCGCATCGAGGTCGTGACCGAGGCCGATTACCTGGGCGACATCATCGGCGACATGAACCGTCGTCGTGGCCAGGTGACCGACCAGGGTACGAAGGGTGCGGCTGCATTCGTCCAGGGCTTCGTGCCGCTGGCCGAAATGTTCGGCTACATCAACTTCCTGCGCTCGGCCACGAGCGGTCGCGGTACCTTCTCGATGGAATTCGACCACTACTCGGAAGTGCCCGCGAGCCTGGTCGAGAAGCTCATGGAAAAGGAAAAGTAAGACCGACTGGCGCCGACCGGACGAACGGGTTCATCCCCGCCGCCCGGTCGGCGTTTTTCGTTGCAGGTCACCCCAGGTGCGCTTTGCACCGGACTCGCCTGAGCGAGTTGCAGCCGACTCGCCGTATCGTCGTTTCCCACTCGGTGAGGGCGCCATGACATTCCAGGTTTTCGTAGACGGTCAGGAAGGCACGACCGGGCTGCGCATCCACGAGTACCTCGCACGTCGCGACGACGTGACGCTGCTCTCGATCGACCCCGCCCTGCGCAAGGATCCCGCGGCGCGCCGCGCGTTGATCAACGCCTCCGACGTCACCTTCCTGTGCCTGCCCGATGCGGCCGCGAAGGAATCCGTGACGCTCGTCGAGAATCCCGGCACCTGCATCATCGATGCGTCGACGGCCCATCGCACCGACCCCGCGTGGACCTTCGGCCTGCCCGAACTCGCACCCGGCCAGCGGGCGAAGCTGCGGGCCGCGAAGCGCATCGCGAACCCCGGCTGCCACGCCTCCGCATTCATCCTCGCCGTGAAGCCGCTCGTCGCGGCCGGCATCCTCCAGCCCGACTACCCGCTCGCGGCCCACTCGATCACGGGCTACTCCGGTGGCGGCAAGAAGATGATCGAGCAGTACGAAGCCGCGGCGGCCAGCCTGAATGCGCCGCGCCCGTACGCGCTGAAGCTCGCCCACAAGCACCTGCCCGAGATGCGCGAGCACACCGGCCTCGCGATGCCGCCGATCTTCACGCCGATCGTCGGCCCGTTCTACAAGGGCCTCGCCGCGACGGTCTTCCTGCAGCCGCAACGGCTCGCGAAGCCGATGGGTCCGCAGGCACTTCGCGACACGCTCGCCGCGTACTACGAAGGCGAGCCCTTCATCCGGGTCGCGCCGTTCGACAACGACGCCAACTGCGTCGACGGCTTCTTCGACGTCGAGGGCAGCAACGACACGAACCGCGTCGACGTCTTCGTGTTCGGCCACGACGAGCAGGTCGTCGTCGTTGCCCGCCTCGACAATCTCGGCAAGGGCGCGTCCGGCGCCGCCGTCCAGGCGATGAACGTCCATCTCGGCGTCGACGAGACCCTCGGTCTCGTCTGACGCCATGCAGGGTCGCGCGGTCCGGACGTCCCCGTCCGTGTCTGCGTGGCCCGCAGCCGCTTCTTCCGTCCTCGCACTGCCCCTGGAGACGCCATGTCCGGCACCGACGTCCGCGCGCGCGCCCGCAAGCCGATCTGGAAGAGCCTCTACTTCCAGGTGATCGTCGCAATCGTGCTCGGTGTGCTGCTCGGGCACTTCCAGCCCGAGACCGGCGCCGCGATGAAGCCGCTGGGCGACGGCTTCATCAAGCTCATCAAGATGATCATCGCCCCGATCATCTTCTGCACGATCGTCGTCGGCATCGCAGGCATGGAGGACATGAAGAAGGTCGGCAAGACCGGCGCGCTCGCCCTCCTGTACTTCGAGATCCTGAGCACGATCGCGCTCGTCGTCGGGCTGGTCGTCGTCAATGTCGTTCAGCCGGGCGCGGGCATGAACGTCGACCCGGCCACGCTCGACACGAAGGCGATCGCGCAGTACGCCGCGCCCGGCAAGATGCAGACGACCACGGAGTTCCTGCTCGCGATCATCCCGAACAGCGCCGTCGACGCGTTCGCGAAGGGCGAGATGCTCCAGGTGCTGTTCTTCTCGGTGCTGTTCGGCTTCGCGCTGCACGGCTTCGGCGCGAAGGGCCGGCCCGTCTTCGACCTCATCGAGCGGCTGTCGCACGTGCTGTTCGGCATCGTCGGCATCGTGATGAAGGTGGCACCGATCGGCGCGTTCGGCGCGATGGCCTTCACGATCGGAAAGCACGGACTCGGCTCGCTCGCGCAACTCGCGAAGCTGATGGGCAGCTTCTATCTCACGTGCTTCGTCTTCGTGTTCGTCGTGCTGGGCCTCGTCGCGCGGCTGCACCGCTTCAGCCTCTGGAAGTTCGTCCGGTACATCAAGGAGGAACTCTTCCTCGTGCTCGGCACGTCGTCGTCGGAGTCCGCGCTGCCGCGCCTCATGGCGAAGATGGAAAACGCCGGCGCCGAGAAGTCCGTCGTGGGCCTCGTCGTCCCGACCGGCTATTCGTTCAATCTCGACGGCACGTCGATCTACCTGACGATGGCCGCGGTGTTCATCGCGCAGGCGACGAACACGCCGCTGTCGATCGGGGACCAGCTGACCTTGCTCGGCGTGCTCCTGCTGACATCGAAGGGCGCCGCCGGCGTGACGGGCAGCGGATTCATCGTGCTCGCCGCGACGCTGTCGGCCGTCGGATCGGTGCCCGTCGCCGGACTCGCGCTGATCCTCGGGATCGACCGCTTCATGTCGGAGGCCCGCGCGATCACGAACTTCATCGGCAACGGCGTCGCCACGATCGTCGTCGCGAAATGGTGCGGTTCGCTCGATGCCGAACGGCTGGCCAGGGTCCTCGACGAGGAGACCGACGACGAGGCCGATGTGCCCGAACTCGTGCTCGACGATCGGGTGGTCACGATGGACACGCACGCCGCGCCGCGGCCGGTGTCGCATCACTGAGGGGTTGGTGCTGGGCAGGGTGTCTGCCCCGCCGTGTACTGCCGGAATGTCGGGTGGTGATCCTGGATGCGGGATTGCTACAGCAGATCCGGCCCCATCACCGCCCGCAGCACCACCTGCGTGTCCTCCCCGCGGACCCGGTGCGACAGCCACCAGATCGCGCCCTTGCGGATGGTCCAGGGGGTCGGGCTCTCGCCCATCAGGAGTGCCGCGACCTGGCCCAGCGTCGGTTGATGGCCGACCACCAGGACGGCGCCCTTCGCGTCCGGCCATTCCGCGGCGGCGAGCACCGATTCGGGTTGCGCGCCGGGGGCGATCGACGGAATCGTTTCGAAGTCCTTCGTAAGTGCCCGCACGGTTTCCTGCGCGCGGACGGCCGGGCTCGCGATCACGCGGGTGTCGCGCGGCAGGTGCTTCGAGAGCCATTCGGCCATCGACTCGGCCTGCTTGTGACCCTTCGGCGTGAGCTTCCGCGGGAGGTCGGGCGTGCCGTCGAATGCCTCGGCGTGGCGCCAGAGAATGAGGTGCATGGTCATCGCCTGTGCTGGGGGGCTGCCTTGCGGAAGCGTTTCCAGGCGGCGTCGAAATGCGCCAGTGCATCGCTGGCCCGCGCCTGGGTCCAGCCGTGCACGATGCCCGCGGCGTGTGACAACTCTTCGTGATCCGAACGCAGGTCGTCGAGCAGCTTCGCCGTCACCTCGGCGTCGTTGAGGCGCCCGAGGATCTCCTGGAGTTCGGCGGCGCGCGCGATGTTCGCCCGCACGGTCTTGCGTGGCAGCAGCGACTGGAAGAACTCCGTCGCGTAGCGCAGCTTCTTGATCTCGATGCGCAGCGCGTGCAGCGAGGGGATGTCGTCGCGCGACACCCGGCGCCCCAGCCGGAGCACGCGCTTCATCCGCCGGACGACGGTCTCGCGCGCGAACGTGCGGCTGGGGTTCGCGTCGAGGACGACGGGCGCATCGGCCGTCACGATGGTCGGATCCGGCACGGCAGCGTCGGCCCCGTCGACGATGGTCGCGTCGTCGTCCGCGGCGACTTCCACATCGGCCGTACGCGACGCTTCGGCCGAGTCCTCCGGCGTGCGCGCGAGCCGCGTCAGCGCGGCCGCCATGTCGAGCAGCAGCGCGGTGTAGTCGTCGCTTCCGACGACGGCGCGGGCATGTGCGCGTGCGGCGTCGCGGCGTGATTCCGCGACTGCTCGCAGTGTCGCGAGCGACAGTTCGTCGGGCAGTGCTGCCTCGACTGGCGGCAGCGTCTCGGTGAGGAAGACGTCCCAGTCGCGGCAGCCGCCGAGTGCGTTGCCGAGTTCGCGCAGCCGGTCCAGCAGGGGACCCATCGTCTCGCGCGGTGCCACCGGACGGAACGCCCCGACGGCGGAGCGCAGGCGCCGCAGCGCGACGCGCGCCTGGTGCACGTACTCGGTGTCGTCGCTGTCGAGGAGTCCGCGCTCGTTCGCGTCGAGCTGGCGCAGACATGCCGTCGCGACGGCCGCGAAGCTCGCGACGACGGCCTGTTCGTTCGCGAGTTCGACGGGCGCGGCGCGCACCGGTGCCGGTGCGGATGGCGTCAGCAGTGCGTATCCGCGTTCGGCCTTGCTCACGTTGCCGAGGCGCAGCGGCACGTCGGCGAGCAGCCGCTTCGCGAAGTCGAAGAGGTGCACCGGATCACCTTCGATCAACTCGATCTCGACTTCGCTGATCGGCGTGCTCGTCGTGCCCGCGATGACCTCGCCCTGATCGAGCGCCAGCTCGGCGGTCTCGCCGGGGTGGATCTCGACGTTCCAGGTCGTGCGGCGGAACCGCGTGACGAAGGCGGGCGCGAGACGTTCGCGGAAGTCCGGGTCGCGCAGCAACTCGGCGGCCGGCGTCTGCATGAGCGCATAGAGATCCAGGAACTGCACCGCGACCGGCGTATCGAATTCCTGACGCTGGTGCAGGCCGGACTCGGACGAGCCGCCGCACTTGAAGGTCTGGATCCAGCGATTGCCGGCCTTGCGCAGCCGCAGCGCCATGCCGCGTTTCGCGAGGTCCTGGTCGGGCGTGTCGAAGTAGATGCTGTGCAGCGTGCGCGTGACCGGCTTGCCGAGTGCCGCCGATTTCAGCGTGTCGCCGCGGCGCAGCTTCGCGACATCGCCGGGCGCGATGAGCAGCTTGAGTTCGATCTCGAGATCCACGCGGGCGCCGTGCGTCGCGGGGATCAGCGGTCGGCGACCGGGCGGGTCGAGAGTTCGGCGAGGAGTTCCATCTGGGCGCTCCTGCGCTTGCCCGTGCCGGGCTGGAGTCGGCGGTAATTGCCGTCGGCGTCCATCGCCCAGGCCTGCGAGTTGTCGTCGAGATAGATCTTCAGGCCCTCGTTGATCACGCGGCGCTTCAGCTTCGGATCGAGCACCGGGAAGCACACCTCGATGCGGCGGAAGAAGTTGCGGTCCATCCAGTCGGCGCTCGACAGGTAGACGGCGTCGATCGAGCGGAAGTGGAAGATCCGGGTGTGCTCGAGGAATCGACCGATGATCGACCGGACCTCGATGTTCTCCGAGAGCCCGGGGATGCCCGGCCGCAGCGCGCACACGCCGCGCACGATCAGGCGGATCTTCACGCCCGCGCGCGACGCGTCGTACAGCGCCTGGATGATCTCGGGTTCGAGCAGCGCGTTCATCTTCGCGGTGATGCTCGCGGGGCGTCCCGCGCGGGCCTCGTCGGCCTCGCGCGCGATCGCGGCGAGCAGCTTCGGATGCAGTGTGAACGGCGACTGCCAGAGGTGCGTGTGATCGCCGGCCTGCCCCAGCCCCGTGAGCTGGAGGAACGTGTCGTTCACGTCGGCCGTGATCTCGGGGTTGCACGTGAAGAGGCCGAAGTCGGTGTAGAGCGTCGCGGTGCGCGAGTGGTAGTTGCCGGTGCCGAGGTGCACGTAGCGCGTGAGCCTGCCGTCCTCGCGGCGCACGACCATCGCCATCTTCGCGTGCGTCTTGTGGCCGACGACGCCGTACACGACGTGCGCGCCGACCTCTTCCAGCTTCGACGCCCAGTTGATGTTGGCTTCCTCGTCGAACCGCGCGAGGAGTTCCACGACGACGGTCACGGCCTTGCCGTTGCGCGCCGCCGTGATGAGGTGCGCCATCAGTTCGGAATCGGTGCCCGTGCGGTAGACGGTCTGCCGGATCGCGACGACGTTCGGGTCGTTCGCGGCCTGCTCGATGAAGCTGATGACCGGCTTGAACGACTGGAAGGGGTGGTGCAGCAGGATGTCGCTCTTGCGGATCGCGGCGAACATGTCGGGCCGCTTCGTGAGCTGCGTCGGCACGCCCGCGACGAACGCCTTGAACTTGAGGTCGGGCCGCGGCACCTGATCGGGCACCTGCATCAGCCGCACGAGATTGACCGGGCCGGTGACCTGGTAGAGATCGTCCTGTGCGAGGTCGAACTGCTGCAGCAGGAAGTCCGACATGTGCGGCGGGCAGAGGTCCGCGACCTCGAGCCGCACGGCGTCACCGAAGTTGCGCTGCGGCAGTTCGCCCTGCAGCGCCGTGCGGAGATTCTTGATCTCCTCCTCGTCGACGAAGAGGTCGCTGTTGCGCGTCACCCGGAACTGGTAGCAGCCCTTCACCTCCATGCCGGCGAACAGCGCGTCGACGTGGGCATGCATGATCGACGACAGGAACACGAAGCCGTGCGGGCATCCCGAGATCTCCGGCGGCAGCATGATGAGCCGCGGCAGCACGCGCGGCGCCTGCACGATCGCGACGCCCGACTTGCGGCCGAAGGCGTCCTTGCCGGCCAGCTCGACGGCGAAGTTGAGACTCTTGTTGAGCAGCCGGGGGAACGGATGCGCCGGATCGAGCCCGATGGGCGAGAGCACCGGCATCACGTCGTTCAGGAAATACGCGTGGATCCAGTCGCGCTGGGCCTTCGTCCATTCGCGCCGCCGCAGGAACACGATGCCTTCCTGCGCGAGCGCCGGGACGATGTCGTCGTTGAAGACCGCGTACTGCTGCGTGATCAGCTCGTGGACCTGCCGCGAGACCTCCTGCAACACCTCGAGCGGCGCCTTGCCGTCGGGTCCGGGCCGGTTCGCACCGAGCTGGATCTGCGCCTTCAGACCTGCGACGCGGATCTCGAAGAACTCGTCGATGTTGCTGCCGGCGATGCACAGGAAGCGCAGCCGCTCGAGCAGCGGCATCGCGTGGTCCTGGGCCTGGGCGAGCACGCGACGATTGAATTCGAGCTGGCCCAGCTCGCGATTGAGCAGCAGGCGCGGCTCGCCATCGGTGGCGGTCGCGTGCTGTGACTTCGTGTCTTTCGCCACGAGGCTCTCGGTCGTCGAGGGGGCCAGCGCTTCGCGGCCTGCCGGCTGCGGCGCGTCGTTCAAGCCTGGCCCTTCGGCACGAAGCCGGCGGCGACGTCGCCGCCATCGCCGAAGAAATGGCGTTCCATCTGCGCCGCGAGGTAT
>CAUJJX010000121.1 GCA_963205165.1 Pseudomonadota bacterium | reverse complement strand
TCGCGCAGGAGGTGGTTGAACTCGTTCAGGTTGCGCCGCCGCCGCGCCTCGGACAGGTCGAGGTCGGCCGCGATGATCTCCTCGCGATCCGCGCTGGCGGGGCCCGCGACCGGCCAGCCCGTCGGGCCGACGATCACGCTGTTGCCGAGGAAGGGCTGGTCGCGCTCGACGCCGACGCGGTCGGCGGCCGCGACGAACATCGAGTTCGAGTGCGCCCCGGCCATCGCGAGCACGTTCGCCATCATCGGCAGGTGCGCGGGCTGTTCGGGCATCGGCACCCAGTTCGTCGCGACGCACAGCAGGTCGGCGCCGCCGAGCGCCGCGAGCCGGAAGGTCTCGGGGAACCAGATGTCGTAGCAGATCGCGATCGCGACGCGGCCGAAGTCGGTGTGGAAGACCGGCATGCCGAGATCGCCGCGCTCGAAGAACAGCGCCTCGGCGCCCCACAGGTGGTTCTTGCGGTACATGCCGATGTGTCCGCGGGGTCCGAAGAACACGGCCGAGTTGTAGAGGCGGTCGCCGTCGCGTTCGGTGATGCCGGCGACGATGTACACGCCGAGGCGCCGCGCGGCCTCGTGCCACGCGCGGCACGTGGGGCCGTCCGGGACGGACTCCGCGAGCGCGAAGGCTTCCGCGCGCGTCTCGAAGACGTAGCCGGTGTTGCTGAGTTCGGGCAGCACGACGAGTCGCGCGCCGGCCGCGGCGGCCTCCGCGATCAGTTCGAGGCCGCGGGCCACGTTGGCTTCCTTGTGGCCGATGCGCGGCTCCATCTGGAGGCAGGCCACGCGCAGCGGGCTTTCGGGTGGTTTCGTCATCGCTTCATTCCACTGTCAGGGTCGGACGCCGGTCCTTCCAGTCGTGGGCGCGTTCGTACGCGTGCGCCACGCGCAGCACGGCGGGTTCGTCGAACGGTCGCCCGGCGATCTGGAGTCCGATCGGCAGGCCGTCGCGGTCGAAGCCGCAGGGCAGCGAGATGGCCGGCAGGCCGGTGAGGTTGTACGGATACGTGAAACGCCACGAGGCCGCGAGCACGCTCTCCGGGCGGTCGCCGACCTGCACGGTCCATTCGCCGCGCTTCCAGGCGGTGATCGGCGTCGTGGGGCCGACGATCACGTCGACGGTCGCGAGGACCTTGCTGAACGCTTCCATCAGGACGCTGCGGTACTGCTCCGCCTTGAGGTAGTCGGCGCCCGTGACGAGGCGGCCCATCTCGACGAGCGTGCGGACGTCGGGCTGGAACTGCGGCACGCGGCCGGCGCGCAGCGATTCGTCGTGGTACGCCGTGGAACTGGCCAGTTCGATCGCGAAGATCGCGCCGAGACCGTGCGCAAGCAGCGGGATCTCGAACTCGACGATGCGCGCACCGGCCTTCGCGAGATCGTCGATCGCGGCTGCGGGCGCGCGGGCGACGTCGTCCTGGAGGCCGTCGAAGAAGTGGTTGCGGCAGACGCCGATCGTCATGCCCTTCACGGATTTCCCGAGGCTCTTCGCGTAATCGGGGACGGGCTGGTCCTGGCAGGCGGGGTCGGTCGGGTCGTAGCCGGCGAGCACCTGCAGGAGCGTCGCGGTGTCGGCGACGGTGCGCGTCAGGGGACCCGCGTGATCGAGCGACCAGCTGTGCGGGACGATGCCGTCGCGCGAGACGCGGCCGAAGGTCGGCTTGAGACCGACGAGCCCGCAGGCGGACGCCGGCATCCGGATCGACCCGCCCGTGTCGGAACCGAGGCCCGCGGCGCAGAGACCGCCCGCGACGGCGGCCGCGGACCCTCCGCTGGACCCCGACGGCACGCGCGAGAGATCCCAGGGGTTGTGCACCGGCGGCGTCACGTTGCCCCATGCGAATTCGTGCGTGCGGGTCTTGCCGATCGGCACGGCACCGGCCGCGCGCAACCGCGCCACCGTAGCGGCATCGCGCATCGGGAACGCGAGCCCTTCCGCCGTGCTGCCCGCGGTCGTCGGCATGTCGGCCGTCAGGTAGTTGTCCTTCACGCCCACCGGGATGCCGTGCAGCGGACCCCGCCAGCGTCCGGCGGCGATCTCGCGCTCGGCCGTGCGCGCGGCCTCGCGGGCGTCCGCGGACACGTGGATGAAGCTGTCGAGCAGCGGATCGACGGCCGCGATGCGCGCGAGGTACGCCTCGGTCAGATCGACGGGCGAGAGCTTGCCGCTGCGGAGGTCGGGGGCCAGCGACTCGATGGGGCGCGACCAGAGTTCGTTCATGCGTCGGTCCCTCCGCGGCGATACGGTGCCGTCGGTTCGAACACGACCGCGGGATGCACGTCGGTCAGATCGAGCGACCGCAGGGCGCGGATGCCGTCGAGGATGTCGCGGTAAGCGGCCAGCACTTCCGACAGCCGTTCGGGCGGCAGGTCGAGTCCGAGGAGATCGCGGAAGGTGTCGTCGGGTTCCATGGCGTACCTCAAGGTGCGCTGCCGCCACCACCCGGGCGGTCGGGGGGCGCCAGTCCGAGCATCCGGACGACGGCGTCGGGCGCCGCCGTGCCGGGGCCGTCGCGTGACGGCATCCCCACCACGAACGGCAGCAACTGGAGTCGTGCGACCCCGAGCACGCGACGCAGTTCCGCGACGGGCCGGGCGTGTTCGTCGACGCGCAGTTCCACGAGCGGATAGGCCTCGCGGTGATGCACGGTGAGCGCAGCGGACTGGCGTCCGCGCTTGTCGCCGCCGGCCGCGTCGCCGGCTTCGAGTGCGCGCATGAGGCGTTCGGCGAGGTCGAGATCGGCCGACGCACGGAACGCCGCCAGCATGTCGTCGAGCACCTTCGCGCCGGTGAGCATGTTGCCCTGGACGGCGCAGTTGTCGATCACGCGATGGCCGACCCACGGGGTGCAATGCACGCCGGACCACGCGGCGGCACGACCCTCGGCGTCGACGATGCCGACCTGCCGCAGCTCGCGGCCTTCGTCGCGGTCGATCACGGCGGAGAGTGCATCGGGGCCGCTCATGCCGTCGGCGACGAGGTCGAGCGCATCGAGCGCGAGGTAGGGGTTCACCCACGATTGCGTCGACACGGCGCCGACGCCGGTCAGCACGTACGGGCACATCGCGCCGACCGCGGGCACGGCCGTCGCGACGGCGACGCCGAGCATGCCGGTGCGTGAACAGCGCGCGACGATGGAGAAGGTCATGCGGTGGATTCCATGTCAGATGCTCAGCTGGTCGGTGATGTGGTGCCGGGCGCCGGGGCTCGCGACGTCGCCGCGGTCGGTGATCTCGCCGAGCTTCAGGACCGCGTAGCGATCGGCGACCGACAGCGCGAAGTCGACGTGCTGCTCGACGATCAGCATGGCGACGCCGGACTCGTCGCGTTCCGCGCGGAGCACGCGCGCCATGCGCTCGATCACGGTGGGCTGGAGCCCCTCGGTGATCTCGTCGATCAGCATCAGCTTCGGCCGCGTGATGAGCGCGCGGGCGAGCAGCAGCATCTTCTGTTCACCGCCCGAGAGCGTGCCGGCGCGCTGCTTCAGGCGGGTCGGCAGGAAAGGGAAGAAGGTCCCGATGCGTTCGAGCCCCGGGGCGAACAGCGCGGCGTCGCGCAGGCCGAGGCGCAGGTTGTCTTCCACCGTGAGGTCCTGGAAGAGCGCGCGTTCCTGCGGGGTGTACGCGAGGTTGCGGCGCGCGACGAGATGCGGCGGGAGCCCTGCGATCGACTCGCCGAACAGCTCGACGCGGCCGGCCTGCAGCGGGAGGAATCCCATGATCGTGCGCAGCAGCGTGCTCTTGCCCATGCCGTTCTTGCCGAGCAGCGCGAAGATCTCGCCGGGCTTCACCGAGAGGCTCGTGTCGTGCACGACGATCGATTCGCCGTAGCCGCTGCGCACGCCGTCGACGAGGAGGGCGGGGCTCATGCCGGGGCTCCGTGGGTGCCGCCCGAGTAGATCGTGCGGACGAGTTCGGATTCGACGACCTCGGCGACGGTGCCGTCGAGGACGATGCGTCCCTGGTGCATCACGATGACGCGCGAGCTGATCTCGCGGACGAAATCGAGATCGTGCTCGACCAGCAGGATGCAGAGCCCGTGCTGGCGCACGAGGTCGGTGAGGATGCCGCCGATCATCGTGCGCTCGGGTTTCGTGAGACCCGCCGTCGGCTCGTCGAGCAGCAGCACGCTCGGTTCCAGCGCGAGGACCATCGCGAGTTCGAGCGCCTGCTTCATCCCGTGCGAGAGATGCTGCGCCTCGATGCCGAGCTGGCGGTCGAGCCCGGTCGCGCGGATCACCTGGAGCGACGCGTCGGGCAGCGGCAGCGTCGCGGCGCGCGACCACAGCGACGGCCCCGCGAGCCGCGTGCGTGCGATGCGCAGCGCCTCGGCGACGGTCAGGGTCTCGAAGACGTTCGCCGTCTGGAACTTGCGGGCGATGCCGAATCCGACGCACGTGTAGGGCGGCTTCCGCGCGATGTCGTGATCGTTGATGACCACACTGCCGGCCGAGCGTTCGTTGCCGTCGGCGATGCAGCGCATGAGCGTCGTCTTGCCGGCCCCGTTGGGTCCGACGAGGCTCAGCAGCTCGCCGCGGCGCGCCTCGAAGGCTATGCCGTCCAGCACCGTGAGACTCCCGAAGTGCTTGCGCACGCCCTGCACCGCGAGGGCACGGGGGGCGGCGCCATCGTTCGTCGCGTGCGTCGTGGTCGCCACGGTCGCGAGTTGCACCGACGTGTCGGCCGCGTGATCGGCACCGCGATGGAAGAGGCGGCGCGTCGCACCCGCGAGCAGCGGCGTGAGACCCCGCGGGAGCGCCACGATCACGACGACGAACGCGACGCCGATGATCAGCTTCCAGACGAACGGCAGGTTGCCGCTGAGGTACGACGTGCTGACGTCGAGGACGAGCGTGCCGACGACCGGGCCGATCAGCGTGCCGCGTCCGCCGAGCGCCACCCAGATCAGCAGCTCGGTGCCGAACACGAAGCCGGCGTACTCCGGTGCGACGACCATCTGCACGCCGGCGAACGCGTAGCCCGCGAGCGCGGCGATCGCGGCGCACACGACGAGCAGCACGATCTTCACGCGCGACACGTTGATCCCGACGTATTCGCAGCGCTGCTCGTTCTCGCGGATCGCGACGAGGATGCGCCCCGCGTCGCTGCGGACGAAGAGCCACGCGATCGCGGTGAGCACGATGAGTCCGATGCCGGCGATCCGGAACCAGGCTTCGAGCGACACGTCGAAACTCTCGAAGCCGGAGAGTCCGCTGCTCGACCCCGTGAAGTTGCCGCCGGAGTAGATGACCTGCGTCGCGACGATCGGCAGCACGAGCGTGACGACGGACCCGTAGAGCGGCGAGGCGCCGTGATAGAACGCGAGCCAGCCGACGAGGCCGGCCACGAGCATCGCGGTGCCGACGCCGCCGGCGAGCGCGATCGCGGCGTTCGTCGAATCGAATCCGACGTGCGTGAACATGAGTCCGGCGGCGTACGCGCCGATGCCGAAGAACGCGGACTGTCCGAACGTGAGGATGCCGGCGTAGCCCCAGAGCACGTCGACCGTGAGCGCGACGGCCGCGTAGAGGAACGCGCGGATGAGTCCGTTGACGAGGTACGTCGGCAGCACTTCCGGGCCGATCGCGACGAGGACGAGCGTGACGGCGACGATGATGCCGAGGCGGCGTCCGTCGTGATGGCGGGTGCCGGAGGCGGTCGTGGTGTTCATGCGCGGATCAGCCACGGGCGAACCCCTGCGGACGCAGGCGC
>CAUJJX010000120.1 GCA_963205165.1 Pseudomonadota bacterium | reverse complement strand
CCCATCGGATTGTCCGGCGTGCAGACGGTGCCGAAGAGCTTGCAGTCGGTCGGCTGTTTCACGCCCCGCAGGATCGCGCCGCACTCGCACTGCTTGTGATCCGGCACGGCGCGGTAGCCGAGATCGAAGCGGCGCTCGGCGTCGAAGCGCGCGAACTCGGGACGGATGCGCAGCGCGCTGTCCGGCACCTCGCCGAGCCCGCGCCATTCGAAGCTGTCGCGGACCTCGAACACCTGCGCCGTGACGGCCTGCGCGGCGGCGTTGCCCTCGCGCCCCACCGCGCGCGTGAACTCGTTCTCGACGACGGCGCGTCCGTCGTTCACCTGCCGCACGAGCATCAGCACGGCCTGCATCACGTCGAGCGGCTCGAAGCCTGCGATCACGACGGGCTTGTGCCACGTCGCCGCGAAGGCCTCGTAAGGCGCGGATCCGATGACGATGCTGACGTGCGCGGGGCCGACGAATCCGTCGATCGGCACCGAGCCGTGTGCGCCGGCGTCGGGCGCCGCGAGGATGTGCGTGATCGCGGCGGGCGTGAGCACGTGGCAGCAGAGCACGCTGAAGTTCGCGAGGCCCTCGGCTGCGGCCTGCCGGATCGCGAGCGCCGTCGGCGGGGTCGTCGTCTCGAAGCCGATCGCGAGGAACACGACTTCGCGGCCGGGGTTGTCGCGCGCGAGCTTCAGCGCGTCGAGCGGCGAATAGACCATCCGCACATCGCCACCGCGGGCCCGCGCGCGCGTCAGCGAGAGACCGTCGGACGCCGGGACGCGCATCACGTCGCCGTACGTGCAGACGATCGCGCCACGTTCGAGCGCGAGGTGCACGGCCATGTCGATGCGACCGATCGGCAGCACGCAGACCGGGCAGCCGGGGCCGTGGATCATCCGGACGTTCGGCGGGAGCAGATCGGTCACGCCGTAGCGCGCGATCGCGTGCGTGTGTCCGCCGCAGAACTCCATGAACCGGTAGGTGCGCGCCGGGTCGGCCTCCGCGCGGATGCTCGCCGCGATGTTCCGCGCGAGATCGGGGTCGCGGAATTCGGTGATGTACTTCACGCCTGCTGCAGCTCCGCGAACAGCGCGAGCGTGGCCTCGGCTTCCTCGGTGTCGAGCAGACCGATCGCGTAGCCGACGTGGACGATCACCCAGTCGCCGACGCGCGCCTCCGGCACGAGCGCCATCGAGACCTGCTTGCGTACGCCGCCGAGATCGACGACGGCGCTGTCGGGCTCGACGAGTTCGACGACGCGGGCGGGAAGAGCGAGACACATGGTCAGTCCTCGGTGGTTCGATCGGCGTGAACGGTGCAGGCCGCGATCCAGGCCTGGCCAAGTGCGATGCCGGCGTCGCCGCAATCGACTGTCCGCGGACGCAGCACCGTGAGCCCCGCCGCCTGCAGCCGGTCGGTCAGGCGGCGCTTCAGCACGCGGTTGTGGAAGCAGCCGCCGGCGAGTGCGACGGTCTTCGTACGGTACTCCCCGGCGGCGCGGATCGCGGCATCGGCGAGCGCCGCGACCAGCACGAGATGGAACATCGCCGCACCGCGCGCGACGGCGTCGTCACCCTGCGCTGCGAGTGCGAACAGTGCGCCGACGACGGGCGCGAGATCGAGCGACGGCGCCTCGACCTCGAACGCGGGATTCGCATCGAGGAACGCGCTGGCAAGCGTCTCGAGCGCGATCGCGGCCTGCGCCTCGTCGCGCTGGCGCACCGCGATTCCCAGCGCGCCCGCCGCGGCATCGAACCAGCGGCCGGCACTCGTCGTGAGCGTGCAGTTCAATCGTCGGTCGAGAACGCTGCGGACGATGCGCGCTGCCTCCTCGCCGATCACCGGCCCGAAGCGCGTCTCGATCTCGTCGGCGCGCCCGAGCCCGTGGAGCGCGGCCGCGGCCATGCGCCACGGTTCGCGCGCCGCGACATCGCCGCCGGGCAGCGCGATCGGCGCGAGGTGATCGACGCGATGCCAGCGATGCGCCGTGCGGCGGTCGTCGACGCACAACACCTCGCCGCCCCACGGCGCCCCGTCGATGCCGAGGCCGAAGCCGTCGAGCGCGAGTCCGATGACGAGGCCGTCGGGCGCCTGCTCGGCCTGCACGACGCCGATGTGCGCGTGATGGTGCTGCACGCCGATCGCGGGGACACCGAGCCGGTCGGCGAGCGCGAGCGCGACGTCGGTGCTGTGGAAATCGGGATGCAGGTCGTGCGCGATCGCTTCGACGGGCCCCGACGCCTGGAGCAGCAGCCAGTCGACCGACGCGTCGAGCGCACCCCGGGCCTCGGTTCCGTAGAGATCGCCGTGGTTCGCGGACCAGTGCACGCGATCGCCGTCGATCAGGCATGCGCGGTTCTTCAGCCACGCACCGCAGGCGAGCACGCGGGCCGGTGCCGCGACGGGGAGCGTCGCGACTTCCCTCACGGCACCTCCACCCCCGCGGCCGCGAGCGCGGCTTCGAGCATCGCGATGCGGTCGCGCAGCGCGGCCTCGGTCGCTGCAGGGTCGACGACCGGCAGCGGCTGCGCGGACGGCCGCACGTCGGACCTCGGCAGCAGCCACGCGAGCCACGCGTCCATGCCGTCGCCGCGTGTCGCGGACACGCGCAGCACCTCGACCGCCGGGTTGATCCGGCGCGCGTTCGCGATGCAGCGCTCGACGTCGAACGCGACGTGCGGCAGCAGGTCGATCTTGTTCAGCACCATCAGCGTCGCGGCCGCGAACATGTCCGGGTACTTGAGCGGCTTGTCCTCGCCCTCGGTCACCGAAAGCACGACGACCTTGGCCGCCTCGCCGAGATCCCAGAGGGCCGGGCAGACGAGGTTGCCGACGTTCTCGATGAACAGAAGCGCGTCGGTCGCGTCGGCGTGCGGATGCGCGTGGTCGCCCGCGTGGGTGTGCCCGTGGAGGGCCAGCCGGGCGAACGCGTCGCCGACCATGCGTGCATCGAGATGGCAGCCGCGGCCGGTGTTGACCTGGATGGCCGGCGCGCCGGTCGCGCGGATGCGGTCGGCGTCGACGCTCGTCTGCTGGTCGCCCTCGATCACCGAGACGGGCAGCGTCGGCGCGCGCTGGCGCAGCGCGTGGATCGTCGCGCAGAGCAGCGTCGTCTTCCCCGAACCGGGGCTCGACAGCAGGTTGAACGCGCGGACGCCGTGGGCCGCGAAGTGCGCGCGGTTGTGTTCGGCGAAGCGGCGGTTCGCGCCGAGCACGTCGGCTTCGATGGCGATGGTGCGGGTCGCGCCGAGCCCGACGACCGAGACGCCGGCGGCGCCGGTGCCGTAGTGGAGATCACCGGTCGCGCGATCGACGGCGACGTACGTGTCGGGCGCCTCGCTGGAACGCGGGCGGTTCGGGGTGCTGCAGCCGCAGACGGTGCACATGGATGAATCCCGAAGTCAGTCGTCGACGACGACGAGATCCAGCACGCGGAGCTCGGTGCCGCCGGTCGGGCGCAGCGGGTAGCCGCCGCAGTCCGGGCAGGCCTCGGCGCGGCTGCCGATCTCGACGGTCGCGGCGCACTGTCCGCACCACGCCGTGCCGGGCGGCTCGTCGATCGTGATCTCGGCGCCGTCGAGCACGGTCCCGGGGACGAGCGCGTCGAGGGCGAATCGGAGCGCGTCCGGCTCGACACCCGCGAGCGCGCCGGCTTCGAGCCGCAGCTGTGCGACACGACTGAAACGATCGCGCGCGGCGGCGTCCTGGACCATGCGGACGATGTCGCCAGCGAGGCCGATCTCATGCATGCGCCGCGGCCTCGACGTGTTCGTGCCGCGCGCCAGTCGCGAGCCATTCGCGGCCCCACGCGACGGCGAGTGCGAGATGTTCGAGCGCCGCGGGTGTCGGCGCCTCGCCGAGTTCGAATCGCTCACCGCGGATCGCGAGCAGCGTGCACGGCGGCGGCTCGGCGTGATGGAGATCGCGGAACACGTGCATCACCGACCCGGGCGACATCGCGTGCGTCGTGAAGGTGGCATCGCGCGACGGATGCAGCGTCGTCGCCTCGAAGGGCGCGGCGGCCGTCAGGCTCGCGTCGACGAACAGCACGCGCTCGCGGCCGACGAGGTCGAGCGCGTGTTCCACCTGCAACTGGTAGTCGTCGAAAAACTCCACGCGGTCGTCGCCGCCGAGCGCGTCGCGCAGCTGCTCGACGAACAGCGGACCGAGCGCGTCGTCGCCGCGACTCCGGTTGCCCCAGCCGAACACGAGGACCGGCGCCGTCACGCGGGCAGGCCCACCGGCGCGGCGAGATTCCGGACGAGTTCGCCTTCGGGCGAACGGAGCACGTGATCGACGAGCGTGCCGTCCGGGCCCTGCAGCACGACGTCGAGCGGCATCCGGCCGAGCGCGTGCGTCGCGCACGACAGGCACGGGTCGTACGCGCGGATCGCGATCTCGATGTGGTTCAGCAGGCCCTCGGTGAGTTCGCGCCCGTCGAGGAATTGCCGCGCGACGGAACGCACGGCCTCGTTCATCGCCTGGTTGTTGTGCGTCGTCGAGACGATGAGGTTGCACATCGTGACGAGGTCGTCGTCGCCGACGCGGTAGTCGTGGATCAGCGTGCCGCGCGGCGCCTCGATGATGCCGACGCCCGTGCCCGTGCGTTCGCCGGTGGTCATGAGATCACCGTCGAGGAGTTCCGGGTCGGCGAGCAGATCGCGGATGACCTCCATCGAATGCAGCACCTCGATCATGCGGGCCCAGTGGTACGCGAGCGTCGCGTGGACGGGCTCGCCCCTGCCCCACGCGATGAACTCGCGGCGCTCCGCCTCGGCCAGCGGGCTCGGGATGAAATCGCAGTTCTGCACGCGCGCGAGCGGCCCGACGCGGTACCAGCCGACGTCGCGGCCGAGGCTCTTCAGGTGGGGAAACTTCATGTACGTCCACGGGCGCACTTCCTCTTCCATCAGGTCGAGGTAGGACTGGTCGCTGGCGCCGTCGAGGAAGATCTTTCCGGAGGCGTCGCGCGCGCGGATCACGCCGTCGTAGAGATCCATCGCGCCGTCCGCCCGGACGAGCGACAGCATGTTCGAGCGGAAGCTGCCGAAGCTGTCGTAGAGCGCGGGGTTCTGCGCGTGGAGCTGCTTCGCGATCGTCACGGCGTCGCCCGCCCACTCGACCATCTGGTCGGCGTCGCGCAGGAGCAGATCGCGATCGGCGATCGACAGGTGCTTGTTCATGCCACCGGGCACGGCGCCCGTGCCGTGCACCCGCTTGCCGGCCGTGACGCGGATCACCTCCTGGCCGAACTTGCGGAGCATCACGCCCTTCTTCGCGATGTCCGGATGCGCGCGGATCACGCCGACGATGTTGCGGAGATTCACGTCGGAGTCGAATCCGAACAGCAGGTCGGGCGACGACAGGTGGAAGAAGTGCAGTGCATGCGACTGCATCACCTGGCCGTAGTGCATCAGGCGCCGCAGCTTCTCCGCCGTCGGCGTGACGGGATGCGCGCCGAGCACGCGGTCCATCGCCTTGGCCGCCGCGAGGTGATGCGAGACGGGGCAGATGCCGCACAGGCGCTGCACCATCACGGGCACTTCCCAGTACGGGCGGCCTTCGATGAATTTCTCGAAGCCGCGGAACTCGACGATGTGCAGGCGCACCTGCTGCACGCGGTTCTGCGCGTCGAGCAGGATCGTCACCTTGCCGTGGCCCTCGACGCGCGACACGGGGTCGATGGCGACGCGGCGGAGTCCGGCGGGCGCGGCGGCGGTTTCGAGATCGAAGCTCATGGGGTTCTCGTCGCGTGAAGTCAGTCGTAGTGCATCAGGCCGTGGCCGAGGTGCGGCGTCCGGCCGGCCATGAGGTCGGTCAGGAATCGCCAGAACGCGTCCGCCGGCGGCGGGCAGCCGGGCAGGAAATAATCGACGTGCACGACCTCGTGGATCGGATGCACCTTGTTGAGCGGCAGCGGCAGCTCGGGGTCGTTCGGGATCGCGCTGCCGGCACTCATGCCGGTGCGGCTGCCGTAGACGTCCTGCAGGATCTCGCCGAGGTCGAGGTGGTTGCGCTGCGCCGGCAGTCCGCCGTTGATCGCGCACGCGCCGACCGCGACGAGCGTCTTGCAGTGCTTCCGGAAGTCGCGCAGCACCTCGACGTTCTCGGAGTTGCAGAGCCCGCCCTCGATCAGTCCGATGTCGCAGTGGCCCACGTGCTTGATGTCGGTGAGCGGCGAGCGGTCGAACTCGACGTGCTCGATCAGTTCGAGGATGCGTTCGTCGATGTCGAGGAAGGACATGTGGCAGCCGAAGCAGCCGGCCAGCGACACGGTCGCGACCTTCAGCTTGCGCGGCTGATGCGTCGGGTAGAGCGGCGCGAGGGTCGTCACGAGGCCTCCTGGTTGCCGGGTTCGGCGACGGTCTTCACGTCGTAGCGGCGCTCGCCGATGGGCACGGCGAAGCCGCGGCGCTTAGGCAGGATCACGCCGACGGGGCAGATGCTCGCGGCGCGATCGGCGAGCGTCATGTCGGTGTCGCCCAGCTTGCCGCTCGGGCTGTTCACGACGAGATGCGTGTCGATGCCGTGGCCCGCGATCGCGAAGATGTTCCTGCCATCGACGTCGGCGCTTGCCCGCACGCACAGCTCGCACAGGATGCAGCGGTCGAAGTCGAGCAGGATGTCCGGATGGCTCGCGTCGACGGGGCGGTCCGGATAGAACTCCTCGAAGTGCGGCCCTTCCATGCCGGCCTCGTAGGCCGTGGCCTGCAGGAGGCAGTTGCCGCTCTTCTCGCACGACGGGCAGAAATGGTTGCCCTCGACGAACAGCATCTGCAGCAGCGTCTTGCGATGCGCGTTCAGTTCGTCGGTCGACGACTCGACCGCGAGACCGGCCGCTGCCTGCACGGTGCAGGCAGCACCCGCGCGGCCGTTGACCTTCACGGTGCAGACGCGACACGAACCGTGCGGATGGAACTCCGGGTGCCAGCAGAGATGCGGCACGTAATGCCCGGCCCGCTGCGCGGCCTGCAGGATCGTCTCGCCGGGACGGAACGGGACATCCTCGCCGTCGAGCGTGAACGACGCGTCGGGCGTGGCGGTGCTCGTGCTCATCGTTCGGTCTCCAGGTGCGACGCAGGATCGTCGCGGTGGGTCATCGCACGCGCGATCGAGAGTTCGGCGTCGAGATCGAAGGCGGGTTCGAAGTGCAGCGATTTCAGGCGCTGCTCGTACGCCGGCCGGAACTTCGCGATCGTGTCGCGCAGCGGATTGCAGGCGGCACCGCCGAGTCCGCAGTGGGTCGCGGTGTGCATCAGCTTGTCGAGCTCGAACAGCACCTCGACGTCGTGCCGCGATCCGTGGCCGGCCGCGAGCTTGTCCATGCGCTTCGCGACGAGCGCCGTCCCGACGCGGCACGGCGTGCAGAAGCCGCAGCTCTCGTGCGCGAAGAAGTGCGCGAAGTTGCGCGCGACCTCGAACATGTCGCGCGAGCGGTCGAACACCATGAAGGCGCCGGCCGTCGGGACATCCTCGAAGGCGATGCGGCGACCGAACTCGAAGGCCGAGATGCACACGCCGGACGGTCCGCCGACCTGCACGGCCTGCGTGTCGCGCGCGCCGCAGTCCTCGAGGATGCGGGTGATGCTCGTGCCGAACGGGTACTCGTAGATGCCGGGGCGCTCGCAGTCGCCGGACACCGAATGGATCTTCGTGCCCGTGGACCGCGGCGTGCCGATGCCGGCCCACCACACGCCGCCGTTCAGCGCGATGTGCGTGGCGGCGCAGTACGTCTCGACGTTGTTCACGGTCGTCGGCTGGCCGAGGTAGCCGTGCTCGACGGGGAACGGCGGACGGATGCGCGGCGTGCCGCGCTTGCCTTCGAGCGACTCGATCAGCGAGGACTCCTCGCCGCAGACGTACGCGCCCGCGCCCACGTGGATCTCGATGTCGAAATCGAATCCGGCGCGGCCCTGGATCGACGCGCCCAGCAGGTGCTGCTCGCGCCGCCGTTGCAGCACGGCTTCGAGGTGCTCCAGCAGATAGCGGTACTCGCCGCGGAGGTACACGAGCCCGCGGCGAGCGCCGACGACGAGCGCCGCGACGGTCATGCCCTCGAACACCGGGTCGGCGTGGCTCGCGAGCAGCACGCGGTCCTTGAAGGTGCCGGGTTCGCCCTCGTCGGCGTTGCAGACGACGTAGTGCTCCGCACCCGGTGCGGCGCGGCAGAGGCTCCACTTCTGGCCGGTCGCGAAACCGGCGCCGCCGCGTCCGCGGAGGTTGGACTGCTTCATCTCGTCGAGCATGGAGTCGGCACCGCGTTCGAGCGCGGCGGCGATCGCGGCCCCCGGTTGCAGGGGCGTGCCGAGCAGCACGTCGGCGCGCTGCACGTTGTCGACGATCGCGAACCAGTCCGCCGGCCATTCGTCGACGGGCACGCGCGACTCGATCAGTGCGGCGATCTGCGCGACGCGCGCTGCGTCGAGCCGGGTCACGACATGGTGATGGTTGACGAGCAATGCCGGCCCCTGGTCGCAGAGGCCGGTGCACGACGCGAAGTCGATGCTCACGCGATCGTCCGCACGGACCTCGCCGCGCTGCACGCCGAGGCGCCGGCACAGATCGAGGAGCAGCGCCTCGTTGCCCAGCATGCGATCGGTGATGTTGTCGCTGAAGAGCACCCGGTAGCGGCCGACGGGGCGATCGTGGAAGAAGCGGTAGAAGCTCGCGACGCCCTCGACGTGTGCGAGCGTGAGCCCGAGCGCGTCGGCGATGGCCGCCTGCATGTCGCGCGGCAGCCAGCCGTGCATCGCCTGCGCTTCACGCAGGATCTGCACGAGCGCGTGCGGGTCACGGCCGCGCCGCGCC
Organism: Pseudomonadota bacterium; assembly: GCA_963205165.1. Lineage (GTDB taxonomy): Bacteria > Pseudomonadota > Gammaproteobacteria > Burkholderiales. The sequence continues at coordinate 15,382 of CAUJJX010000120.1, read as the reverse complement.
AGCAGCGCGTCGAGGGCCTCGGCCTGCCACGGGCCGGCGGTCGATGCCGGGCTCGAAACGGTGCTCATCCTGGTGGTCTCCCTTGCGTTCCGTCGCGCGGCCGCGGGACGGATCGGGCCGTCGCGCGCGCCGCGCACATGGTCCGATCATAGAGGCACGGACATGACACGGCGACTGGTGCGCGCACGTCCGGGGCGGTGTGCGCACAGACCGCGCGGAGGTCCCGCGGGATCCGGCGGTGCGCGGTCGCCACGGATGGATCGAGCGACGCCCGCATCCACCCGCCGGGGTCGTCGCGAAAGCGGTCGCTACGCCTTCTTCACGAACTCCGACTTCAGCTGCATCGGGCCGATCCCGTCGACCTTGCAGTCGATGTCGTGATCGCCGTCGACGAGGCGGATGCCCTTCACCTTCGTCCCCACCTTCAGTACCTGGGACGATCCCTTGATCTTCAGGTCCTTGATGACCGTGACGGTATCGCCGTCGTTCAGCACGTTCCCGTTGGAGTCGCGCACGACGCGCCCCTGATCCGCCGGCGCGGCCGCCGCATCACGCGACCATTCGTGGGCGCACTCGGGGCAGACGTACATCGACCCGTCGTCGTACGTGAGTTCGGATCCGCATTGCGGACAGGGCGGAAGACTGCTCATGGTGTGTTCTCGATGGGACGGTTGATCTGGCGGGGCAGGCGTCGGCACGACCCGCGGGACGCGGCGTCGGCCGGGACTGCGTGGACCGCCGACGCTGGATGGTAGCAACTGCACTCCGGATCGACCGGTCGACGTGCGGACCGTCGGTGGCGACGCGCGCAAGCCCGACGCGGACGCCGTCGATCCGATACGCTCGCGTCGCACAGGCCATTCACGGGAGTCCGCCATGTTCGTCACACGCTGCCTGCTCGTCGTCCCGCTCGTCACGCTGGCGGCCTGCGCCTCGACGACGGACGCACCGCGAGGATCCGCACCGCAGGTCGCCGCCGCCCCTGCTCCGGCAGCGGTCCGCGCGGCCCCCGCCGTCCGGACGCGCCAGCAGAACCTCGACGATCGCGAACGCCTCGCGACGGCCGTCGAACGACTGGCGAGATGCCGGGCGGAGACTCCCGCCGACGCAGGGCTCGAACGCTACTACCGCGAGATCAAGATCGAGTCCGCCGACAGCGCCAACCGCGACGCACTGCTGCGTTCGGACAGTCGGCTGACCGACGAGCAGCAACGCCTCGTCTACCGGGTCCTGATCCTGCGCAAGCCCTGCCGCGCGGCCTACCTCCGGGATCTCGCCGCGCTGCCGCGTTTCGCGGACGCGGTCTCGGACGGCATCCGGAAATCGGATTCCGCCTATCTGCGGCTCGTGGAGGGCAAGCTCACGATCGGCGAATTCAACACCGAACTCGAACGCGTCGACGCCGGGACACAGGCCGAATGGCAGCGGCTGGTCGCGGCACTGGAATCGGAAGTCACGGTCGACGACGCCGCAGACCGGTGAAGCCGCGACGCGATCGCCGCCATGTCCGGCGGCGCGTCGTGCTTTTCTCCCCTCGCCCGCTGGCAGGAGAGGGGCCGGGGGAGAGGGCGAGCCGCGGCATCGACGATCGCTGTCGGTCGCACGACGTTCCTTCCCGTCATTCCAGCGCAGGCTGGAATCCAGTCCTTCCGTGACCCGTGCGACGTCCGTCGCCGACCCTCGTCTTTCGCCGGTGTGACGGCCCGCTACCGCACCGCGAGATACAGCGCCGGCGGAATCATCACCAGCCCGAAGGCGATGGCGAGCGCGACGCCGCGCGGCCGCTTCCGTTCGAGCAGCGCCGTGAACGCGAGCGCCGCGGTGACGAACTGGATCAGCGCCATGAACAGTGCGGGCAGACCGCCGACGAACACGGCATCGAAGCTGCGCCGCGGCGGGGAGTGGTAGAAGCCGCCGTGCACGAGGATCAGCCAGCCGCCGACCAGCGAGAGGACGCCGAGGGCAGCGACGGAGATGCGGGCGGCGGTGGACATCCGGGGATCAGGGGTCATGCGACGATCGGTGCCGGATCGATCACGGCCTCGGATCCGCCCAGTCGTCGGCCAGCCGCTCGGCCTGTTCGAGCACGAGGCGAATCGCGTCTTCCTGCATGTCCGGCGGGTACTTGTGCCGCCGCAACGTGATGCGCACCAGGTTGCGCAGCCGCGCGCGGATGCTGTCGCGCTTCTGCCAGTCCACCGTGGCACTGCCGCGCAGCTTCTGCGTCAGCTCCTGCGCGATGGCCTTCAGCACCGGGTCGCCCAGCTCACGTACCGCGCTTTCGTTGTTGGCCAGCGCATCGTAGAAGGCAAGTTCGGATGGATTCAACCCGAGCGCGTCGCCGCGTTTGGCCGCCTCGCGGAACTCCATCGCCATGGCGATCAGTTCCTCGATCACCTGCGCGCTTTCCACGGCGCGGCTGCGGTAGCGGTTCAGCGTGTCCATCAACCGGTCGCCGAATTTCTTCTCCAGCACGACGTTGGTCCGCGAGCGTGAACGCACCTCGTCGTTCAGCAGCTTCTGCAGCAGCTCCACCGCGAAGTTGCGGTGCGGCAGCTGGCGAATCTCTTCGAGGAATGCGTCCGAGAGGATGCCGATGTCCGGCCTGTCGAGCCCCGCCAGCTTGAAGATGTCGGCCACACCCTCGGCCACCACGGCGTTGTCGAGGATCTGCTTGAGCACGGCGTTGCGTCGATCTTCCGAGAGCTTTCTGTCCGACTCGGTGGCCTTGGCGATCACCGTCTTGATGGCCTGGAAGAACGCGATCTCTTCGCGCAGCGCCACGGCTTCGTCCAGCGTGCCGCACAACGAGAACGCCTTGGTGATGCCCAGCACCACGTCGGCCCAGCGCTTCTTGCCGTCGTCCTGCGCCAGCAGGTGATTGGCGGCGGGTATCAGCAGCGCCACGGCTTGCGTGCGGAATGCGGCGAAGTCGAAGCCGTGCAGCTGGCCGCGCGCCACGTCCATCGACTCCTTCAGCCTGGCCAGCGCCTCCGCGGCCTGCAACGTGGGTTGGCCCTTGCCGCGGCTTTCGGTGTAAGTCTTGAGTGCGCTGCGCAGCTCGGCCGCGATGCCGATGTAGTCCACCACCAGACCACCCTGCTTGTCGCGGAACACACGGTTCACTCGCGCGATGGCCTGCATGAGGTTGTGGTCGCGCATGGGTTTGTCGACATACAGCGTGTGCAGACAGGGCACGTCGAACCCGGTGAGCCACATGTCGCGCACGATCACCAGCTTCAACGGGTCGGTCACGTCCTTGAAGCGCTTCTCCAGCAGTTTCTTGGTGGTGCCGTTGGTGATATGCGGCTGCAGTGCCGCGGTGTCTGCGGCGGAACCCGTCATCACCACCTTGATGGCACCGAGCGCCGGGTCTTCGCTGTGCCAGGCGGGGCGCAGCGCTCTGATTTCCTTGTACAACTCCGCGCAGATCGCGCGGCTCATGCACACGACCATGGCCTTGCCGTCCAGCGCGGCGGCGCGGGCCTCGAAGTGCGCCACCAGATCGGCGGCCACCTGCTCGAGGCGCGGCCCGGCGCCCACAAGCTTTTCCAGCTGCGCCCACCTGCCCTTGACGGCTTCGCGCTGGGCCACGTCTTCCTCGTCTTCGAAGACTTCTTCCACGTCGACGTTGAGCTGTTCGATCTGCGCCTGATCGATGTCCAGCCGGGCCAGCCGGCTTTCGTAGTAGATGGGCACGGTGGCGCCGTCGTCCACCGCGTCCTGGATGTCGTAGATGCTGACGTAGTCGCCGAACACGGCGCGGGTGTCCTTGTCTCCGCCGTCCACAGGCGTGCCTGTGAACCCGACGAACGTGGCACGGGGCAGCGCGTCGCGCAGATGCTTGGCAAAGCCGTACCGGAACTTCATGTCGCCGGTCTTCCTGTCCTTGACCAGCCGGGCCGCCAGCCCGTATTGCGAGCGGTGTGCCTCGTCGGCGATCACGACCACATTGCTGCGGTCGGTCAGCTCAGGGAAACGCTCTTCGCCCGGCCCCGGCGCGAACTTCTGCACCGTGGAAAAGATGATGCCGCCCGCCGGTCGGCCCGCCAGCAGCGCGCGCAACTCGTCGCGGTCGTTGGCCTGCTGCGGCAGTTCCTTCAGCAGCGACTTCGCGCCGACGAAAGTCTGGAACAGCTGGCCGTCGAGATCGTTGCGGTCGGTCACGATCACCAGCGTCGGGTTGCCCATCGCCGGCTCGCGCATCAGCTTGGCGGCAAAGCACAGCATGGAAATGCTCTTGCCCGAGCCCTGCGTGTGCCAGACGATGCCGCCCTTGCGCGAACCGGGCTGCACCTCGCGGCCGTAGGTGGCGCGCGCCTCCTGCGCGGTGGCCGGCGGCGGCGCGCTGGCCGCGATGACGGTGGCGCGCACCGCCTCGCGCACGGCGTGGAACTGGTGGTAGCCGGCGATCTTCTTGACGATGTGGCCGTCAGTCTGCTCGAACAGGACGAAGTAGCGGATGTAGTCCAGCAGCAGCGCCGGCGCGAAGAAACCGCGCACCACGGTTTCCAGCTCGAACTGCAGCAGCGGCCGATCGTTCTCGTTCTTCACGGTGCGCCAGGGCAGGTAGCGCTCACGGCTGGCGGTCAGCGAGCCGATGCGCGCGTGCAGCCCGTCGCTGATGACCAGCGCCTCGTTGAAGACGAACAGATCCGGAATCTCGTCCCTGTAGGTCTGCAGCTGGTTGAAGGCGCTCCAGATGTCGGCGGCTTCGCTGGCGGCGTTCTTCAGCTCCAGCACGAAGAGCGGCAGGCCGTTGATGAAGCACACCAGGTCGGGCCGGCGTGGCTGCTTGCTGCCCTGGATGGTGAACTGGTTGACGACGAGGAAGCGGTTGCGTTCGGGGTGGTCGAAGTCGATCAGGCGGACGCGGTCGCCGCGCTTGAGACCTTGAGCGTCGCTGATCTCCACCGGCACGCCGTCGCACAGCAGTTCATGCAGGCGGCGGTTGGCCTGAAGTAACGACGGCTCCTCGGGCCGGATGGCGAGCAGCGCTGCCTCGTCCAGCGCAGCCGCAGGCACGCCGGGGTTCAGTTGGGCCAATGCAGCGGCCAACTCACCACGCAGCACCACCTGCCGCCAGTCATCGCGCGCGGGCGCGTCACTGTCTGGTGCGATATCAGGGCCGTGGCGATAGCTCCAGCCGGCGTCCTGGAACCAGGCGATGGCCAGCTGTTCCAGGTCGTTCTCTGTCATGCCACTGCCTCGGCATCAAGAACGTTGAGTTCCCCGGACAACAACTTGGGAAGCAGGCTGTCGCGCAATGCCGCAAGGGTGCGAGCCTCTGCGGCCAGCGCCTGCGCCTGCGAAAACAGCGGCGCGACAAGCTCATGGAACTCGGCCATGCGATCAGCCCCGGGGTCCGGGACAGGCACCGATTCGATGTGCGCCTTGGTCACCGCCTCGCGCGAGGCCCCGGCGTTCAAGCCCAGCAGATAGGCCTTGGTATCAGGCTGCAGCAGGTGCAGATGCAGGTAGTGCGGCGAGACGCCGGGTTTGGCTCGAATGATCGCCACATGCTGATTCACCCGGGCCGGAAGCACATCGGGTGGGACGACGCAGGTGCGCAGGATGGAGGCGCCGGTGATGTTCAGCAGCACGTCGCCGGGTTGGACCTGGACGTTCGCCAATTGGCTCGCGGCTTCGTCGGTGATGCGGGCCAAGCCGTCCCAGACGAACTGGGAGTCGTAGACGTTCTGGCTGCGGATCAGGCCAACACCCTCATCGACGTAGACGTCGCGCCCGCCGCGGGGTGTGGCACCGCTGCCGATCTTCGAGGTCAGGTCCTTGAGAGTGACGAGGTTGCCGGCATCCGGCGTGCCGTCCACGAAGCGGGATTTAAAGATTGCCTGCGCGATGGCCCCCAGCGTTTGGCCAATGCGGCGGTTCAGTTCGATCTTGTCGTCAAGCGCCCCCAGAACGCCAGCGATGTCTCGTTGGACATCGATATGGGGACAAGGGATTTCGATTCGATTCAGATTCGCCTGCGTCAACTTGGGCATTACGGCACCCGTCAGGTAACCGCCGATGTCCGTCGCCTGCAGTGCATACATGAGGAATCGCGTATCAGCTTGGTTGTTACCAGTGACGATGTGGGCGTGGTTGTTGACCCACGACTTGCCTCTGGCCATGAAGGCAATCGGTGTTTGCCTAGTCCGAAGGTTCTCGCCATCTTCCGCTATCAGGAGGTAGTCGCCATCGATCAGGTAGTCGTCTACGTAGTCAACGACACCGGAGGCGCCGTAGTACGGAAAGGGGCCAGGGCGGCGATCTGCTTCCTTCACTGGCCGACGCTTGCCATCGTGATTGACAGTCAATTCGCCCAAAGGTCGGGTTGGCCAGATCACTGGTTTGCACCTTTGCTTTCATGCAGTTCTCGGATAAGGACTGAGTTCAAGGCTAGATTGACGTAGTAATTCGACCTCCCCACCTTCACCTTCTGCACAAACCCCGCACCCGCCAGCGCCTCCAGATACTTGGTCGCCGTCAACCGCGACACCTTCAGGTCACGCTCCACGAATTCGATCTTGGTGTACGGGTGCATGAACAGGTTGTTGATGAGGTCCTGGCTGAAGAACTAGAAGCCCGCGCGGATGCGGAGCTTGTAGTCGAGGAGCGCGGCCTTGATGTCGGTGACGGTGCGGATGGTCTGCCGCGCCGTGGTCTCCACCGCGGCCAGCAGGTACAGCACCCACTCCTGCCAGAGTTCCGGCGCGTCGGCCTCTTCACGCACTGCCTGCAGCAGGCGGTAGTAGTCGGGCTTGCTGCGCACGATGGCGCTGCTGAGGTAAAGCACGGGGATGTCCAGCAGCCCCTTGTTGACCAGGTACAGCACGTTGACGATGCGGCCCGTGCGGCCGTTGCCATCGTAGAAGGGGTGGATGCTCTCGAACTGATGGTGGGCGATGGCCATCTTGATCAACGGATCCGCATCGAAGGTGCCGTCGTCGTTGATGAAGTGTTCCAGGTCCGTCATCAGCGCCACCACCTGCGCCGGGTCCTGCGGCGGGGTGTAGACCACAGTGCCGTGCTGATTCTTCAGCGTGGTGCCGGGCAGCTTGCGAAAGCCGGCGTTGTTCTGCTCCAGCTCGGCCTGGATGGCCAGCATGTGGTTGGCGGTGAGCAGCCCCGTCTGCTTCACGAGTCCGAAGCCCGCGCGCAGGGCCTGCACGTAGTGGCGTACTTCCTTGGCGGCGGGGGACGCCAAGAGGTCGGGGTAGGTGGAGGCGCGGAACAGCTCGTCGTGCGTGGTGACGATGTTCTCGATGGCCGAGCTGTCCTTGGCCTCCTGCAGCGCCAGGGTGTTGATCAGGATGGCCTGATTGGGCATCGAGGCGGCCAGACCCTTCAGCTCGGCCAGTTCGCGTCCGGCGGTGACGACTTTCTTCAGCACCGCCGGCGTTTCGAAGATGGCGGGCTGCAGCCGGGTGAGGGGCTGCAGCGGCGGCAAGGCGGGCGCGATGGTCATGGCCGGTGAGCCGAGCGGCCGACGGCCCGGCTGGCGTGTATGGGAAATGTCGAAGGGCTATGCATGTCGTCCATGATGTGTATAGAAATGTGGTTTTTTCTATACGCGTTGGCCAGCATCTGTATAGGCTGGGCCGGTCAGACGGGCCGTTGGAGCGGATAGCCCAGACCAGCCAGGTTCTGGCGGATGGCGACCTCCAGTCGGGCGCTTTCGGCGAACTGCTCGCTCAGCGTGGCGGTGAGCCGGGCCATCTTCTCGTCGAAGGGTTCGCCGTCGTCTTCCTGCGCGGCTGCCCCCACGTAGCGGCCGGGGGTGAGCACGTAGTCGTGGGTGCGGATGTCGTCCAGCGTGGCGCCCTTGGCGTAGCCGGGTTCGTCCACCGACTCGCCGCGCTTCCAGGTGTGGAAGGTATTCGCCACGCGGGCCACGTCTTCGGTCCTGAAGTCGCGCAGCACGCGGTCTTTCATGTAGCCCAGATTGCGGGCGTCGATGAACAGCGTCTGGCCTTGCCGGTCTTTCCAGCCCGTGCTGCCCGATCCACGGGCCGCCTTGCTCTTGGTGAGGAACCAGATGCACGCCGGGATCTGCGTGTTGGTGAACAGTTGGCCGGGGAGCGCCACCATGCACTCCACCAGATCGGCTTCGACGATGGCCTTGCGGATCTCGCCCTCGCCGTTGGTGCTGCTGCTCATGGAGCCGTTGGCCAGCAGCAGGGCCATGCTGCCGTGCGGCGCGAGGTGATGAATCATGTGCTGCAGCCAGGCGAAGTTGGCGTTGCCGTCGGGCGGTACGCCGTACTTCCAGCGCACGTCGTCGTCCCTCACGCCTTCCTTCCACGCCTTCATGTTGAAGGGCGGGTTGGCCATGATGAAGTCGGCGCGCAGGTCGGGGTGCTGGGCGCGGGTGTAGGTGCTGGCGGGCTCCTTGCCGAAGTCGTAGTCCAGGCCACGAATGGCCATGTTCATGCTGGCCAGGCGCCAGGTGGTGGGGTTGGCTTCCTGGCCGTAGATGCTGATCTGCCCCACCTTGCCGCCGCGCTCTTCCACGAAGCGTTCGCTCTGCACGAAGAAGCCGCCGCTGCCACAGCAGGGGTCGTACACACGGCCCTGGTAGGGCTGCAGCATTTCGACGATGAGCGAGACGATGCTCTTGGGCGTGTAGAACTCGCCGCCACGCTTGCCGGCGGCGATGCTGAATTCACCCAGGAAGTACTCGTAGACGTGGCCGAGGATGTCCTTGGCTTTCAGCGAGCCGTGGTTGAACGGGATGTCCGAGAACGCGTCGATCAGGCCAGGCAGCGCGTCGTCCACGCGCCAGCGCGCGTAGCTCTTGTCGAGCACACCTTTCAGCTTGGGGTTGTCCTTCTCTACGGCTTCGAGCGCATCGTCGAGCAGGCGGCCGATGCTCTTGAACTCGTACTCGAAGACCTTGCCGTTCCTGACCTGCAGCACCGTGCCGTTGGCGACCTTGGCGTTGGCTCGGATGAAGTCCCAACGGGCCAGCGCGGGCACCCAGAAGACGTTCTTCTCCAGGTAGTAGTCGCGCGCCTCGAGCTCCTGCTCGATCAACTCCGACGCATCGTCGCCGAGGTAGTAGTCGTGGCTCGGATCGGAAAAAACCTCGAGGAGTTCGGCTCGACGCTCGCCGAAGGCGTCGGACACATACTTCAGGAAGACCAGCCCCAGCACGACATGCATGTAGTCGCTCGGGTTGACGTTGGAGCGCAGACGGTCGGCCGCATTCCAGAGTCGCCTGTCGAGGTCATTGAGAAATTGTTGTTCTTCGGTATTCATCGCTCGGGCCGTGGTCGATCCAGCGGCTTCGGGGGGCATTCCCGTGCATTCCGATGGAGGCCCCGAGTATGCGATGACAATACGCCTGCCGGATGTTCAACTTCGCGCGGTGCGCTCGGTGACCTGCGCGATCGCGGATCACCCCCGGAGAACTGAATCTCGATCGAGCCCTCTTCCGGGGGATGGCACGCGACAGGCAAATCCGGCGCGGCCGTTCGTTCACGCTCTTCTACACTCGACCCGCGTTGCACGGTGCCGGCTACTGCTGGTACTTGATTCTTTGGCGCGCCCGAGACGATTCGAACGTCCGACCCCTGCCTTCGGAGGGCAGTACTCTATCCAGCTGAGCTACGGGCGCGTGGGAGGCCGGAGTATAGCCGTTCATCGCGCCCGGCTCCATGTGCGCATTCCCCGGACGCAGCCCGGGACCTATACTTCGCCGCTTTTCCTTCCCCTTCCCCTGAGGTAACCATGACCGAGACCGTCCACGTCGAGGAGCATAAGTCCTTCATCAAGACGTCCAATCAGCTGTTCGTCGCGATGTTCCTCGCATTCGCGGTCCCCATCGCGGTGATCGTCTTGCTGGCCCAGTACGTCACGAGCGGTCTCGACGTCGACCCCACGAATCCGCTGATGAGTGAAGACGCGGTCTACAAGCGCATCAAGCCCGTCGGGGACGTCGTTCTCGCCGAAGCGGGTGCAGCCGCTGCCGCCGCCCCCGCGCCCGTCGCCACTGCAGCCGCCGCTCCGGCCGCCGCAGCCCCCGCGAAGGTCGATGGCAAGGCAACGTACGAGCAGGCCTGTGTCGCGTGTCACGGTGCCGGCATCGCCGGTGCGCCGAAGGCCGGCGACAAGGCAGCGTGGGCGCCGCGCGTCGCGCAGGGCAAGGCGACGCTGCACGACCACGCCATCAAGGGCATCCGCATGATGCCGGCGAAGGGCGGCAACGCCTCGCTGGCCGACGACGCCGTGAAAGCGGCCGTCGATCACATGGTCGGCATGTCGAAGTAAGCGGCCCGATCACACGGACCACGAAAAGGCGCGGCAACGCGCCTTTTTCATTGCCCATGGCCACCTACGCGATCGGCGATCTCCAGGGCTGCTTCGAACCGTTGCAGCGCCTGCTGCGCACGTTCGATTTCGACGCCGCCCGCGACCGCCTCTGGTTCGTCGGCGATCTCGTGAACCGCGGCCCGGATTCGCTGGCGGTGCTGCGGTTCGTCCGCGATCTCGGCGACCGCGCCGTCGTGACGCTCGGCAACCACGACCTGCATCTGCTCGTGGCCGCCGAGGGATTCGCCAGGCTGCACAAGGGCGACACGCTCGACGCGATCCTCGCGGCGCCCGATCGCGACGAGCTGCTCGCGTGGTTGCGCACGCGTCCGCTGATGCACGTCGAAGGCGACCACGCGATGGTCCATGCGGGGCTGCTGCCGTCGTGGACGATAGCCCACGCCATGGAACTCGCGTCCGAGGCGCAGGCCATGCTCGCCGGCAGCGGGTACCGCAGCTTCTTCGAGCACATGTACGGCAATCAGCCCGATCGCTGGGACGACACCCTCGCCGGCTGGGACCGTCTGCGCGTCGTGATCAACGCGTTCACGCGGATGCGCATCTGCTCGCCGGACGGCACGATGGAGTTCCGCCACAAGGGCGAGCTCGCGGACATCCCCGCGGGATTCCTGCCGTGGTTCGACGTCCCGGATCGCCGCAGCCGCACGCACACGGTCGTGTTCGGTCACTGGTCCGCGGTGGGCTATCGCGCCGGCAACGGCTATCTCGCGCTGGACAGCGGCTGCCTGTGGGGCCGCGAACTCACGGCCGTCAGGCTGGAGGATCGAAGCGTGTTCCAGGTCCCCTGTCGGGCCGGGGAAGACTGAGCGCGTCCGCGACCTGCTCGGCGCAATGCCGCGCGAGGTCGCGGCGATGCCGACCGGCCGCGTGGACGGCCGGCAGGAAGATGAGGTCCGCGGCGATCTCGCGCTGTGCCGTGAGCTGCAGCAGGGAATCCCAGAGCGAGATCTCGCCGGCGTAGGCCGCGCGCAGGTTCGGCGTGCCATCCGCCAGCGGATAGCGCAGCGCGAGCGGCTGCACGAAACCCTCGGCGAGCACGACGGGTTGCAGCAGCGATCCGTGGAAGGGCTTCACCTCGGTCCCATCGGTCGTCGTGCCTTCCGCGAACAGCACCATCCGGTCGCCACCTGCGAGCGCCGTGTCGAGTGCGTCGTTCACGCGCGCCGTGTCGTGACGCCGCGCGCGCTGCACGAACACCGTCCCCTGCTTCGCGACGAGCCATCCGACGAGGGGCCACTGGCGGATGTCCGACTTCGCGACGAACCGGCATTCGAGCGCGCTGCGGATCACGAAGATGTCTAGCCACGACACGTGATTCGAGACGACGAGCACGGATGCGGGATGCGGCGCGGCCGCTGCATCACCGTGCCGCCGGACACGCACCCGCAGGATGTGGAGCATCCGCCGCGACCACCAGCGGAACATCGCGGCGCGGCCCGCGCGACCGGCAATCGGAAAGACCGCAGCGCTGAGCGAGAGGCCGGCGATCAGGTGCAGCGCGACCCGGGTCACGCGCACCGTCTGGCGCAGGCGGGTCAGCGGCATCGCGCGCGCACGCCGGCGCGTCGGATGCGCGATCGGACAAGTCGTGGTGTGGAAGTCTGCTGCTTCGGATCAGTCGAACTGGACATGCTTCATGAAGTGCCGCGCGTACCGGCCGTCGAGCCGTGAAAGAGGCAGCAGCATGAGCAGATCGGCGGTGTTGAAATCGGGATCCCAGGCGGGGTCGCCACACACCCAGGCACCGCAGCGCACGTAACCCTTGATGAGCGGCGGGACCTGCGCGTCGAGCGTGCGATCGAGATGCTCGATCGGCAACGCACAGCGCGGAAACACACGATATTCGATCGGACACAGGCTGGACTGCGTGAGCCGATTGTAGATGCTGGCCGCGCCGTGTCCACCGTCGGCCATGCCCATCGACGCGCAGCCGATCAGGTACTCGTAGCCCTGCGCCTGCATGAACTGCGCGAGTCCCGACCAGAGCAGCGCGATCGTGGCGCCGTTGCGATAGTCCGGATGCACGCACGAACGCCCCACCTCGACCATGCGGTCGCGCAGGTGGTTGAGGCGCGTCAGATCGAATTCCTCGTCGGAGTAGAAGCCGCCGATCTTCCGCGCACGCGCGCCGGTGAGGATGCGATACGTGCCGACGACCTCGCCGGTCCCGTCGTCCCGGACCGTGAGATGCGCGCAATGCGGGTCGTACAGATCGCGATCGACGCCGTGTTCCGGGCTGCGCAGACGCGCGCCCATCTCGTCGGCGAAGATGCGCCAGCGCAGCTTCTGCGCCTCGCGGATCTCGTCTTCCGTCACCGCCATCTGCACCTGGAGTTGCGGCCGTTCGGCACGGCGCGCCAGCGTTTCTGTCCGAAGCATGGACGTCCTCGTCGCATGGATTTGTCGTGCGAGGACGTTACGAACAGGCGGTGACGGCGAGGTGACGCGGTGGTGAACGTTCGATGAACCGGCCCGGGCCGCGGGTGGATCGGTGTGGCGGGCGGGCCGCCCGCATCGCGGATGGCCGGCGCCGGGATCCCGGGCATTGCGCCCGGGATCCGCTGGGCGATCAGCGGAAGCGCGTGCCGAAGGCGTCGCTGAAACGCGTGTCGATCTCGTCGGCGGTGAACGCGTAGTTCTGCGCACCACGCTGCGCGATCTTGAGCGAGCCGATGAGCGACGCGAGGCGGCCGGTGAGTTCCCAGTCGATGCCGTGGCGCAGGCCGTAGAGCAGACCGCCGCGATAGGCGTCGCCGCAACCCGTCGGATCGACGATGGCCTCGGGCGTCACGCTCGGGATCTCGAGCCGCCTGCCCTTCGTGAAGATCGTCGAGCCGTTCCCGCCGCGCGTCACGATGAACGCCTCGACGCCCTGCGCGAGCGTCTCGATCGGCTTGCCGGTGCGCTCCTCGAGCATGCGGGCCTCGTAGTCGTTCGCCGTGACGTACGTCGCGAGATCGATGAAGCGTTCCAGTTCGGGGCCGTCGAACATCGGCAGGCCCTGGCCCGGATCGAACACGAACGGGATGCCGGCCTCGCGGAATTCGCGCGCGTGGTCGAGCATGCCCTGACGGCCGTCCGGCGAGAGGATGCCGAGCGAGACGTCCTTCGCATCACCGACATGGTTCTCGTGCGAGTGGTTCATCGCGCCCGGATGGAACGCGGTGATCTGGTTGTCGTCGAGGTCGGTCGTGATGAAGGCCTGCGCCGTGAACGCGCCGTCGATCTGCTTCACGTGCGTGCGGTCGAGGCCGAGCTTGTCGAAACGGCTCTCGTAGGGACCGAAGTCCTGGCCGACCGTCGCCATCACGAGCGGCTTGCCGCCGAGCTGGTCGAGCGCGTACGCGATGTTGCCCGCGCAGCCACCGAACTCGCGCCGCATGTCGGGCACGAGGAACGCGACGTTCAGGATGTGGATCTGCTCCGGCAGGATGTGATTCTTGAACCGGTCGTGGAACACCATGATGGTGTCGAAGGCAATCGAACCGCAGATGAGTGTGTGCATGGATATGGGCGTTGGGCGTTGGGCGGGAATGTGATGTGGCGGCCGGTCAGCGCGTCACGATGAACGGCCGGTTGCCGCCGAGCCGCGCCGCGACACGCTCGGCCTCTCGACGGGCGCTGTCTCGATCGGGGAACGGACCGCTCTGCACCCGGTGAAGATTGTCGCCGGCGATCACGACGATCGGCTGCGCGAGGTCAGGCAGCTCGACGCGCATCTTGCGGGTGAAGTCGTCCGCGAAGGCGCGCTCGGAGAACGCGCCGAGCTGGAGGAACACGCCCGTCGTCGCGGCGACCGGCGCCGAGTCGCGATCGACGTCGGCGGGCGGCGCGACCGGCACCGGTTCGACGACCGCTGCAGTCGTCACGCCCGAGCCATCCGGCACGATCGCCTCGACGTCGACGACACCACTGCCCCCGGTGACGAGTCCGAGCTTCCACGCGGCTGCGTAGGACAGATCGATCAACCGGTCGGAGTGGAACGGCCCGCGGTCGTTGACGCGCACGACGACCGAACGGCCGTTCGCGACGGACGTGACGCGCACGTAGCTCGGCAGCGGCAGCGTCGTGTGCGCCGCCGTCATCGCGTACATGTCGTAGCGGTCGCCGGTCGAGGTCGGCTTGCCGTGATAGCGCTTGCCGTACCACGTGGCCGTGCCGCGGGCCTTGTACGGCGCGACCTGCGTCATCGGGGTGTACGACTTGCCGAGCGCGACGTACGGACGCAGCGCCGCCCGATGCAGGGGCTCGATCTTCGGCTTCGCGTCGGCGAGCGCCGCGAGGTCGGGCGGATTCTCGCCGGGACCGTCGTCGAGGTAGTAGCCGCCGCGCGCGGCGGGCGCTGCGACGGCCGGCGGTGGCGGCATGGTCGTGGGCGGAACGGTCGCGGTGCCGCGTTCGTTCGGCGCAATGGGCGTCGTGCCGCAACCCGCAGCGAGCAGGCAGGCGCCGATGAGCGCGATCTCGAGCATGGCGTTCGTCCTCCACATGGCGACGACGCCTCCGGGCAGCGCGCCGATCGTCGACGACACGTCGGCCGGATGGTGTCCGCGGATTCGTCGCATGGTCATCCTTTAACCAGTCGTTTGTGGGTATGGATGCTCATCAGGATGCCGAGGCCGAAGAGCAGTGTCACGAGCGACGTGCCGCCGTAGCTGATGAGCGGCAGCGGCACGCCGACGACGGGCAGGATGCCGCTCACCATGCCCATGTTCACGAAGGCATACGTGAAGAACGTCAGCGTCACGGCGCCGGCGAGCAGCCGCGAGAACAGCACGGACGCGTTGGCCGCGATGTACAGGCCGCGGCCGATGAGCAGCACGAACAGGATCAGCAGGATCAGGTTCCCGAACAGGCCGAACTCTTCCGAGTAGACGGCGAACACGAAGTCGGTCGTGCGCTCGGGCAGGAAGTCGAGTCGCGCCTGCGTGCCGTTCAGCCAGCCCTTGCCGAACAGGCCGCCGGACCCCATCGCGATCGTCGACTGGATCGTGTGGTAGCCGCTGCCGAGCGGGTCCTGGGTGGGGTCGAGCATCGTCAGGAC
>CAUJJX010000119.1 GCA_963205165.1 Pseudomonadota bacterium | reverse complement strand
CGCCAGCGCCACGACGGCAGCCACGCGCAGACGAGCAGCGCGGTGGCGAGCGCGAAGACCTGGAAGGCCGTGGTGCGGGTCGTGTCGACGCCGAGCACGCCGGTCGCGAGCACGACGCCGCCGAGGGTGCGGCCGGCCCGGGTGAAGCGGCGCGCCGTCCAGCGCGAGATGCGGTACGCGACGGCGAATCCGCGCATCGGACGCCTGCGGCCGGCCGACTCCGGCACGAGCAGCTCTCTAGACCGGCACCGGCACCGTGCGCAGCAGGTCGCGGACGACCGCGGCGCCCGACGCGCCGGCGTGACGCCGTTCCGGCAGCAGCACGAGCCGATGGGCGAGCGCGTCGACGGCGATCGCCTGGACGTGCTCCGGCGCGACGAACGCGTCGCCCTCGAACGCGGCGATGGCCTGCGCGAGCCGCAGCAGCGCGAGCGACGCACGCGGGCTCGCGCCGAGCGCCACGCCGGGCGCGTGCCGCGTGGCACCGACGAGATCGACGACGTAGCGCTTGAGCGCGTCCGAAGTCCGCACGTGCGCGAGGGCGCCGCGCGCGGCGAGCACGTCGTCGACCGTCGCGACCGGCGTCACGGCATCGAGCGGATCGGCGCCGGCGCGATCGGTGAGCATCGCGACCTCCTGCTCGGGCGCGAGGTAACCGAGCGCGACACGCATTGCGAAGCGATCGAGCTGCGCCTCGGGCAGTGGATACGTGCCGTGGTACTCGACGGGATTCTGCGTCGCGATCACGAAGAAGAGCGGCGGCAGCGCGTGCGGCTCGCCGTCGACACTCACCTGCCCCTCGGCCATCGCCTCGAGCAGTGCGGACTGCGTGCGCGGACTCGCGCGATTGATCTCGTCGGCGAGCAGGATGTTCGTGAAGACAGGGCCGCGATGGAACTCGAAGACGGCATCGCGCGGGTTGTAGATCGCGACGCCGGAGATGTCGGACGGCAGCAGGTCGGGCGTGAACTGGATGCGCTTGAACGTCGCGTCGAGGCAGCGTGCGAGGGCTTTCGCGAGGGTCGTCTTGCCGGTCCCGGGGACGTCCTCCAGGAGCACGTGTCCGCCGGCGATCAGGGCAGCGCAGAGCTTGCGGATGACGTCCGACTGGCCGACGACGACGCGCCCGACCTGGGCGGCGATGCGTTCGTGGAGTTCGCGGATCACGGTCACGGGCGGCACGACAGGCGGGTTCGACATCGGGGCAGCATCCGGCACGTCGGGCATGGCGTTCGACGACCGGCCGCGGCGACTGCGCTCAGGGCACCGGCGGCGTCGCCGGCCGGCTCGGGTCGGTGACGAATCCGAGCTTCGTCAGGCCGGCCGTGCGGGCCATCGACATGATCTCGGCGAGCCGCTGGTAGCGGGTCTCGTGATCGGCACGCAGATGCAGTTCGGGCTGCGGATTGCGCGCGGCCGTGCGGGCCATCGTGGCGGGCAGATCGGCTTCGGCGAGCAGCTGGTCGTTCCAGAAGAGGCGGCCCTCGGCGTCGACGGACAGCGTCACGGTGTCGGGTTCCTCGGCGTTCACGGTGCTCGACGCCTTCGGCAGGTCGATGCGGATGCCGTGCGTGAGCAGCGGCGCCGTGACGATGAAGATGACGAGCAGCACGAGCATCACGTCGACGAGCGGCGTCGTGTTGATCTCGGCCATCGGCTGCGGCGACTGGCTGCTGCCCTGATCCTGGAAGCTGCCGAAGGCCACGGGGATCGCCTCAGGCGATGCGCGATGCGCCGGCGGACGCGTCGACGCGTGCCCCCGTCGCGAGGAAGGCGTGGAGGTCGTGCGCGAAGGCGTCGAGGTCCGCGAGGATCACGCGGTTCGAGCGGACGAGCGCGTTGTAGCCGAGCACCGCGGGGATCGCGACCGCGAGGCCCAGTGCCGTCATGATCAGCGCTTCACCGACGGGGCCGGCGACCTTGTCGATGCTGGCCTGCCCGCTCTGGCTGATGCCGACGAGCGCGTGGTAGATGCCCCAGACGGTGCCGAAGAGTCCGACGAAGGGCGCGGTGCTGCCGACGGAGGCGAGGAGCGACAACCCGGTCTCGAGACGGGCCTGTCCGGCGTTGATGCCCTGCCGCAGGGAGCGCGTGACGAATTCGGACATCGGCATGGCGTCGCCGAGACGGCCGCCGCGATGGCGCTGGTGATGGGCCGCGGCACTCACGCCGGCCCGGGCGAGGATCACGAACGGATTGGATGGGTCGCCGCGCATCTCGTCGGGCGCGCGGGCGAGATCGGAGCTGTTCCAGAAGCCCTCGATCATCTGGCGCGCGCGGCGCCGGATCGACGAGGCCCGGAAGACCTTGGACAGGATGACGGCCCAGCTCGCCACGGACATGGCGGCGAGCAGGATGGCGACCGCAAGACCGACCGCATCGGTCTGCTGCAGGAACGCGATCAACCCGTGGGACGGTTGCGACATGGGATGCGATTCCAGGGAGGCCGGGCGCGCGGGGAGCGGGGCAGGCCGTCGCGGGCGAGTGTCAGTCGCCGTACATGCGCTGCATGCGTTCGCGACGTTCCTGGGCTTCGATCGTCAGCGTGGCCGTGGGTCGGGCGAGCAGGCGGCGGACACCGATCGGCTCGCCGGTCTCGGCGCAGTAGCCGTAGGCGCCTTCCTCGATGCGCTGGAGTGCCTCTTCGATCTTCTTCAGCAGCTTGCGCTCGCGGTCGCGGGTGCGCAGTTCGAGGGCCTGCTCTTCCTCCTGGGTGGCGCGGTCGGACACGTCGCTCGTCGCTTCGGTCTCGCGGAGGTGCTCGCTCGTGTCACGCACGTTCGCCAGCAGCTCTTCCTTCTGCTGCCGGAGACGATCGCGGAAGAATGCGAGCTGCGCGTCGTTCATGTAATCCCGGGCCGACACTGCGAGCAGTTCGGCTTCGGTCATGATCTTCGAGGCGGAGGACGCGGACTTCTTCGTGGCGGCCGGCTTGACGGCTTCCGCGACCGGGGGCACCGGAGCGGCAGCGGCGACAGCAGCAGATTTCGATTTCGACTTCGACGCGGGCTTTGCAGCCGGCGCGGCGGGGGTGGGAACAGCGGAGGCGGGGGCCGCAGCAGCGGCGGCTTTTGCGGAGGCGGGCGCCGCGTCAGCGGCTTTCTTCGTAGGTTTTCGTTCCATGGGTACTTCCCGTCACGGCTCCGATTTCAGCGGCGCGGTAATGTGCACCGGTCGGCGCGAGAGTGCAAGATGCTTGCCCGAAAAAGCCCGGCGCCGACGGACGGTGCCTCCGGACCCCTGCGCTACACTGCGGCCCCCCGCGAGCAGGAGTGCCGTCATGATTCCGGAGCACCTCGAGGTCCCCATCGCCGGCGGACTCGATTTCCCCCTCCCGCGCATGACGCGGGTCCGCCAGAAGTTCACCGTCGTCCGCGAACCCGACCTCGCCGCCGCCGTGAAGCGCGAGATCGCGCGACCCGGGATCGCGGCGACGCTGAAGCCGGGCGCCCGCATCGCCGTCGGATTCGGCAGCCGCGGCATCGCGCACATCGACCGCATCGCGAAGGCACTCGTCGCGGAACTGAAGGCCCGCGGCGTCGAGCCCTTCATCTTCCCGGCCATGGGCAGCCACGGCGCTGCGACCGCCGAAGGGCAGCGCGACGTGCTGGCCGGCTACGGCATCACCGAGGCGACGACCGGCGCACCGGTGCTCGCGACGATGGACACCGTCGTCGTCGGTCAGCTGCCGGACGGCACGCCGGTCCACGTCGACCGTCATGCCGCGGAGGCCGACGGCATCATCCTCGTGAACCGGATCAAGCCGCACACGACCTTCCACGGCGCCCACGAGAGCGGACTCGTGAAGATGGCCACGATCGGCATGGGCAAGATCATCGGTGCCTCGACGCTGCACCGGCACGGCATGGACAGCTTCCCGGAACTGCTGCCCGCCGCCGCGCGCGTCGTGCTCGCGCAACGGCCCCTGCTGTTCGGTCTCGCGATCCTCGAGAACGCCCTAGACCAGACGGCCCGCATCGAGGCCGTCGCAGGCGCCGCGCTGTTCGACCGCGAGCCGCAGCTGCTCGACGAGGCGAAGCGGATGATGGCGCGCATCTTCATCGACGACATCGACGTGCTCGTGATCGACGAGATGGGCAAGAACATCAGCGGCACCGGCTTCGATCCGAACGTGACGGGCCGCAACGGTCGCAACGTCGCATGGCAGGGCACGCCGTTCGTGCGGAAGATCGTCATCCTGTCGCTCACGCCCGAGACCCACGGGAACGCGACTGGCATCGGCCGGTCCGACGTCACGACGATGCGGGTCTGGCGCGAGCTCGACCCGGGTCCGACGTACGCGAACGTGATCACGTCCGGCAATCTCGACGGCGGCGCGATCCCGATCGTGATGAACACCGACCACGATGCCGTCGCGCTCGCCGTGAAGACCGTCGTGCGTCGCAAGCCGCTCGACGCCCGGATCGTCCACATCCGCAACACACTGCTGTTGCAGGAGATCGAAGTGTCCGAATCGATGCTCGCGGAACTCCGTGCGCGCCCCGGGAACTTCGAGATCACCGGCACGCCCAAACCCTTCGCGTTCGCTGCGGACGGCAGTCTCGAACCGATCGAGATCCCGCATGAACACCAGGACCTGCCGCACTGCGGACATCCGTGATGTCTGCAGGTCCTCATCCGCCGTCGCGCCTTGACGACGGCATACCGCCCACGGAGGTCACCATGTGCCGTTCCCTGATCCGATACGCCGCCGCTGCGCTCGCCGCACTCGCGTTCGCAGCGCCCGCCCACGCCGAGTTCGTGCGCTCCGCCCAGCTCTTCGACTGGCTCGGCGAGGCCGTGAAACGCGGCGGTTCGTTCAAGGACACCACGATCGCGCTCGGGTACGTCTCGGGCGTCCACGACTCGCTGCCCGAGGGGCTCGTCTGCCTGCCGCCGCACGCTGCCGGCAAGGCGCTGCTCGGCACGGTCCACCAGTGGATGAAGGCCTACCCCGAACGCTGGGACGCAGCCGCCGCGAAGACGGTCGGTTTCGCACTCGTCGCGACGTATCCGTGCGGCGCGGGCAGGACGAAGTGATCGCGCCACTCGGTCATCGTCGCCTGCGCATCGGCATCGCCGGCGCCGGCGCCATCAGCCAGTTCCACCTGGCCGGCTGGCGCGCCCTGCCCGATGTCGACCTCGTGGCGATCTGCGATCCCGACGATGACCGTGCCGCAGCGCGTGCCGCGGAGTTCGGCATCCCGACCCGCTACACCGACTTCGCGGCCATGCTCGCCGCCGAACGCCTCGACGCCGTCGACATCATCACGCCCGTCGGCACGCACGCCGCGCTGACGCGGCTCGCCGCCGATGCCGGCGTCCACGTCTGCTGCCAGAAGCCGCTCTGCGCGACGGTCGCCGAAGCCCGCGAGCTCATCCGCGACGTGGGCGAGCGCGTGCGGTTCATGGTCCACGAGAACTACCGCTACCGCCCCCACTACGCGACGATCCGCGAGTGGCTCGCCGAGGGCCGCATCGGGCGTCCGACGGCCGCCCGGATG
Source organism: Pseudomonadota bacterium (assembly GCA_963205165.1). Classification (GTDB taxonomy): domain Bacteria; phylum Pseudomonadota; class Gammaproteobacteria; order Burkholderiales. The sequence goes on along the minus strand of CAUJJX010000119.1, from coordinate 7,515 downwards.
ACCGTGCGCGGCGCGTGCACGTACACCGGCGACGACACCGAACCCTTCCTGCTGAAGCGCCAGCCCTACCTGCTGAAGTTTCCGCGACTGCTCGTGTTCGAGGTGCTGATCCACCAGCTCGACGCGCTGCGCGTCCTGCTCGGCCCGCTGAAGGTCGAGCACTGCGCGCTCGGCAAGGTGAATCCGGCACTTGCCGGCGAGGACATCGCGCTCGCGACGCTGAGCGGTCCCGACGGACTGACGTGCCTGCTCGACGGCAACATCTCGGCGCCCGGCTACACGCCGCTCCCCGTGGACCGCCTCGAGATCACCGGGACGAAGGCGACGCTCGTCTTCGACCGCGACCGGCTCTGGCTCGAAGGCCGTCCCGACACGCTCGTGTCGTTCGACCTCGTGAAGAACTACCAGGTGTGCTTCAGCGCCGCCGTCGCGGATTTCGTGCACGGACTGCGCACCGGCGCGCCCTTCGGGACCGATCGCCTGGACAACATCGAGACGCTGGCACTCATGGAAGCCTGCTACGTGGCGGCCGGGCGCGCGGTCGACCGGTAGGACTCCGGCTGCCGGCGGACACCGGCGACGCCGCGGCGTCGCGTCGATCCGGGTGCGGCACGCCCGGAGTCGCAGGCGGCAACGCCGGACAGCGCGACGCGCGCCGACCTGCAACGCCGTCAGCGCACGAGCCTCGCGATGGCTTCCTGGAGTCCGTCGATCGTGAAGGGCTTGCTCAGGTGCTCGTTCATGCCCACGGCGAGGCACGCCTCGCGATCGCCTGCCATCGCGTTCGCCGTCAGCGCCAGGATCGGCAGGGGCGCCCCCCCGGATTCCTTCTCGATCGCACGGATGCGGCGCGTCAGTTCGTGGCCGTCGAGACCGGGCATCTGCACGTCGAAGAGTCCGGCGTCGAACGCGCCCGGCGCGAATGCCGCGAGGGCAGCGAGGCCGTCGTCCGTCACGATCGCGTCGTGACCGAGCTTCCGGAGCGCCGCCGTGATGACCCGGCGATTCACCGGGTTGTCCTCCGCGACGAGCAACCGCAGGCCGCGGCGCACCGGTAACGCGACGTCGTGCGCGGCGACAGCGGCACTCGTGCTGACCGGCGCTGCGGGTTCCTCCGGTGCCCGCGCGAACACGAGCGAGAAGCTGAACTCGCTGCCTGCGCCGACACGGCTCTCGACGTGGATGGTGCCGCCCATCAGGCGCACGAGCTGGTTCGAGATCGTGAGACCGAGACCGGTGCCGCCGTACTTGCGGGTGATCGAGTTGTCGGCCTGATTGAAGGCCTCGAAGATCGACTCGCGTTTCTCCTCGGGGATGCCGATGCCGGTGTCCGCGACCGAGAACATGACCTCGACGGACTCCGGCCTCGCGTCGACGACCCGCAGGTCGAGCGTCACCCGGCCGGTTTCCGTGAACTTGATCGCATTGCCGATGAGGTTCACCAGGATCTGCCGGACCCGCAGCGGATCGATCATCACGCGGTCGGGCATCTCGGGTGCGATCGACGTCACGAGCTCGAGGCCCTTGCGCCGGGCCTGGGGCACCAGCAGGTTGGCGACGCCGGTCACGAACTCGCGCAGCGCGACGGGCTTCGCCTCGATCTCGACGCGCCCGGCGTCGATCCGGGAGAACTCCAGGATCTCGTTGATGAGATCGAGCAGATGCTCGCCGGACGCCCGGACCGTCGCGACGTACTCGCGCTGCTCGGCGTCGAGCGACGTGCGCTGCAGCAGGTCGGTCATGCCGAGCACGCCGTTCAGCGGCGTGCGGATCTCGTGGCTGATGTTCGCCATGAATTCGCTCTTGGCGCGACTGCCTTCCTCCGCGTGCTCCTTCGCGCGCCGCAGTTCGTCCTCGACGGCGCGGCGCTCGGTGATGTCGGCGATCGCACCGACCATCCGGACGGGGCGGCCCGACGCGTCCAGCACGGACTGTCCGACACTGCGCACCCACACGTAGAGCCCGTCGAGCCGCCGGAGCCGGAACTCCTCGTCGAACACGGTGCCCGCATGCAGGCAGCGATCGAAACTCGCCATCACGCGTTCGCGGTCGGCCGGATGCAGGCGTTCCTCGAGGACCACGGGCACCGGCCGGCCGACGTCGGCTCCATCGCCGAGGATCGCCTTCCAGCGCTCGGACCGCGTGACGGTCCCGGAGAGGATGTCCCAGTCCCAGACGCCTTCGCCGGAGGCCGCGACGACGATCGCGAGGCGCTCCTCGTGGGCGCGCGCCCGCTGCTCCGCGGACTCGATGCGGTGGACGGTGCTGCCCATGTCGCGTCCCATGCCGACGATGAGCCGCGCGGACTCGTGCAGCTCGGCGATCGGATAGGCCCGCGCCTCGTGCTCGTATTCCCCTTCACCGATGCGACGGACGACGTCGTTGAGTTCCTGCAGCGGGGCCGTCAGCTTGCGGCTCTCGGTCTGCGCGCGCCGGTAGAGCAGTCCGAAGAAGACCAGGTAGAAGAGCACGAGACCGCCGACCATGAGCCAGGCGATCGTCGTCGAACGCGAGCGCAGCTGGTCGACGACCGAGTAGACGTTGTCCCGCGGCACGATCAGGACCAGCTTCCAGCCCGGCGACGGCACCGTCGCCCACGAGACGAGCTTTGCGCCGGCGAACTGCACTTGCGCGACGCCGGCCGGGGCGCTCCCGACGGGCTGGCCGAGCGGCGCCAGCGCGGCGCGCTTGAAGAGATTGAAGTCGTCGGGCTTGAGGGTGTCCTTCAGGATGGCCGTCTGGTAATCGTGCGTGGTCAGCTCGGTCAGGCCCCATTCCTTCTCGCCCTTGCGGGACAGCGCGATCACCATGCCCTTGCTCGACACGAGGGCACCGTAGCCCTCCCAGGGGATGTCGAGGCTCAGCACGCTGCGCACGATGGTGTCGATCGTGACGTCGATGCCGACGACGGCCTCGAGCGTGTCGCGGCGGTACACGGGACCGATCGCGGAGACGATCCAGCCCTGACCCGCCGGATCGAGGTAGGCGTCGGTCCAGACGACGCGCCGCGCGGGGTTGTGCTTCGCGTCGGCCTCGTAATAGAAGTTGTAGCTGGGGATGTCCATCTTCGGCGTGTACTGCGAGAGCACGTCGAAGTACGGATAGATGATGTTCAGCGAGTCGTGCGTGTTGACGTACGGCTGCATGACCACAGGGTTGGCCGCCTTCACGGCGCGCAGCACGCGACCGAGCTGCAGGAGCTGGTGCGCCTTGGCCTTCTCGGCCGACCCGATGGGTACCACGCCGGTGTAGTACACGGCCGCGTCACCGGTGTCGCGCGTCGTGTGGTACGCCCCCGTCGGCGACATTGCGAGCGAGGCGAGCATCGCGGGCGAAGGCTGGTACGGCGTGTCGAGCGCGGTCGCGGTCTCGACCCGCATGACCTCGGCGAGGCTTTCCACGGCCGCCAGCTTCTCCTGGATGTTCGCGGCCTCGCGGCGGACGATCCCGGCGAGTTCGAGCCGGGCCTGCTCGGCCAGCGATGCCACGTTGGCCTGGTGCGTCACGAGCATCGTCGCGATGTAGATCGCGACGATGCCGACCTCGACGACGAGCAGCGGCACCATCGTGGTCTTGACGTACGACAGCCAGATCCAGTGCGCGGCCGCCAGAGGCGGTGCCGGCGTGGTGGACGACTGGGACGTGGGTTCCGACATGGAGGCTTGGATCCGGGGGCGGGGCATCGCGCGATTATCGGCGGAGGACGCCCGAACTTGTGCCCTGCGCACGCACGCGGCAGCGTCCGGGAACGCCCTGTCGCGGATGCGTCGAAGGCGCGTCGGGCAACGTGCGGAGCGCCGGCCTGCACGAAACGCCGGTCATCCCGGACACATCACCGGAGGCAACGGCTGCGGCACGGTCGTCCGCGATCGCGCAGACCCCGGGATCGCGTGGACACCAGCCCACACGACGACGACCGACCGGCCCCGATGTCCCGGCGGCACTCAGAACGTGATCTGGCCCGACACCATGAAGGTGACGACCTTGAAGTTGCTCGCACCCGCGAGGGCGGCGAACGCGTCGTTCGCCGAGCGTGTGTCGTACGAGAGCGTCGTGTCGATCCGGGTCTGGCGCAGCGGCAGCCACGACGCCGTGAGCGAGTAGGCCTGGAAGCTGTCCTCGCGCTTGGGCACATTGCCCTGGGCGAAATCGGGATCACCCTCGAACGAGCGCTGCCGGTACGCGAAGCTCGCCTGCACCGACAACTTGTCGGTGAGCTGCTGCGACGGCGTGATGCTGAAACCCTGCGTCACGACGTAGTTGTTGAAGCTGTCTTCCCAGGTGCCCAGTTCGCGGAATGCGGAGGCCGAGACGCTCGTCTTGCTCGACAGCGTGTGGATCGCCGTCAGCCGCCCCGTGACGCCGTTGAAGTCGCGCTGCGAGAGTTCGCTGTGGCGGCGCGTCGTGAAGCCCGCGCTGCCGGTGAGCCGGGTCAGGCCGGACAGCTGGTATTCGAGCGCACCCTCGAGCGTGTACTGCCGGAAGGCGTTGTCGACGCGCGACCCGGCGACGACCTGCCGATTGGGGTACTCGCCATCGAGCACCCGGAAGTTGAGACCGAGATAGTCGTCCGTGCCCTTGCTGTAGTAGCGCGAGCCGACCTCGAGGGTCTTCTGCTGGGTGTCCTGCGTGGTGAACTGGGCCTGGCTGTTCGTGATGTCCGCGAACCGGACGGCCGCCCGCAACTTCCAGTCGGCGCTCATCTTCATCATGCCGCTCGCGAACACGGCCTGCTGCGTGCGCAGGTTCCGGGAGAGCCGGCTGTTGTTGCCGAAGTCGTAGAAGTTCGACGCGACCTGCGTGCGCTCGACGCCGACGTCGCCGTCCCAGCGGAGGTCGTAGACCCAGTTCCAGGTGGCCTTCGCGTTGTAGCTGCGATAGTCGAGCGTGTCGTACGTGACGTGGCGGTTGTCGGTGATCGTCGACCGCAGCGTGAAGGTCTGGCGCTGCCAGTAGTGGTCGGCGTCGAGACCGAGGCGCAGACCGAGGATCTGGTCGCTGCGCTGACCGCCCTTCAGGAAGTTCGGCGTGACGCGTTCGTCGAGGTAGTAGACGTTGTCGGTGTACGTGTAGACGGCACCGACGGAAGGCCGGATGCGGTCACCTTCCAGGGCCTGGGCCTCGACGGCGGAACACAGCAGCAGCGCACCCAGCAGACGGCGCCGGAAGGGGGGTGGAGTCATTGTTTTTTGTTTTCCAGAAGTCACCAGAACTGCCACGACCGAGTATAGAGCACCCACATTCCCAGCAAGCCGTTGGTGATGCCGTGCGCGAAGACCGGTGCCCAGAGGTTGCCGGTCGCGCGGTACAGCCAGGCGTAGGCGAGGCCGGCGAGCACGCCGGCGAACCACTCGTGGTGCTCGAATCCGAAGACGAGCGACGACAGCAGAACGGCCTTCAGCGTCACGAGCGTCGGGACCACCTTCTGGAAATCCTGGTTGTCGATCCAGCGCATCACGAACGAGCGCCAGAAGAGCTCCTCCATCACCGGCACGACGAGCGCCGCGCCCGCCACCCGGAAGAGCGCGAGCGCGATGTTCACGTGCTCGCCGTCGCGCGGATCGAAGCCCTTGCCCGCCTCGCCGACGAACATCCACGAGGCCGACAGGTTCACCCACAGCAGGAAGACGACGATGCCGACAGTGAGCGAGAGCGCCCAGAAACCGCCCGGCATCGAGATCCGGCCGCGCAGTTCGTCGTAGTGCTTCCAGAAGAACACGAGTGCGAGGGCCACGATCCCCACCCGCAGCGGGTAGAGCCAGCGGACATCGAACGACACGGCGTCGCCGATGACGCCGGACAGTGCGAGGAATGCGATGTAGATCGCGAACGGAACGACCCGGGCGGTCGCCGGGTTCGACAGCATCGAGGACATGGGCGCGTCTGGCAGTTCAGGGGAGGCGGCGGATTATCACCGACTGCGGCCGGTCGGGGGTCACCGCGTCGCCCCCTCCGTGCCGACCCGCAGCGCGTCGGACCGGTCGCGGTATTCCTCCAGCAGTCCCTCGACCCTGGATCGCTCCAGGCCGGTGAACGGCTCGGCGCGCCGCAGGACCTCCGCGACGCCGACGTTCCGGTAGCGGGTCATCAGGTCCGAGAACAGCGTGGCGAACTGCGCGTTCTTGGCGACGGCGTCGTCGCGATCGGTCGTCGTCCGCGCGAGATCGGTCCGCAGCTTCGCGGCCTCGGCATCGCGCGCCGCGAGCTGATCGGTCGTCCGGACGAGCGTCGCGCGGGTCTCGGCGAGCTGTGCCTCCGTCTTCGCGAGCCGGTCGGCGAGCGCGGTCTTCTCGTCGCCGAGCCTCGCCTGCTCCTTCTTCGCGGCGTCGAGCCCCGCAGCCAGTTCGGCCGCGCGCCTGCGCTCCCGGGCCGCCGCGGTCGAACCGCTCGCAGCGCGTCCCTCGACGTCCTTCAGCTTCGCTTCGAGCGCGGCCTTCTCCGCCTCGACCGCTGCGCGGGCCTCGTCGGACTGCTTCTGCGCGATCTGCGCCCGACGCAGGAGTTCGCGATCGCGGCTCTGCTGCTTCGACGGGTCCTGCGCCACGGCAGACCCCGCGAGGACGAGCGCTGCCGCCAGACAGCCGGTACGCACCATGGTCAGCATCGTCAGAACCTCACGTTGACGTCGGCCTGGAACACGTCGATCGCGAGCGGGTAGGCGACCGACGTGAGCGGGTCACGCAGCGGCGTGATCTCGTTGCCCGACAGGTAGCGCACGCGGAGATAGGCATTGCGATCGAGGCCGTAGAAGCCCCCGAGGAAGTAGCCGCGCGTGTTCGTGCCGCCGAGGTAGAAATCGGAATCGGTGAACGCGTCGAGCGTCGCGTCGCGCTCGACGTAGCGGTAGCCGACGAACACCTGCCAGTCGTGCAGCGCGCGGATCGCGTCGCGGCCGACCGTGAGGCGCGCCTGATAGCCGGTGACCTCGGGCGCGAGGTCGAGCCCCGTGCGTGCCCGGATCTCAGCGCGGTCGAAGCCGATGTTTCGGACGTAGTCGGCCGCGACCTTCACGAACACCGGATCGAAGCGCGCGAAGTCGAACTCGCCGCCGATGTTCAGCATCCGGTACTTCGGCGCGAGCGCGAGCTTCACGCCGGTGTTCAGCGTCCCCTGGTTGATGTCGAACAGCGAGTTGCCCTTCTGCCGGAACGACGGCGCGGACCAGTCGTTCTCCTGGCTGTTGGAGCCCGCCGGGTTCGCGACCCCGTGGATGTCGCGATAGTCGAACACGGCGGCGCCGACCTTCAGGCGCGTCGCGTTCTCGGCCAGCCACTCGGCACCCGCCTGGATCCCGAAGAGCCACTTGTCGCGCGGCCGCGGCGTGAGCGGGGTGCCGTCCGCCACCTGCAGCGGGAAGGCGCCGGCCGTCACGAATGCCGTCGTCCGTTCGTTCAGGCGCGGCTTGAGCGACGCGGCGACGCCGTCGAAGTTGAGGTCCTCGTCCCACACGAGATCGGTGGGCCAGAACCACGGGTTCGGCATGCGCCCGCCCATCGCCGACAGCCACGGCTGCGG
>CAUJJX010000118.1 GCA_963205165.1 Pseudomonadota bacterium | reverse complement strand
GCCGGACAGGTCTGGGGCCAGGGCTTCCCGCCGCCGCTCTTCGAGGACGACTTCGAGGTCCGCGAACAGCGCACCGTCGGCGATGGCCGGCATCGCAAGCTGACACTCCGGCGGGTCGGCGGCCGGGACGACATCGCCGCGATGCGCTTCAACGAGCCCGAACCGCTGCCGGAGCGCATCCGCGCGGCCTACCGTGTCGAGGCGAACGAGTTCCGCGGCAACCGCACGCTGCAGCTGATGCTGGAGCACTGGCAGGTGGCGTCGATACCGTGACCCGACGTCAGTCCGGGTGCAGTTCGAGTGGAGACCGTGATCCCGATCAGGGGGCGCGATGTTCGCGCCGAGCCCCGGGCCATGCGGCCAGCGCTGCCTTCCGACCGCACATTCCTCATGCCGTCACCCCAGCGAACGCTGGGGTCCGGCAGCGGACTTCGCCTCGGCCACCGCGGGACTGGATTCCAGCTTGCGCTGGAATGACGGGGGGCGCAGTCCTGTCGGATCGGCGACGAAGCGCGTATTCCGACGCCGTCGCTCCCACAACCGTCCGGCGTCGCGGGCAATCGCGACACTCCGCCCGTGCATCCGCTGCAATGACCCGTCGGGCACCGGGCCGCAACGTCGCGAATCCCCCTGACACGGACCGTGCCCCGACAGGGTCGTGCGGGTAGAATCGCGGGTTTTCCGCAAGCCCGGAGCCAGAATCATGGAAGCAGAACGCCAGAACGCCATCGCCCAGAAGATCGAGGACCTGGGCCTCCGAACCGCAGAACTCCGGAGGTATCTTTGACTTCGATGGCAAGAAGGGACGTCTGACCGAGGTCGTCCGGATCGCCGAAGACCCGGCCATCTGGAACGACCAGAAACGCGCGCTGGAGCTCGGCAAGGAGCGCAAGGCGCTGGAGGGTGTCGTGCTCTCCATCGAGAGCATCGAGTCGGCGCTCGCCGACAGCCGTGAACTCTTCGACCTCGGCCGCGCCGACGGCGACGATTCCACGCTGGAAGCCGTCGAGGAAGAAGCGGCCGGCATCGAGAAGCAGGTCGGCGAACTCGAGTTCCGCCGGATGTTCTCGCACCCGATGGACCCGAACGCGTGCTTCATCGACATCCAGACCGGCGCCGGCGGGACCGAAGCCCAGGACTGGGCCTCGATGCTCGAACGCATGTACCTGAAGTTCTGCGAGCGCAAGGGCTTCACCGTCGAACTGCTCGAAGAGTCGGAAGGCGAAGTCGCCGGCATCAAGAGCGCGACGATCAAGGTCACGGGCGACTACGCGTTCGGCACGCTGCGCACGGAATCCGGCGTGCACCGGCTGGTGCGCAAGTCGCCGTTCGACTCGAACGCCCGCCGCCACACGTCGTTCGCGAGCGTCTTCGTGTACCCGGAAGTCGACGACTCGATCGAGGTCGAGATCAATCCGGCCGACCTGCGGGTCGACACGTTCCGCGCGAGCGGCGCCGGCGGCCAGCACATCAACAAGACCGACTCCGCCATCCGGATCACGCACCTCCCGACGAACATCGTCGTGCAGTGCCAGAACGACCGCTCGCAGCACCGCAACCGCGCGGAAGCCATGGCGATGCTGAAGGCGAAGCTGTACGAGCTCGAGATGCGCAAGCGCAACGAGGAAAAGCAGGCCATGGAGGACTCCAAGACCGACATCGGCTGGGGTCACCAGATCCGCTCGTACGTGCTCGACCAGTCGCGCATCAAGGATCTCCGCACGAACGTGGAAATCGGCAACACGCAGTCCGTGCTCGACGGCGATCTCGACGTCTTCATCAGCGCGAGTTTGAAACAGGGAGTCTGAGCGCGCTCCGGCGCGCCGCGGGGGTCGACGCCAGCCGGCGGGATCCCCGACTCCCCTGCCGTCCCCCGGCCCCCACCACCCGTCTCCAGAAACAAGCCACCACCATGACCGACGCCGCCCTGCCCGTACAGCTCGACACCAACCAGATCATCGAGGAGCGTCGCGCCAAACTGGCCGCCCTGCGCACGCAGGGCAATCCGTTCCCGAACGACTTCCGTCGCCAGGACCTCGCCGCCGACCTGCACCTCGCCGGTGAAGGGAAGACCAACGAGGAACTCGAGGCGGCGCCGATCGTCGTCCGGATCGCCGGCCGGATGATGCTGAAACGGGTGATGGGCAAGGCGAGCTTCGCGACGCTGCAGGACATGTCGGGCCGCGTGCAGATCTACGTGACCAACGACGTGACCGGCATCGAGACGCACGACGCGTTCAAGCACTGGGACCTCGGCGACTTCCTCGGCGCGGACGGCACGCTGTTCCGCACGCGCACCGGCGAACTCACCGTGAAGGTGACGGCGCTGCGCCTGCTGTCGAAGGCCCTGCGGCCGCTGCCGGAGAAGTTCCACGGTCTCACCGACCAGGAACAGAAGTACCGCCAGCGCCACATCGACCTCATCACGAATCCGGAATCGCGCGACGTCTTCATCAAGCGCTCGAAGATCGTCCAGGCGATCCGCGAGTACTACGTCGGCCGCGGCTATCTCGAGGTCGAGACGCCGATGATGCATCCGATCCCCGGGGGCGCCGCCGCACGACCGTTCGTCACGCATCACAACGCGCTCGACATGCAGCTCTACCTGCGGATCGCACCGGAGCTGTACCTCAAGCGCCTCGTCGTCGGCGGCTTCGAGAAGGTCTTCGAGATCAACCGCAACTTCCGCAACGAAGGCATCTCGACCCGGCACAACCCCGAGTTCACGATGCTCGAGTTCTACGAGGCCTATCAGGACTACCACTACCTGATGGACCTCACCGAAGACCTGCTGCGCACCGTCGCCGACAAGGTGCTCGGCACGACGACGGTCACGTACCAGGGCACCGAGATCGACCTCGGCAAGCCCTTCGACCGGCTCACGATGGCGCAGGCGATCCACCAGTACCACCCCGAGCACGCGCTGGCCGATCTCGACGATCCGGCCTACCTGCGCCGCGCACTCGACGCGTTCCAGATCGAGGTGTTCCCCACCGACGGTCTCGGGCTGCTGCAGCTGAAGCTGTTCGAGCAGTCGACCGAATCGAAGCTGATCCAGCCGACGTTCATCGTCGCGCACCCGACCGACGTGTCACCGCTCGCCCGCGCGAACGACGCGAACCCGGCCGTCACCGACCGTTTCGAACTGTTCATCACGGGCCGCGAGATCGCGAACGGCTTCTCGGAACTGAACGACCCCGAAGACCAGGCCGCGCGCTTCGCCGATCAGGTGAAGGCCAAGGAAGCCGGCGACGAGGAAGCGATGTTCTTCGACGCGGACTACATCCGGGCACTCGAGCAGGGCCTGCCGCCCACGGCCGGCGAAGGCATCGGCATCGACCGCCTCGTGATGCTGCTGACCGACAGCGCGAGCATCCGCGACGTCATTCTGTTTCCGCACCTGCGGAGGGAGGAGTAAGACGTCGAGCCACCCGACGAGGGGCCCCGCGACAGCGGGGATCGGCGGTCAGGCGAGTACGTCTGGGCGCCGACACCACGGCAGGTGGATACACCAAGGATCCGGCGGAGGCGCCGCCCGGCGCGTCATTCGGTCCGGCGTCCGCTTCGGTCCATCGTCCCCCTTCGGTCCGTCGTCCGCTTCGGTCCCGAACAGGCGCGGATCCCGTGCCACCAACCGCGTCGGATTACGCGGCCATGCCGCTAATCCGACCTACCCGAAGTGAACTTTCGTGGAGCGCACCGCCGACGCGTAGGTCGGATCAGCGCCGCAAGCGCGTAATCCGACGCGAACGAATGCACTCGGCAAGCCGTCGCTCAGAGCACCGACCCCACCGGCAACTTCACCCGCTTCGCCGCCTCGCGCGCGAGGTCGGACAGCCCTTCCCCCCCGCCCGCCACGTGGTCGGCGAGCGCACGCCGCATCCGCGGATCCCAGAAGCGCGTGATATGGCCGGCGATCTCGTCGAGGGCCACCTCGTGGTCGGGCTCCGCGGTGTAGAACCGGGCGATGTCGTTGGCCATGCCGACCAGACGCTTGATATCCATGAAGTGTTCCGTTCAGTCGATGAGTCGGTGCGCGTGCGAATACACGGCGTGGCGGCCGGGACGCGCGAATCCGACGAGGGTGAGACCGGCGGATCCGGCGGACTCGACGGCGAGCGCCGTCGGTGCCGAGACCGCCACGAGCATCGGCGCGCCGAAGACGGCGGCCTTGTGGACCATCTCGTAACTCGCGCGGCTCGTCACGAACGCGAATCCGGCCGACGGGTCGGCCTTCGCGCGCACGAGTGCGCCGATCAGCTTGTCGAGCGCGTTGTGCCGCCCGATGTCTTCACGGATGACGACGATGCGGCCGTCCGGGGCGATCCACGCGGCGGCGTGAACGGCACCGGTGATGCGATTGATGTCCTGGGCTTCGGCGACGGCTCCGATCGCGGCCTGCACCGCGCCCCGACGGAACACGCTCCCCGAGGCCACGAGAGGCGCCTGCCGCACGGCGTTCTCCAGCATGCGCTCGCCGCAGAGTCCGCAGCCGGTCCGGCCGGCGATCGCGCGTTCACGCTGCGACAGCGCCTCGGAACGTTCCTTCGGGACACTCACGTAGACCGAGTAGCCGCGGGTTTCCGGGACCACTTCGACGCCCTGAAATTCGTCGGGGGAAGTAACGACGCCCTCGGTGAGGCAGAAGCCCAGCGCGAGATCTTCGAGATCGAGCGGCGACGCGAGCATCACGGCGAACGGACGGCCGTTGACGACGAAGGCGCACGGCACCTCGACGGCGACGTCGTCGTCGACGATGGAGAGATCGCCGCGATCCCAGCGCTCGACAGGCAGGCGGAGCGAAGCGCCGCCGGCGCCATCGACATCGCGAACGCTCAAGGCATCACCATCGGCTGCGTCCGCATCGGCCCCGATCAAGCCCGCGCGGCTTCGCGCTTCGCGAGCAGTTCGGCCTGTTCCTCGCTGAACCGCTTGAAGCGCTGCTGCCATTCGGACGGCTGCGTCACGGGTTCGACCTGCACGGCCGTGACCTTGTACTCGGGACAGTTCGTCGCCCAGTCGGAGTTGTCGGTCGTGATGACGTTCGCGCCGGACTCCGGGAAGTGGAACGTCGTGTAGACGACGCCCGGCTGCATGCGCTCGGTGATCCGCGCGCGCAGCACCGTCTCGCCGGCACGGCTGCGGATGCCGACCCACTGACCCTCCTGGATGCCGCGCAATTCGGCGTCGCTCGGATGGATCTCGAGGCGGTCCTCGTCGTGCCACATCGAGTTCGCCGTGCGACGCGTCTGCGCGCCGACGTTGTACTGGCTGAGGATGCGGCCCGTCGTGAGGATCAGCGGAAACTTGCGGCTCGTGCGTTCTTCCGTCGGCACGTATTCGGTGATGACGAACCGGCCCTTGCCACGCACGAATTCGTCGATGTGCATCGTGGGCGTACCGTCCGGTGCCTGCTCGTTGCACGGCCACTGGATGCTGCCCAGCTCGTCGAGCCTGGCGAAGCTCACGCCGGTGAACGTCGGCGTGAGCCGCGCGATCTCGTCCATGATCTCCGACGGGTGCTTGTAGTGCATCGGATAGCCGAGCGCGTTCGCGAGCGCGACCGTGGCTTCCCAGTCTTCCTTGCCGCCCAGCGCCGGCATGACCTTGCGCACCGGCGAGATGCGGCGTTCGGCGTTCGTGAACGTGCCGTTCTTCTCCAGGAACGACGAGCCCGGCAGGAACACGTGGGCGTACTTCGCCGTCTCGTTCAGGAAAAGGTCCTGGACGACGACGCATTCCATCGCCTCGAGCGCCGCCGTGACGTGCTGGGTGTCGGGGTCGGACTGCGCGATGTCCTCGCCCTGGATGTAGATCCCGCGGAAGCTGCCGTCGATCGCGGCGTCGAGCATGTTCGGGATGCGCAGGCCGGGTTCGGGTTCGAGCTTCACGCCCCAGGCGTTCTCGAAGAGGCCGCGCGTGATGCTGTCGGACACGTGGCGGTAGCCGGGCAGTTCGTGCGGGAACGAACCCATGTCGCACGAACCCTGCACGTTGTTCTGGCCGCGCAGCGGATTGACGCCGACACCTTCGCGGCCGATGTTGCCGGTCGCCATCGCGAGGTTCGCGATGCCCATGACCATCGTGGAACCCTGGCTGTGCTCGGTCACGCCGAGGCCGTAGTAGATCGCGCCGTTGCCGCCCTGCGCGTAGAGCCGCGCTGCACCACGCACCATCGCGGCGGGCACGCCGGTGATCTCTTCCAGCGCTTCGGGCGAGTTGCGGTCCTCGCTGATGAAGGCACGCCACTTCGCGTATTCCTTCGTGTCGCAGCGCTCGGCGACGAACGCGGCGTTCTCCAGGCCTTCCGTGATGATCACGTGGGCGAGCGAGTTCACGACGGCGACGTTGGTACCGGGGCGGAGCTTCAGGTGGAACGCCGCCTTCACGTGCGGACCGTCGACGAGATCGATGCTCCGCGGATCGACGACGATGAGCTGCGCACCCTCGCGCAGGCGGCGCTTCAGCCGCGAGCCGAACACCGGATGGCCATCGGTCGGATTCGCGCCGATCACCACGACGACGTCGGACTTCATCACCGAATCGAACGACTGCGTGCCGGCGGATTCGCCGAGCGTCGCCTTGAGTCCGTAACCCGTCGGCGAGTGGCAGACACGCGCGCAGGTGTCGACGTTGTTGTTGCCGAACGCGGCACGGACGAGCTTCTGGACGAGGTAGGTTTCCTCGTTCGTGCAGCGCGAGGACGTGATGCCCCCGACGGCGCCGCGACCGTGCTGCGACTGGATGCGCTTGAATTCGGACGCCGCGTGACTGATGGCCTCGTCCCAGCTGACTTCCTTCCACGGGTCGGTGATCTTCGCGCGGATCATCGGGGTCGTGATGCGGTCCGGGTGCTTCGCGTAACCGAACGCGAATCGACCCTTCACGCACGAGTGGCCGCGGTTCGCCTGGCCGTTCTGGTCGGGGACCATGCGGACGATCTCGTTGCCTTTCATCTCGGCGCGGAACGAGCAGCCGACGCCGCAGTAGGCGCACGTCGTGACGACGGAATGCTCGGGCTGGCCCATGTCGATCACGGACTTCTCCATGAGCGTTGCCGTCGGGCAGGCCTGGACGCACGCACCGCAGCTCACGCACTCGGAGTCCATGAAGTCCTGCTTCTGGCCCGGCGACACCATCGACGCGAAGCCGCGTCCGTCGATCGTCAGGGCGAACGTGCCCTGCGTCTCTTCACAGGCGCGCACGCACCGCGAGCAGACGATGCACTTCGCGGGGTCGAACGTGAAATACGGGTTCGAGGTGTCCTTCTCGGCCTTCAGGTGGTTCTCGCCGTCGTAGCCGTAGCGCACTTCGCGCAGGCCCACGGCGCCGGCCATGTCCTGGAGTTCGCAGTTGCCGTTGGCCGAGCACGTCAGGCAGTCGAGCGGATGGTCGGAGATGTACAGCTCCATCACGCCGCGGCGGATCTTCGCGAGCGCCGTCGTCTGCGTGTGGACGACCATGCCTTCGGTCACGGGCGTCGTGCACGACGCGGGGTAGCCCTTGCGGCCCTCGATCTCGACGAGGCACAGCCGGCACGAGCCGAAAGGCTCGAGGCTGTCGGTCGCGCAGAGCTTCGGGATCGAGATGCCGGCCTCCGCCGCGGCACGGAGCACCGACGTGCCGTCGGGCACGGTGACGGCGATGCCGTCCACCTCGAGGTCGACGGTCTTCTCGGAGACCCGGGCGGGGGTGCCCAGATCTTTCCAGCGAATCGTTTGGATCATGCTGCCCTCCTGGGGTCGGCAGGCGTCAGGCCGCGACCGCGAGCCCGTCGGGCCCGAGTCCGAAATCCTGGGGGAAATGCTTGAGCGCACTCAGCACGGGGAACGGCGTCATGCCGCCCAGCGCGCAGAGGGAACCGGCGAGCATCGTGTTGCAGAGGTCCTCGAGGATCACCACCTGCGCGCCGCGGTCGCGGCCCTCGATGATCCGGTCGATCGTCTCGACGCCGCGCGTGGAACCGATGCGGCACGGCGTGCACTTTCCGCACGACTCGATCGCGCAGAACTCCATCGCGTAGCGGGCCATCTTCGCCATGTCGACGGTGTCGTCGAACACGACGATGCCGCCGTGGCCGACCATCGCGCCGATCGACGCGTACGCCTCGTAATCGAGCGGCACGTCGAACTGCGACTCGGGGATGTACGCGCCGAGCGGACCGCCCACCTGCACCGTCCGGATGGGACGACCGCTCGCGGAGCCGCCGCCGAAGTCGTGGAGCAGCTCGTTGAGCGTGACGCCGAAGGCCTTCTCGACGAGCCCGCCGCGCCTGATGTTGCCGGTCAGCTGGATCGGCAGCGTGCCGCGCGAACGGCCTCGGCCGAAGTCGCGGTAGAACGCTGCGCCCTTGTCGAAGATCACGGGGATCGACGCGAACGTGATGACGTTGTTGATGACCGTCGGCTTGCCGAAGAGACCGCTGATCGCGGGCACCGGCGGTTTGAAGCGCACGGTGCCGCGCTTGCCTTCGAGGCTCTCGAGCAGCGAGGTCTCCTCGCCGCAGATGTACGCACCGGCGCCGCGCCGGACCTCGAGATCGAACCGCTTGCCGGAACCCAGCACGCTCTCGCCGAGCACGCCGCGCTCGTACGCGGTCGCGATGGCGGCGAGCAGCGCGCGCTCGGCGTGCGGATACTCGGACCGCACGTAGATGTAGCCCTGCGTCGCACCGGTCACGACACCGGCGATCGTCATGCCCTCGATCAGGAGGAACGGATCGTCCTCCATGGTCATCCGGTCGGAGAACGTGCCGGAGTCGCCCTCGTCCGCATTGCAGACGACGTACTTCTGGTCGGCCGCGGTGTCGAGCACGGTCTTCCACTTGATGCCGGTCGGGAAGGCCGCGCCACCGCGTCCGCGGAGGCCGGATTCGGTGACGGCAGCGACACCGTCCGCGCCGGACATCGCGAGCGCCGCCTGCAGGCCGCGGCTGCCGCCGTGGGCACAGTAGTCATCCCAGGAGAGCGGATCGGTCACGCCGACGCGGGCGAAGCAGAGACGCTCCTGCTTCGCGAGATAGGGATGTTCGGAGACGACACCGATCGACAAGGCGTGCTTTCCGCCAGTGAGGAATCCGGCATCGAACAGCGACGCGACGTCGGCGGCGCGCACCGGGCCGTAGCCGACGCGACCGGCCGGCGTCTCGACCTCGACGAGCGGCTCGAGCCACATCATCCCGCGGGCGCCGTTGCGGACGATCGTGACGTCGAGGCCGCGACGTGCGGCTTCGTCGGCGATGACGCTGGCGACGGCACCTGCGCCGACGGACAGTGCGGCCGAATCGGAGGGAACGAACACGCGGAAGCTCATCGGGCACCCCGCGACGATTCGATGATCTCGTTCATGACGTCGTCGGTGACGCGACCGCGCAGTTCACCGTCGACCATCACGGCCGGCGCGCAGGCGCAGTTGCCGAGACAGTAGACGGGCTCGAGCGTGATCGCGCCGTCGGTCGTCGTGCCGTGCAGGTCGATGCCGAGGCGGTCGCGCAGGCGGGCGAGCAGAGACTCGGCGCCCATCGACTGACAGGCCTCCGCGCGGCAGACCTGGATCACGTGGCGACCCGGCGCGTGGCTGCGGAAGTGGTGATAGAAGGTGATGACCCCGTGCACCTCTGCGCGCGACAGGTTGAGCGCCTTCGCGATGGACGGCACGGCAGCCTCGGGCACGAACCCGAGATCGTCCTGGATGGCGTGCAGCATGGGCAGCAGTGCGCCCGGCAGATCGCGGCAACGCTCGATCGACTGCTCGATCCGCTGCGCCTGATCGGAATGCATCGTTCGACTCTCCTCGTGGGGTCGGTGGACCCCGATTTCCGATGGGGCCGGTAGGCCCCGGATGACGCCGGGACAACGGCCCCGGATGACGCTGGCGCGGTGGATCCGCGAGCCCGCCGCACCGGGGGCCGCGGGATCACCGTCGCCCCCGTCCGACTCGATCGGGTTATGCAACCACACGCATAACCCCTTTCCTCAGGTCGTTGTTTCCGTATACCGTAGCCAGCTACAGACAACGACTCAATATGCGGAATCCTGCATATGCCACGCCTGACCGTGAAGCCGACCTGGGTGGTCGAGAACGAGGCCGGAACGCGCCTCGGATCCGAGCTGTTCGCGATGCTCTCCGCCCTGCACGACACCGGAAAACTGACCGAGGCCGCCGTCCGGCTGGACATCTCGTATCGGCACGCCTGGAACCTGCTGGAGGCCTGGAACAAGTTCTTCGGCGTCCCGCTCGTCCACTTCGAGCGCGGCAAGGGCACGAAGCTCTCGCTGCTCGGCGAGAAGCTGCTCTGGGCCGAACAGCGCGCGAGCGCCCGGCTCGGTCCGCAGATGGAATCGCTCGCGTCCGAACTGAACCTCGAGATCAACCGCCTGGTCGCCTCGGCCGGTTCGACGATCCGGGTGCACGCGAGCCACGGTTTCGCCGTGGCCCGCCTCCCGGAACTGCTGCGCGAGAGTCCGCGCATCCAGCTCGACCTGCGCTACCTCGGGAGCATCGAGTCGCTCGCGTCGCTTTCGCGGGGTGAATGCGATCTCGCCGGATTCCACGTGCCGGAGGGCCGGCTCGGTGCACAGGCGCTCTCGCAATACACGCGCTGGCTGCAACCGACGCGGCAACGCCTGATCCACCTCGTCACCCGGACGCAGGGGCTGTTCGTCGCCCGCGGCAATCCGAAGAACATCCAGTCGCTCCAGGACCTCTCGCGTCCGGACATCATGTTCGTCAACCGTCAGAAGGGCGCAGGCACCCGCCTCCTGTTCGACCAGCTCATCGACGATGCGCGCGTGGACCGTGCCCGCATCCGCGGTTACCAGACCGAGGAGTTCACGCATGCGGCCGTCGCGGCCTTCGTCGCGAGCGGCATGGCCGACGTCGCATTCGGTGTCGAACCGCCGGCGCGGCAGTTCCGGCTCGACTTCGTGCCGATCGCCAAGGAGCGCTATCTGCTGCTCGCCGATCTCCACACGCTCGAACGGCCGGAAGTGATCGAACTCCTCGAGCTCCTGCGCGGCGACGTCTTCGCTGCGATGGTCGCCGACCTGCCCGGCTACGCCGCCCCGCTGGCCGGGACGGTTGCGACGCTCGCGGAAGTCTTCCCGGAAATCGATTCGACGGCCCTCGTCGACTAGGGACTGTTCGCCCTCCGGACGCCCGTCCGTTGCCCCTGCGACCGCTGCGCTGCACGACGCGCAGCGGCGACGCCTGGCGGCTCACCGAAACAACCCTGTTTCGCACCGTCACCGTCGAGCCGATCGACGTCCGGAACCCGCGTTTCGTGCTGCGCCGCAACCGCCCCGGATGCGAAAAGCATGTGGTGCGCGTCCCCGCGAGTGCACCGATAATGCGTCGCCGCGCATGTGGCCCAGCCGAAGAAAATCATCGTGATGCCGAGAACGCCCCGCCTGATCACACGCCATCCCGCATGCGGTAGCGTCGTCGATTCGCGCCCGGCCTGTCCGGCCATCCGGACGTAGCGATCGACATGGTCCGGATCCGTCCCGCGGATGCGCCGATGGGTGCCGAGATCGACGGGATCGACCTCGCGAAGCCCGTCGACGACACGACCTTCGCCGGACTCCGCGACGCCCTCCACCGTCACCACGTGCTGATCATTCGCGGGCAGCGGCTCGAGGCCGACAAGTTCCTCGCATTCGCCAGCCGCTTCGGACGCCCCGAACCCCACGTCCTGGACCAGTACCACCACCCGGTCTGGCCCGAGATCCTGATGCTGTCGAACGTCCGGCGCGACGACCAGCCGATCGGGCTCGCCGACGGCGGCACGTACTGGCACAGCGACTACTCGTATCTCGAAGTCCCGGCGCGCGCGACGCTGCTCTATTCGATCACCGTGCCGAAGTCCGGAGGCGACACGCTCTTCGCCGACCAGGCCCGGGCGTACGCCGATCTCGACGATGCGACGAAGGCGCGCATCGACGATCTCCGTGCGCTGCATCTTTACGGCAACCGGGACGACCTCGATCCTGTCTCGCGCCTGCAGGCGCATCCGCTCGCCGCGGACCAGCAGGCGCGCAACGCGATCCGGGTGATCACGCATCCGCTCGTGCGACGCCATCCGGTCACCGGCCGGAAGGCGCTCTACGCGGTGTCCGGGACGTCCATCGGCATCGAGGGGATGGACGACGCCGAGGCCCTCGACCTGCTGCGCGAACTCGCGGCGTTCTCCACGCAGCCGCGCTACCAGTTCCGCGTGAAGTACGGCATCGGCGACGTCGTCGTCTGGGACAACGCGTCGGTGCTCCACAGTGCAACCCTGACCGATCCGGGCGATGCGCGCACGCTCCTGCGCATCACCACGAAGGAGGCGGCGCGCCCCTGAGTGCCGTCATGACGCAACTCTTCCGACAACGACAACCGGGCCGCGCGACGGTCCACGGAGAACAGAGAGCATGGAGGCAACGCATCGCAGGGTGATC
Source organism: Pseudomonadota bacterium (assembly GCA_963205165.1). GTDB lineage: Bacteria > Pseudomonadota > Gammaproteobacteria > Burkholderiales. The sequence continues at coordinate 8,317 of CAUJJX010000118.1, read as the reverse complement.
CTCGCGGCGGCCGTGGGTTCGGCGCTCGAGTGGTACGACTTCTTCATCTACGGCACCGCCGCGGCACTCGTCTTCGGCGACCTGTTCTTCCCGAAGCTCGACCCAGCCGTCGGCACGCTCGCGGCGTTCGCGACGTTCGGCGTCGGCTTCGTCGCCCGCCCCTTCGGCGGGATCGTGTTCGGCCACCTCGGTGACCGCATCGGCCGCAAGCCTGTCCTCGTGATCACGCTGCTGCTCGTGGGCGGCGGCACCTTCCTGATCGGCCTGCTGCCGACGTACGAGACGGCCGGACTGCTCGCCCCTGCCCTGCTCGTGCTCCTGCGGCTCGTGCAGGGATTCGGCGCCGGCGCCGAATACGGCGGTGCCGTGATCCTCGCGGTGGAATTCGCACCGGAGGGCAAGCGCGGCATCTTCGGCAGCTGGGCACCGATCGGCGTGACCGTCGGCAATCTGCTTGCCGCGGGGGTGTTCGCGGCGTGCTCGTCGCTGCCGCGCGAGGACTTCCTCGCCTGGGGCTGGCGGATCCCCTTCCTGCTCAGCATCGTGCTGGTGCTCGTCGGCTTCTACATCCGGGCGCGCGTCACCGAGACGCCGGTGTTCCAGCAGGCCGTCGCGAACCGCAAGGTGCTGCGCTCGCCCATCCGCGAAGTGATCCGGCGGTATCCGCGCGAGGTGCTCGTCGTCATCGGCGCGCGACTCGCGGAGAACGGTCTCGGCTACCTCTTCCCGGTGTTCGCGCTGAGTTACCTGACGCGCAACCTGGGCGTCCCGAAGGCGACGGCGCTCACCAGCATCATGACGGCGCACGCGCTGTCGCTGTTGACGATCCCGCTGTTCTCGGCCCTGTCGGACCGCATCGGCCGCCGGCCCGTCTACATCGGTGCCGCACTGTTCGCGGCCGCGTGGTCGTGGCCGTTCTTCATGCTGCTGGAGACGCGCGAACCGCTCTGGATCACGGTCGCGATGGTGATGGCGATCTCGGTGGGCGTCGCCGGAATGTTCGGACCGCAGGCGGCGTACTTCGCGGAACTCTTCGGCGCACGACTCCGCTACAGCGGCTTCGCGCTCGCCCGCGAACTCGGGTCGCTGCTGGCCGGCGGCATCGCGCCCGCACTGTCCGCGTGGCTCGTGACGAGCATGGGCGGACAACCGTGGGGCGTCGCGATCTACATGATCGTGATGTGCCTGATCACGGCGTTCGCCGTGTACTCCGGGCCGGAGACGTACAAGCTCGACCTGCATGCGGACCACGTCGATTCGTGACCCGCACCGACGGCGGACCGGCACCAGCCGTCCGCCGTCGGTGAATCGTCAGGCGGCAGCAGAGCGTCTCGCGACGAAGCGTCCGCCGCCGAGCCGACCCTGTCCGTAAAGTCCGACGAAGAACGCGTAGGCGGCGTCCCATCCGGCGGAACGCTCGTTGCCGAATTGCCGCGCCGTCTCGCCGCCCAGGCTGCGGTACATCGCGAGACGGTCCTGGAGGATGCGGGTCCAGAGGGGGCTGAGGTCTTCGGCCAGTTCGACCGTGCATCCCGATTCCTCGAGAAGGCGCCGGTAGCCGTCGAGGCTCCCCAGCACCGGGAAGGTCATCTCGCGCGCGAGCCGGTCCATGTCGTCGTCGGTGAGCCCGTCGCGCCGCAGGATGTCGGTGAAGGCGATGACGCCGCCGGGCTTCACGACGCGCGCGCACTCGGCGACGAGTCGCGCCTTGTCGGGGACATGGCACCAGGCTTCCTGTCCGATGACCACGTCGAACGATGCATCGTCGAACGGCATGTCGAGCGCGCTGCCCAGGTGGAAGGAAACCCGGTCGTCGAGCCCGACGCGCTGCGTGAGCCGGCGGGCAGCGTCGACGCGACTCTCCGTGAGATCGAGGCCGACGACGGTGCAGCCGACGCGATGGGCGAGATAGCGCGACGGCCCGCCCATGCCGCTGCAGACATCCAGGACCCGATGGTCCCGACGAATGCCGGCGGCGGCGATCAGCAGATCGTTCGCGTCGAGTCCGCCGAAGTGGTCCTGGTCGTGGAGACTCAGCTCGGACGCCGTGACGGCCTCCGGATCGATCCCGCGGTCGGCCAGCGCCCGCAGGATCTGCGTCTCGTTGATGGGGTGCGTGTCGTAGTAGCGGACGACCGAGGCGGTCGCGTCCGCATGGCGGTCGGATGGCAGGGACAAGGACACCTCCGGCAAGGGCCGGAGTGGAAGCAACTCCCCGGCAAGGGCCGGAGTGGCAGGAGCACTCCGGCATGCGCCGGAGGCGAAGCCGCTCTCCGGCATGGACCGGAGAGGTTGAAGCTCCCCGGCGGGAAGCCGGAGAGCAGCGGGATTCTCCGGCAGGAAGCCGGAGAATCCCGGCCCGACTCAGTCGGGCAGACGCGCGAGCGTCTCGATGCGTTCGCCCTGCGCCGCCACCCGTTCGATGATGCCCTCGACTTTGTCCGTCAGGCCCAGCGCCGTCAAGGCGGCGGTCACGTCCTCGTTGGGCGCGCCGAAGCAGGCATGCGGCAGCGCGTGTTGCGCCCTGAACTGGCTGCTCTCGTGCTCGAGAACGGCGGCGTGCAGATGGTCGGCGATGTACACGAGCGAGATCACCGCGAGTTCCTGCGCGGGCAGGCGATCGTGGTGATGGGCCGCCACGAGCTGCAGTTCGCGCGGCGCGTTCCACGACCGCAGAAGTTCGGAACCGAGCCCGCAGTGCGCCTTCGCGAAGAGGTCGTACAACGGCGTGCCGATGCCGTAGCCGGCGCGCACGAAGCGCCCCATCAGCACGGGCTCCGCCCAGCAGAGGGCGAGCGAACCCACGTCGTGGAGCAGGCCCGCGGTGTAGGCAGCGGACGGTTCGATGGACGGATCGCGGAGCGTCGCGGCGAGTTCGCGCGTGCAGAACGCCGTCAGCAGGTATTCGAGCCACATGCTGTCGAGCAGATCGTCGTCGGGCAGCGCCTTGCGCGACGAGTGGCGCACCCACATCCCGAACATCTCGGTGAAGGTGGTCTCGAACGCATTGTGGACACCCAGTCGCAGCACGGCACTGCGCACGTCCCGGATCGGCTTGCCGGCGCGCAGGAATGCGGAAGAGTTCGACAGACCCAGCAGACGGGCCGTCACGATCGGATCGCTCTCGACGATCTCGGTGATCTCGGCGACGGCGTAGGGCGCATCACGATCAGTCGTCAACAAACGGAAGACGAGCGGCGACACCGGCGGCATCGAGCTCTCCGAATCGACGATCCATGCCCAGTTGCCGAACAGCTTGTCGAGTTTCGCCTGATCCTCGGCCGTCAGCACCACGCCCGGAATCGCTTCCGGAGCCGGCGTCATGTCCTGTGATCCTGAATTCATTCGCACCTCTCTGCGACGGCGGATGCCGTCTGGGTTCCACGCCGGTCCGCGCGAAGGGCCGCGAGGACCCTGCCGGACCAGTTCTCTATCGCTGGCTTTACGACTTTCCGACAGGCAACTTGAGCATCGCCCGCGCCTCGTCGAAGTCAGCCTGCAGCCAGCGCACGAACCGTCTGGATGCCGAGGAATGTGAACACGAGGGACCCCGCGAGATGGGCACCGACGTGGGCCAGCGCCCAGCCGGACTGGCCGCGCGCGAGCAGCCCGACCGCCTCGGATGAAAACGTCGAGAACGTCGTGAGCCCGCCCAGGAATCCCGTCACGGCGAAGAGCCGGACCTCGGGCGGGAGGTCGGCGTGGAGGCCGAGCCATTCGACGCAGACGCCGATCAGGTAGCCACCCACGAGATTCGCGGCCAGCGTGCCGAGCGGCACGGTCGGGAACACGGGATTGAACAGGACACCGAGGATCCAGCGCAGCCACGCGCCGAGCGCCGCCCCCGTCCCCACGGCGAGGAAACCCGCTGCCGTCATCGGATCGATTCCGCGAAAAGTATCGGTTCGATCATAGCAGCGCGAACTTCTCCGGCCACCCGCCCGGAGGCGTTGCCGTCCGACGGATGACCGGCTATATTCGCGGCGACATAACGACGCCGAAGGACCAGGGCCTGCAGCCGTGCCCCGGCGCGCCCGACCACCGCGCGAGCGGTTTATTTTCGTCCAGCGCTATATCGTCGACGATATTACGAAGCCACAGCCCCACCGGAGATCGACTCCATGTCCCTGGCCACGCACAGGCCGCCGCAATCACTGCGTGCCGCATGCACCCTCCTCGTCCTGCTCGGCGCCGCAGACGTCGATGCCCAGACCGCCGACAACGGCGACGCCCGCATCCGCGAACTGGAGCGACGTCTCGACGAGTCGACCCGCCGCATGCAGGACGAACTGGACCTCCTGCGCCGCGAGCTGAAGGCCGCCCGGGAGTCCATCGCCGCGCCGGTCGGGCCGACGGCCGCACCGCCGGTCGACGCGGTCCCGGCGGCCCGTGCCACCGAGACGGCGGACCTGCGCCACCAGCTCACGGAAACGCGGGAGCAGCTCGGCGCGCTCCAGTCTCGGATGGACCAGCAGGGGATGCAGCACCGCTTCGCCGACGGCGTGACCTTCGAGGACCCGCGCGGCAACTGGACCGTGAAGCTGTCCGGTCGCGCGCAGCTCGACTACCGGCATTTCGTGAGCGGCGGCGACCTCCTTGCGAACACGTTCGCGATCCGTCGCGCGCGGCTCGGTGCATCCGTGACGCTCTTCAAGGACTTCGCCGTGACGGTCGAAGGGGAGTTCGCCGGCGACTCGTCGACCTCGGCGACGACGGGCACGCCGGCCTCGGTGACATCGCCCTCGTCGACGATGACCCTGGGCTTCCTCGAGTACCAGCGCTGGCCGCACGCCAAGTTCCGGCTCGGACAGTTCAAGCCGCAGTTCGGACTCGAGCAGACGCTGCTCGACCTGCAGAGCGACTTCATGGAACGTGCGCTGACGCAGAACATCCTCGACGGCAACAACATCAACTACGACCGCGGGATCATGGTCCACGGCGCGCCGTTCGCACCGATGTACTACGCGCTGTCGGTCACGAACGGCAACGGCCAGAACCGCGACGAGCGCCAGGCCAGCGTGCAGGACGCCCGCACCGACGGCAAGGACGTCACCGCACGCGTCGTGTTCGATTTCGCGCAGGCCTTCGGCGTCCCCGACACCGTCCTGCATCTCGGCGGCTCGTTCAAGCGCGGGACGCTGACCAACAGCACCGCGACGCCGTTCGCGCCGCCCGCCTTCAGGACCGAAGCCCGCGGACTGACCTTCTTCACGCCGGAGTCACTGAACGGCGGCGCGGGTGTCGCCGCACAGAGCGTGCGCCGCGAGCTGATCGCAGCCGAGGCATCGGCCTCGTGGAAATCACTGCGGCTGACAGGCGAATGGTGGCTCGCGGACTATCGCTGGACGCAGACGGCCCCCGGGGTCGCCACGCTTCGCGACACGCAGATCCAGGCGAGCTACGTGAGCCTGCTCTGGCTCGCGACCGGCGAGACGTGGTCGGACTTCTATCGCGGCGGGTACTGGCAGAAGGTGCGGCCGGACAACCGGTTCTCGATGGAATCCGGCGGCGGCTGGGGTGCGGTCGAACTCGGTCTGCGCTACAGCCGCATGGACGCCTCCGATTTCGTGCCGTCGACGCTCGGCACCACGGGGTCCGGGCGCTTCGGCGCCGGCACGCCGCTGAGCGTCGGCACCAACCGCGCAAACGCGTTCACTGCCCAGTTGAAGTGGATCCACAACCCGTTCTCGCGGATGTTGCTCGACTACGTCCGCACGAACTTCGACACGCCGGTCTCGTCCGCGAATCCGGGTGCCGTCACGGCAGACCACGAAACCGCGATCACGGCCCGCTACCAGGTCGACTTCTGAACCCGCATCCATCCGAGGAACAACGCATGTCCGCACTCAGGCGCCTCGTCGCCACCACCGTTCTTCTCGGCGCGCTCCTGCCGTCGTCGCCATCGCACGCCGCCGACGTCACGGTGTCGGCCGCCGCCAGCCTGCGCGACGCCTTCACCGAGATCGCCCGCGAATTCGAGCGCGCGAATCCGCAGCATCGGGTGCTGCTCAACATCGGCGCATCCGGCCAGCTCCTGCAGCAGATCGCCCGCGGCGCGCCGGTCGACGTGTTCGCCGCCGCCGATCAGGACACCATGGACCGCGCGACCGCCCAGGGCCTCGTGATGCGCGAGACACGCGTGAACTTCGCCCGGAACGATCTCGTTCTGGCCGTGCCGGCCTCGACGAAATCGCTGCCCGCGAAGCTCGCGGACCTCGGCGGCGCAGGGTTCGAGCGCATCACGATCGGCACGCCGGAATCCGTGCCGGCCGGCCGCTACGCGAAGCGCGCGCTCGACGCCGCGAACCTCTGGACCACGCTGAAGCCGAAGCTCGTGAACACGCAGAACGTCCGCCAGGCGATGGACTACGTCGCGCGCGGCGAGGCCGACGCCGGCTTCGTCTACCTGACCGACGCCGCGCTCATGCCGGACCGGATCCGCGTCGCGTTCACCGTGCCGCTCGATGTGGAGGTGCTCTACCCGATCGCCGTCGTGAAGGGCGGCGGCATGGCGGATCTCGGCAAGGCGTTCGTGAAGTTCGTCGCGTCGGACAAGGCGCAGGCGATCCTGGCGCGATTCCAGTTCAGGAAGCCCTGAGGATTCGCTACTCGTGCAGGTCCGCGTCGGCACCCGGCGAATCGTCCGCCGCTCCGCCGCCCACCGACTGCGCGAGGAAGCGCCGCACCGCGCGTCGCACCTGCGGTCCGGTCTCGACCCCTTCGAGCACCGCGTGGGTGTCACCGGTAAAGACGACGCGTCCCTCGCGGAAGACGATCACCTCGTCCGCCAGGGTCGCGACGTCGTCGGGGTCGTGCGTGATCACGAGCAGCGGCACGCGCAGGCGCTCGCGATAGCGCAGCAGTTCGTGGCGCATGCGCTCGCGCAGCAGCGGATCGAGCGCGCTGAACGGTTCGTCGAGCAGCAGCAGTCGCGGACGATTCACGAGTGCCCGCGCAAGTGCGACGCGCTGCCGCTGGCCGCCCGACAACTGTGCCGGATAACTCGACCGCATCGGCGCAAGTTCGAACAGGTCGAGCATCTCGTCGACGACCGCACGCGCATGCGCCGGCACGCCCCGCTGCCACCAGCGCGCCAGCGGGAACGCGACGTTGGCCTCGACCGTGAGATGCGGAAACAGCGCGTAGTCCTGGAAGACGTACGCCACACCGCGATCGCGCGACGGCAGATCGATGCCTGCAGCCGTGTCGAACAGCGGCGTGCCGTTCAGGCGGATGCGTCCCTGCGCGGGACGCATGAGCCCGGCAACGGCCTGCAGCGTCAGGCTCTTCCCCGATCCGGACGGACCGAAGATCACGGTGACGTCGCGATGACACGAGAAACGCGCGTCGAGATCGAAGGTCCGGCCGTGCGACGCGAGCCGGCATGCGACCTCGACCTCGAGCAGCGCCGTCGAACCGTCGGCGATCGGATCGCGCCTCACGCGGCGTGCCTCAGGCGGAGCAGCCGTCCGGACCCGACGAGCACGAGCACGCAGACGACGGACGTCACGATCACGAGGAAATTGGCGACGCCGTCCTCGCCGGCCTGCACCGCCTCGTAGACCGCGATCGACAGCGTCTGCGTCTTGCCGGGGATGCTGCCCGCAACCATGAGCGTCGCGCCGAACTCGCCGAGCGCCCGGGCGAACGCGAGCATCGCCCCCGCGAGGATGCTGCGCCACGCGAGCGGCAGCGAGACGCGATAGAAGACCTTCCACTCCGATGCGCCGAGCACGCGCGCGGCGTTCTCGGTCTGCCGCGGGACTTCCTCGAAGGCCGCGCGCGCCGCCTTGTAGACGAGCGGGAAAGCCACGACGGACGCCGCGATCACGGCGCCCTGCCACGTGAACATCAGCGTGACGCCGAGGTGATCGTGGAGCCATCCGCCGAACCAGCCGCGACGCCCCACCAGCACGATCAGGTAGTAGCCGAGCACCGTCGGCGGCATGACCATCGGAAGTGTCATCAGCGCATCGAACACCTCGCGCCCCCGGAACGGCCGCCGCGCGACCCACCACGCGACCAGCACCCCGGTGACGAGCGTGATGGCCGTGGCCCAGCCCGCGACCTTCACGGAGAGCAGCAGCGGCAGCAGTACCTCGTCGGACATCGGGATGGTCTCGTCGTATACGTTTCTATATAGCGGCGCGCAAGATAGCAGCGGGGTGCGGAAGGGTCAAACGAGGGCGAGGGGGGAGCGACGGCGTCCGATGCCCGGCGCGGAGTGCAGGATGCGGGAACAGGTCCTAGGGCCTGTTAACACTACGGATGCCAGTGCGAATGAACCTCTCGGCGTGCAGGGCAAGGCGGACGACGC
>CAUJJX010000117.1 GCA_963205165.1 Pseudomonadota bacterium | reverse complement strand
CGCGGACGTCGACGACCCCGAGAACCTCGGCCGCATCAAGGCCCGCGTGCCCGAAGTCCTCGGTGACACGCAGACGCCCTGGGCCATGCCGTGCACGCCGTATCCCGGCGCGGGCGAGGGCTGGTTCGTGATCCCGTCGGTCGAGGCCGGCGTCTGGATCGAGTTCGAGGCGGGTGACCCGTCGCGGCCCATCTGGACGGGCGGCTGGTTCGGCAGCGGCGACGTCCCGAAGGACGAGGAAGGCAGCGACGCCGCCACGACGCGCAAGGTGCTGCGCACGACGTCCGGCCTGCTGCTCGCGCTCGACGACGACGGCAAGACGATCGCGCTGTCCGACGGCGACGGCAGGAACCTCCTCAAGATCAAGGTGAACGACGGGCAGGTGCGCGTGCAGGCCGCGTCGAAGGTCATCGTCGAGGCGCCCGCGATCGAGCTGGTCGACGGCGCGTCGCATCCGCTCGCGTTCGGCGACGACCTGCTCCAGTACCTCAACACGATCGTGACGGTGTTCAACGCGCACATGCATCCCGGCCAGACGGTGATGGGCATGCCGGTGACGCCGATGACGCCGGTGACGACGTTCCAGCCGCCGTCGCAGAGCATGTTGTCGACGAAGGTCAAGACGGGGTGAACCGATGAGCGCACTGAAGGCAGGCCGCCACGAGGACATCGCCGGGAGCATGGCCGCCGCGATCGAGGCCGCGATGGACGACGAATGGCAGCACGCGCACGGCGAGGCGCTGCCGGGCATCGGCCAGGAGGATCGCCTGATCCTCTTCAAGGCCATCGCGCGCGGCGTGCTCGGCTATCTCGCGGCCCACCAGTCGGACATCGGCACGACGACCGCCGACGTCACGGGCGGCGGCACGCATTCGCACACGCTGCAATTCGAGGTCACCGATCCATGAGCGGCCGCCACCTCGCGTTCCCCTTCCGCATCGCGCCCGACGGCCGGACGGCGACGCCCGCGTCGCTCGACGAGCACATCAAGGGCGAGATCATCCAGCTGCTGCTGACGGCGCCGGGCGAACGGCTGTTCCTCCCGGCGTTCGGCGGCGGCCTGAAGCGGCTCGTGTTCGAACGCAACGACGACGTCGCCGCGACGCTCACGAAGGCCGTCGTCAGCCAGGCGCTGTCGACGTATCTCGGGCATCGCATCGCCGTCGAGATGCTCGACGTGCGCGCAGATGGTTCGACGCTCGAAGTCGATCTGCGCTATCGCGTCATCGCGACCGGCGAGACGCGGCTCGTGACCTTCCAGCGGCAGACGTGAGGCGGCCATGACCCGCATCCTCGACACCGAAGCACTCGCCGAACGCGCCCGCAACCTCGGAGCGCTCAACGGCCTGCGCCTCGCGTTCGTCTCGCTGGAGCCTGCCGGCACCCCGACGCACGCGTGGCTCGACGTCGAGTTCCACAACGCGAACGGACTCGCGCCGCTGCCGGCCGCGGGCAGCTTCGAGATCGTCGGCGGCACGCGCATCCGCGGCGGAAGCGACCCCGGACAGATCCGCGTGACCGGCGTGCAGGCCGGTGCCACCGGCAACGCGCTGCGGCTCCGGGTGGAACCCATCGGCGACTACTCGACGTACGTGCTTCGCGCGCCGCTCACCGGCTTCGATCCGCTGCTCCGCGAGTTGCCGTTCCGCTTCCGTCCCGGCTGCTTCGACCTGAGCTGCGCGCCCGCGACGGCGCATCACGTGCCGCGATCGCCCGAGCCCGTGATCGACTACCTCGCGCGCGACTACGACTCCTTCCGGCACGTGCTCGTCACGGCCATGTCGGCGCGCGTGCCCGGCTGGCAGCCGACGAGCGAGGCCGATCTCGACCAGGTGCTGATCGACCTGATCGCCGCCGACGCGGACCTGCTCGCCGACCACCAGGACCGCGTCGCGAACGAGGCGACGATCGCGACCGCACGCAAGCGCGTGAGCCTCGCGCGGCACGCACGGCTGATGGACTACCACGTCCACCAGGGCAACCAGGCCGCGACCTGGCTCGCGGTGCGTGTGTCGGTCGATGCCACGCTGCCCGTGAACTTCGGTGTCTGGACCGGCGACCGCTGGAACGCCCCCGACGCCGTGATTTTCGCGGGCGAGTCGGTCACGCGCTGCCACGCCGTGCTGAACGAACTCCATCTCTACACGTGGGGCGACGCCGTCACGGCGCTCGAAGCCGGCAGTGTCGAGGCGGACCTCACGACGACCGCGCCGATGACGAAGGCCGCCGCCGACGCGCTGCGCGATGTCCTGCTCGGACCCGACGTCGACAACCTGCTCGTGCAGGCGTGGCTGAATCCGGAAACAGGCACGCCGAACGGTTGCGATCCGGCGGCGCGCCAGATCCTGAGCCTGCTCCCGCGGGGTGGGGCGACGCCGCGCGCCGAGACCCTCGAGGACCCCGTCGCGGGGCGCTTCCTCGTCCGCGTGCGCTGGGTCGCCGCGGATGCACTGCAGCGTCGTTTCTGCTTCTCGACGCGTTGCGACGGCGTGCTCGTCGGCGGTGCCTCGCGCTTCCACGGCAACCTCGCGCGGGTCACGCACGGCCGGCCGTGGCGCACGCAGTTCCGGCCCGAAGGCGCGCCGCTCACGGGGCCGGACACCAGCGGCTTCCGCGGACGCGACGATGCGACGTTCGAGGTCACGCCGAAGTGGGGCGTCGTGTGTGCGCTGCCGCGTGCACCGCTCGCGTGGCACGACACCGCGCCGGACGGCGACACGCCGACGCGGTCGACGGTGCGCGCCCTCGTGTCCGGTTTCGCACTCGCGTGGACGGAGCAGACCGACCTCGTCGAGAGCCGTGGCGACGACACGCACTTCATCGTCGAGATGGACGAGGCCGGGCGCGGCACCGTGCGGTTCGGCAACGGCGTGAACGGCCGGGCGCTGCCCGTTGGCGCGACCGTCACGTGCGACTACCGTGTCGGACAGGGCGTCGCCGGCAACGTCGGACGCGACCGGCTCACCGGATTCGACCGCGCGGCGCTGCCGGCCGTGATCGACGTGTGGAATCCGCTCGACGTCACGAACGGTCGCGAGCCGGAGCCCGCCGCCCGGATCGTGCGCCGCGTCCCCGAGGCGTATCGCGAACGCCAGCACCGCGCCGTCACGCTCGACGACTACGCGCGCCGCGCGGAAGAACTCCCCGAGGTGTCGCATGCCCGCGCCCGCTACGCCTGGACCGGGAGCTGGCGCACGGTGCGCGTCGCGATCGATCCGGCCGGCGGCACCGATCTCGCGCCCGACGCCGCGCAGCGCATCGAAGCCCATCTAGACGCCGTGCGCCTGATCGGCGAAGACCTCGAGATCCGGCCGGCGCAGTTCGTCGCACTCGACATCGAGCTGCGGGTCTGCGCGCATCCCGGCTACTGGCCGGAGGATCTCCGCGCGGTGCTCGACGCCGAGTTCTGCGACGGCTTCACGCCCGACGGGCGGCGCGGCTTCTTCCATCCGGATCTCTGGACCTTCGGGCAGGCGATCCACGCGAGCCAGGTCATCGGACGCGCGCTGGCCATCGACGGCGTCGAGCGCGTGGTGCGTCTCTCGATGCGCCGCTGGGCGCCGGGCCGCGGTGGCGCGACGTCCGTCGTCGTGATCGATCCGGCCGATCTCGTGGCGAAGCCCGTCGACCAGATCGCCGTCGGCGACTTCGAGATCGTCCGCGTGGCCAACGATCCGAGCGCGATCGAGAACGGCCGCATCACCTTCGACATCCTGGGCGGCAGACGATGAGCTGCGATCACGACTGCGACCGGCCCGCGGCCTTCCCGGCGGTGCTCTTCAATCGCCCGGGACTGCGGAAGATCGGCTACCGGATCGGCGGCTACGCCGAGATGCGCGACCACATGCTCGCGCGGCTCGACGCGCATCCGCTGCTCGCGGCGTTCACGCACCGCGGCGCGGACGACCCCGGGATCGCGCTGCTCGAAGGCGCGGCAGAAGTCGGCGACATCCTCACGCTCTACCAGGACCTCTACGCGAACGAGCTGTACCTCCGCACGGCGCGCGGCCGCGAGAGCATCGCGGAACTGGTGCGGTTGACCGGCTACCGCCTCGCGCCGGGGCTCGGTGGCGAGGCTGCGTTCGCGCTGCTCGTGAAAGGCAATCGGTCCGTCGTCGTCCCGCGCGGCTACGGCGTGAAGGCGCAGCTCGATGCGTCGCCGACGCCCGTGGTCTTCGAGGCCGCGTCGTCGCTGCGCGCGTGGCCGCACCTGTCGAGCTTCCATCTCTACCGTCCGCGGACGACGCCGTCGATCGAGTTCGGCGCCGCGAGCTTCGAGGTCGCGGGTGCGCTGCCCGACGGCATGAAGCTCGCCGCCGGCGACCGCGTGCTGCTCGGCGTGACCGACGGCACGGTCGCGCAGGTCGACGAACTGAAGCACGCGCAGATCGCGATCGTCGATGCCTGCACCGAGGTGCTCGGCGTGACGCGCGTCACGATCCGCGGGGGCTTCACGGCGCTGGGCCGCTGGATCGCCTTGCCGCTGATCGTCCCGATGCAGATGTCGGGTGGTGGCGGGGCGGTGCCGCAGATGCACGCGGGCCAGCCCGCCGGCCAGCGGCCCGGGCAGATGATGCAGATGTCGACCCTGACGATCCCGGACGACGAATTGCCACCGCTGTCCGCGCGGCAGCTCGTCGCGTTCAAGCTCGCGACCGGCTTCCGGCATTTCGGCAGCAGCGGGGCGCCGGTCCGCACGGTGGTCGGCGCGAACGGCCGGACCTCGCAGGAGTACACCGACTTCCGTCGCCCGCTGGACGCGGCGATGTACACCGACAGCGGCACGGCGATCCTGGCCAACGAGTTTCCGCTCGATCGCGAAACCGACGCCGTCGCACCCGGCACGACGGTCGTCGTCGAGGGCGACCTGGCGCCGTGGCACGGGCGCTACCACCGCTGGATCGTGCGCAAGGTGGCGTCGGTCGCGCGGCGGCCGGCGGGATGGGGCGCGGAGCAGGGGGTGTGCACGTGGCTCGCGCTCGACGACAAGTTCACGGGAACCCTCGTCGACACGCCACTGACGCATGCGGACATCCGCAGCCTCGCGGTGCACGTCATCACGGGCGAGGGGTTCCTGCTGCACGCGCCGGCCGTGAACACGCCGGCAACGCAGGGCGCCGATCTCGACTTCCTCGGGACCGGCGACGAGGCCGGGTTGCTCGCCGATCGCGCGCTGCTGCTCGTCGGCAACGATGGTTCCGTGACGGCGGCGCACGTTGCCGACGTCACGCCGCCGACCGACGCTGCCCGCCGGACCTTCCGCCGCATCCGCCTCGATCGCGACGTGCAGTACGCCGACTTCGAGCGCGAGGTGCCGCGCGTCACGGTGCACGGCAACGTGCTCCGCGCGACAGAGGGCAAGACGGAGGACGAGGCGGTGCTCGGCGACGGCGATCACCGGCAGGCCTTCCAGACCTTCG
>CAUJJX010000116.1 GCA_963205165.1 Pseudomonadota bacterium | reverse complement strand
AGCGGACGTGGCTGGAGGTCGACGCACCCGGTTGATCGCGTTCGTGCAGCCCCGGTCGCATCGAGCGTGATGCCCCGGCGTCGGCTGTGCGCCACGCCCGATCTCGGCAGGAAGGACTCCTGATGTCGCCCCGTCGTTGTTCCATTCCTGCACTGACGTGGTCTTCGGATACTCCACCTGCGTGATCGTGCGACCTCTCGTCGTCGGCGCGCCCATACCAAGACATCCGGGGAGATCCTTCAATGAGCATCAAGCAGAGCGCAATCGCACTGGCACTGGCCGCATTCGGCGCGACCACGGCCGACGCAGCCAGCATCAAGCTCACCTTCGATTACATGGCGACGAACCTGAAAGGCGACTTCGCCACGGCGTCCGGCGGGACGGCCGTGCCGGTCGCGGAACTGTTCCTCGTCGACCACGCCGACCTCGGCGTCGCCAATCCGGAAGGCGGCAATTCCGGCGTGCGGGCCGTGTTCCGCGCGCTGCCCGGCGGGCTCTCGCAGTTCTCGTCCGGCACGGGTTCGATCTACGTCTCGGCCTTCGAGCTGAACTTCCCGAACACGTCGGTCTGCTCGAACGCGACGTGCGGCAGCACCGGCACCGTCAACGGCTACGACACGGATGCCAACGGCGGTTCGGGCAACCGCTGGCGCAACGTGTACGGCGTCCCACTGGCGGGTGGCATCGAGTGGGCCGAGAATGGCGCCACGAACGGCTGGGGCTCGGGCACGACCGACCCGTCGTTCCAGCAGGAACTGAACTGGGGCAACACGGGAATCATGAACGAGGCGGCCGGCCTGTCGATCGTCGACGTCTTCAGCGGCGCGGGCCGCGCGGACATCTCGGTCGCCAGCATCATCGCCAACCCTGTCGACAACAGCGCGGACGGCGGGCTGCCGGACGCGTTCGCCTGGATCAAGATCCGCAGCAACAACTCGGCGGACCCCTCGCTGCGCGGCATCGAGGACACGGGCATCTGGTGGGGCACGCCGGCGCTCAGTGGCGCGGGTGCCAACCAGCGCTACCAGCTGAACGTGCTCGCGACCCGCTACGAGAACGTCGCCGTCAGCGCCGTTCCGGTGCCCGAGCCGAGCGAGTACCTGCTCATGGCATCCGGCCTCGGCGTGCTCGCGCTGGCGCGTCGCCGGTTCGCGAGGAAGGCGGCAAACGCGTAACCGTCGACGGGCTCCGGACGGGGCCGGGATCAGGCGATCTCCTGTCGGCGGACATCCGCCCGGCTGCCACCGGGTGGACATGCAGCGAGCGAAGGGCCGGGATGCGAAGGTGTCCCGGCCCTTCGTGCGTCCGGCGGTTGCGGTCACGCCTTCGGCGCCGCGGTTCCCTATGATTCGCACCGGGGCGGAGGAGCCCCGGCATCCCGACAACCATCAAAAGGAAACGGAGTCACTCATGAGCGACGAATACCAGCGTCCGTCCGACATCGGTCTCTTCAAGGAACTCATCGGCCTCGCGCCGAAGGAAGGCAACGCCTTCATGAGCCTGAAGCACAACTGCGAACGTCCGGACGGCGTGATCCCGCCGAAGTACCGCGAGCTGATCTCGATCGCCGTGACGATGACGACGCAGTGCGCGTACTGCATCGACCTGCACATCAAGAATGCCGTCGAGCACGGCGCGACCCGCGAGGAACTGGCCGAGACCATCTTCATCGCTGCCGCGCTGCGTGCGGGCGGTGCGGTCGGTCACGGGCTCTTCGCGTTGCGGCTGTTCGACGAGGCGGCCGCCGCGCAGAAGGGCTGATCGGTCGGGCACGGCATCCGGGGCGCCGACAGCTTCGGATGCCGTGTCCGGGGGCGTCGGCCGTCTCCCCGCTGGCTATGCCATCCGTCTACTGGCCGGACCCGGCCGCGGCGTCGGACTCTCGCACGTGTCGATCCGGGCGCGTGTGCAGCAAGCAGGCAGGCAGGTGCGTCGGGCGATACACGTTGCGTCGCGTGGTCCGCAGGATCGCCGCACGCCGCAGTCACCCGGAGACGCCCGATGAACCTGGTCTGTTCGAACTGCATCCAGAGCTTTCCGGCGGACCGGATGCACGTCCTGCCCGGCTGGGTCGAGGCGCCCGACGAACCCGGCCACTTCGTGATCACCTTCCGCTGCCACGCGTGCTATCCCGCCGCGATCGACGACACCGGGCGTCGCGTCGCCGCCTGGGACGACGCGACGGCGGCCGGCATGGGCCGGTTCATCGACCTGTGGGACATCCGCGACTTCCTCCCCGAACTCGCCGACTCGAACGATCGCGAGGCCGCCACCGGACTCGTGCGCATCGTCCGGGCATCCGACGGCAAGGCGCTCCTGCCGCGGGTCGTCCCGGACCCCGGTGCCGTCGAGGAGGCAGGCTTTCTCGAACGTCTCTCGATCGTCGCGACCCGCATGCCGAGCTGGAAAGTCCTGTTGTTGTGCCTCGGGGTGGTCCTGACCGGCGTGTATTGCTGCACCGCTCTCGAGCGGCTCTGACGTCCCGCCGGCAGCACGTCCGGCATCCGTGGTGTGAACAGGCCCTACACCGCGACGAGCTTCCTGTTCCCCGCACCCGGCAGCGTCTTCAGCGCCGGGCCGTCGACCCGCACGTAGCCCGCCGACTTCACGGTGCTCACGTAGATCCAGCGCGCCGTGCATTCCGTGTGCGTCGCCGTCACCACCATGAAGCCGCGGTCGGCCGTGTTCGCGTACTGGAGCGGCCCGATGATCTGCGTGAGACCACCGGCCACGGCGAGCGGATGTTCCAGCGGGAAGTACTCCTCGAGGCCCGGCGACGAGACGCCCGGCGTGGCGAATTCCACGCCGACCTGATGGCCGGCGAAGTCGAGCAGGTCGCTCGCCCAGGCGTTGTGCGTGTCCCCCGAGAGCACCACGAGATTGCGGTTCAGGGCGCGCATCGTCCCGAGGACGGTCTCCCGCGCGACCGCGTAGCCGTCCCACGCGTCGAGGTTGTACGGGATCGCCGGCTGCGCGAGCACGGCCTGCTCGGTCGTCGTGAGCAGCTCGGGATGCAGGGCGGCCTTCTGCAGCATCGCGCTGTAGGCCGAGAACGAGACCTGCCCGAGGACGATCGGCGCCGGGATGTTCATGCGCCCCATGAGCACCTGCTGGCCGAGCACCTGCCACTTCGCGTTCGATGCCGCGGTCTGCGCGCCGAGCCACGCGCCCTGTTCCGCACCGAGCATCTGCCGAGCGGGGTTGCCCATCGCCGCCGTGAACGCCGCACCGTCGAAGCCCGCCGCGCCGAAGAAGTTCGCGTACTCGAGCTGGCGGTCGCGGCCGATGACGCGCGTGTCGAGCATGTGCAGCGAGACGAGATCGCCGAACGTGAACGAGCGGTAGATGAGTTCCGGACGCGCCGGGTTCGTGACCCGCGTCGGCATCCACTCGTGGTACGCCTGGATTGCCGCGGCACGGCGCGCCATGAAGTCGCCTTCGGTCGCGGGGTCGTGGTTCTCGGCGCCGCCTTTCCACGTGTCGTTCGCGATCTCGTGATCGTCCCAGACGGCGATCATCGGCATGCGGGCGTGGAGCGCCTGGAGGTCCGGGTCGGTGCGGTACTGCGCGTAGCGCTGGCGATAGTCGGACAGCGCCGTCAGCTCGCCCGCCGGGAGCACCTCGCGACCGAGAGCGGCCGCGTCGCGCGACGCGTAGCCACCGCGCGGATATTCGTAGAGATAGTCGCCGAGGTGCACGGACGCGAAGACGTGGTCGAGCTTCGCCGCTTCGCCGTACGCGTGGAAATAGCCGGCGGGGTAGTTCGCACACGAGAACACGGCGAGGTCGAGGCGCTCGACGTGACCGGTCGGCAGCGTGCGCGTGCGGCCCACGGGCGAGAACATCTGCCCGACCGAGAAGCGGTACCAGAGCCGTGCGTCGGCAGGCAGGCCGGCGACGTCCACCTTGACGGTGTGATCGCGCGCCGATGTCGCGAGCACGCGGCCCCGGCGCAGCACGCGCCGGAAATCCTCGTCGGCCGCGAC
>CAUJJX010000115.1 GCA_963205165.1 Pseudomonadota bacterium | reverse complement strand
CCGGACACCGTGAACGCGTGCGCAGGCGTCGTCACGTCGACGTCGATCCGCGCATTCGAAGGCAGCACCACCGTGCCGGAAACCGACAGCTTTCCGTAGGTCACGTCGTCCGCCACGCGCGTGCGCAGCATCCCGGTGGCTTCCTGCAAGTAGTTGCCCGCGATGGTCGACGTCGTGCCGGCCGGCATGGCGATGGTGCCGGCGTTGGTCACCTGGGCCGCCCCGTTGCCGGACAGGATCGCGCCGTCGATCAGCCCGCCGGCCAGGTTGCGGATCACCGGCACGACGGACGTCTCGTCGATCAGGATCGCGGCCACCGTGCCGGCGATCGTCCCGCTGTTGGTGATGCCGCCGGAGATGGTCGAGCCATCGAAGGCGATCACGCCCGCCAGTGCGCCGGCGATGACTCCGCTGTTGCCGAGCGCCCCGGAGATCGTTGCCCCGTTGGTCATCACGATGCCGGCGAAAGCGCCTCCGATCGTTCCGGCGTTCGTGATCCCGCCCCCGATCGTGCCGCCACCGATCATCGAGACGGCGAGCATGCCGCCGACGGTCCCGGAATTCGTGATGCCACCGCCGATCGACCCGCCCGCCTCGATGCCGATGCCGCCATTGAAGATGTCGACGCCCGATGCCGTGAGCAGACCGCTGTTCGTGATGCCGTCGGTGATCGTCCCGGTGCTCGACACCTGGATGGCGAATGCACCGGGCACCGAAGAGGCGCCGGGCGTGGTGCCGGCTTCGATCAGTCCGCTGTTGACGATGCGGGTGACCTTCCCGGCGACGGCGATCCCGCTCACGGTGCCGGCCCAGGTGCCCGCCAGTGCCCCGAGGATCGCGCCGCTGTTGCTGATGTCGCCGGCGATCGTGGACGTCGCATCGACGAACACGCCGGACACGCCGCCGCCGATCGTGCCGGCGTTCGTGACGCCGCCCGAGATCAGGCTGCCGTCCGTGACGGACACGCCGTACGTCTGCCCCACGATCCAGCCGCTGTTGGTCACGCCGCCCGCGATGGTGCCGCCACCTTCCGCGCCGATCCCGCTGCCGTCACCGTTCGTCACCGTCGCGAGGATCATCCCGCTGTTGGAGATGCCGTCGGTGATGCCGGCTTCGTTCACCCGGATGCCGACCACGCCGGCGACGGATGCGGACGTCGAGTCCGCGCTGATCGTGCCGTGGTTCACGATGCGGCCCACGGATCCGGCGACTGTGCCGTAGGGATACCGGCCGACCTCGATCCCCGCGATGGTCCCGGTGGCTGTGCCAGCGAGGGTCGTCGCGATGAGGCCGCTGTTCGTGATGCCGGACACCGTTCCGGTGACCGAGACCCCGGCCCGGCTGGCGCCGACCATCGTGCCGGCGTTGTCGATCAGGCCGACGGCACCCGTCACCGACACCGCGGACCCGATGTCCTCCGGCACGATGGTCCCGGTGTTCGAGATGCTGTCGACCGTTCCACCGAGCTGCAGCACGCCGCCGCCGACCGCGCTGTTCACGCTCATCCTGCCGGTGTTGACGATCCCGCCGCTGACCGATGCGCCCGTGCCCATGAGGATGGCGTATCCGAAGTTTCCGCCGCTCAGGCTGCCGCTGTTCGTGATGCCGCCGGAGAGCGACGAGTTCGTGCTGAGCGACATTCCGTAGGACGAGCCGGCGATCGTGCCGCTGTTCGTGATGCCCCCGGAGAGCCTGCCACCGCTCGACGCGTAGATGCCCCGTGCACCGGTCATCAGGCCGGAGTTCGTGACACCACCGGCGATCGTCCCGCCGCCGTACGCCAGTGCATTGGTGCCGCCGCTGAGCGTCCCGCTGTTGGTCAGCCCGCCGGTGAGCGTGCCCGGCGTCACGGCAATACCGTTGACCGAACCGCCGATGGAACCGCTGTTGGTGATGGATCCGATGGCCCCCGAAATCGTGATCGCGGAGGTGGCCGTGGCGACGATCCTGCCGGCGTTCGAGATAGATCCGGCGACCGTGCCGGCGAGTACCCGCGCGGCGACGACACTCGACGTCACGATCGCCCCGCCGGGGCTGCCGCCCTCGACCACCAGGTTCTCGCCGCTGCCGATTGCGCAGCTGGATGACGAGGTCGTCCCGGCACTGATCGTGTACTGACCGGTGTTGCAGTACGTGACGATCGCCAGCGCGTGCCCGGACCCGAGGGCCATCGCCGCTGCAGCGATGGCCCGGACCGAGGTCCTGCGGGCCGACGATCGCCTGCCCCGCGATGCCGCCTTCTCGTGCGTGACGACGAAGCAGCCGCGTGCCTCGTCCCAGATGATGCGATGGACCTTGTTCATGTGCCCTGACCGTGATTCGAATGTGCGATGCCGGATCGACGGTGGTGTCGTTCCGCGGACGAGCGCTCGCCGCATGCGGACTTGCAGAGAGACGTCGCGGGTGGGATCCGGTGTGCGGGATCCGACGGCGGCATTGCATGCAAGGCGCGGCGAGGTCGTGTGATTGCGCGAGCGTGCCGTGTCCGGGACGGGCGACTTTGCAGGCAGCGCGCAAAAGTTGTCGCCGGGCGCCTTTCGGTGCCCTCGCCTGCCTGCGCGGGAAAGAACGCTGTCGCTCACGGAGGTCCGTCCGACGGACAACTGCCCGAAGCGGTGGCTGTCGTGGTCGTGGTCGCGGTCGCGATTCCGGCACCGCAATCGGCACGTTGTCCGGTGCCGACTCCCGAGACGGTCCGAGGGTTGGCACCGGCATCGCGCCGGGGCCACAATCCGCGCCCCGCGGCGCATCTCCAGGCCGGCCCGATCAGAGCATTCGGCGAGACGTCGCGCTTCCGACGTCGCGGGCAGATGCCGTCACGCGACCTGCCGCCTTTGGCCCTGCAACCCGATCCACAGCGCATGCCCCGAGCACCCGCCGAACCCAGACCCTCGATCCTGCTGATCGACGATTCCGTCGTGGACCTCCACCGCCTCATCGCGATGATGTCTGCACGGAAGATGCGGCTGCACGTCGCGCACGACGGGCGCGAGGGCTATCACAAGGCGCTCGTGCTCCAGCCGAGACTCATCCTGCTCGACATGGTGATGCCGGTGATGGACGGCTTCGCGACGCTGCGCAACCTCAAGGCCGACGCGACGACGCGTCACATCCCCGTGATCTTCCTGAGCGCGTCGAACGACGTCTCGACCCGCGTCGAGGCGCTCTCGCTCGGCGCCGTCGACTACATCGGGAAGCCGTTCAGCGAGCAGGAAGTCATCGCCCGGGTCGGTGTCCACCTGAAGCTCTCGCTGCAACCGCAGCAGGCCGCAGCCGCACCGGAACCGTCGCCCGCGCCGCGCGCGACGACGGACGACGCCCGGATCGTCGACATCGTCGTCGGTCACGTGCGCGACCACCTCGACGACGTGCCGCCACCGGCCGATCTCGCGCGACTCGCCGGCACGAACGAGACCCGCCTGAATCGCGCGTTCAAGACGCGGCTGGGCATGGCGGTGATCGGATGGGTACGCGAGGAACGGCTGCTTCGCGCGAGGCTGCTGCTCTCGACGACCGCGACGCCGATCGCGACGATCGGGCAGCACCTCGGCTACGCGAGTGCGGCGGCGTTCTCGCGGGCGTTCAGCGAACGGTTCGGATGTTCGCCGCGGACGTTCCGCAACGATCCGGGCGCGCAGCCCGGCGCCGCCAGGGCGCCTGCCCGGTAGTTCGCCGGGGCTGCGTCAGACGCGATTCCCGGCGTCGACGACCACGCGCCGCAGCGTGGTGTCGGCCGGAGCCGGGTCGTCCGCGGCCGGCGACTCGACGCCGTGGTGCGGACAGCGCGTGACGGGCATCACGAGCGTGAGCGCAGCGCCGGCAACCGGTGCGTGGCACGCCGTGATCTCGCCGCCATGCGCCTGCACGATCTCGCGACAGATCGCGAGTCCGAGGCCGGTGCCG
>CAUJJX010000114.1 GCA_963205165.1 Pseudomonadota bacterium | reverse complement strand
TTCTGCAAGCGCATCGAGCAGGAGTTCGAGAAGATGACGGATCTCACGATCTACACCTTCCTGTTTCCGATCGAGCAGCTGCACCCGAAGGCCCCCGATCGCGCGAAGGCCATCTGGTGCTCGCCGAACCGGCTGAAGGCCTGGGAGGACTACATGCTCCGCGGCACGGCCCCGACGGCGAAGGGCGACTGCGCCAATCCGGTCGCCGACCTCGTGGCGCTCGGCCGCAAGTACGGCATCAATGGCACGCCGACGCTCGTCTTCGCGGACGGCACCCGCATCCCCGGCGCGCTCAATGCGGCGCAGCTCGAAGCCGAGTTCGCGAAGGCCGCCGGCAAGTAACGCCGGCTCGCCCTCCGACGGAGAGTGGAAGACGCAGCCGGCAGCATCGTGGCCCCCGACCTCGCGACCCTGCGTCGGATCGGGATCGCCGTGGGGCTGTCGGCCGCGATGCATCTCGCGTTCGTCGTCGGCGTACGTGTCGCGCCACCCCGGCATCCACAGCAGCCGTCGGCGATCGAGGCCAGGCTGAGGCCGGTCGAGGCGGTGCCGGTCGAAGCTTCGGCGGTCGAGGTGCCTGCGACAACCGAACCGGTCGTCGCACCTTACGCTGAGCCACCCTCCTCCGCTGGCGGGGCGGCGTCGGACACGCCCTTCCTCTCGGATGCGTCGCAAACCATCGAGGCAGCACCGAAACGCGACGTCCCTCGCGAACCGCTGCAACCGTCCGCGCCGCCTGTCGACCCGACACCTCCCGCCGAGGCAGCGCCCCCGCCGAAGTCACCGGTCGTCGCCACGACACCACCCGCTCCCGAGAGCTTCGGCCCCGCACTCGAAATCCCGCAGATCGAGGACCCCGAGTTCTACCCGGCCCGCAAGCTCGACGTGCTGCCGCATCCGCTCGTCGAGGTTCCGCTGCGGTACCCGGAAGACGCGGCGAAGCGCGACGTGAGCGGCCGCGTCGTCCTGCTGCTGCTCATCGACGAACTCGGGATGGTGGTCGAGGCGAACGTGATCTCGGCGGAACCGGCTGGCGTCTTCGAGGAAGCTGCGCTGGAGAGCTTCCGCCACGTGCAGTTCTCGCCGGCGCAGCGGAATGGTCGGGTCGTGAAGAGCCGGCTGCCGGTGGAGGTGACGTTCGATCCGAAGGTCGAATCGATGAAGCGGTGAGTGCGAGTGTCGGCCGTCCGGAACAGGAAGACGCGGGGACCGGCGAGATGCGAACCTCGTCCTGTGCGCAGACGAAAAAGCGTAGGTCGGATTAGCGGCATCGCCGCGTAATCCGACGCCATCGCGCGCACAACAGTCGGTGTCGGATTACGCGACTGCGTCGCTAATCCGACCTACTCACCTCGCGACGGCGTCGACGCCATCCGCGGATGGCGCCAGCACCCGTGGCAACCACGACAATCAAGATGCTCGTCGCGCCCGCCAGGAAATACGACCACCCCAGCTCGTGAAGCAACGCCTCACGAATTTCGAGCAGATCTGCAGCCATCCCGCACATGACCGCGACGATTGCTGCACCGAAGCCAGCGAGCCACCACTTCCAGGACGCGAGCCCGAATGCCAGCGCGCCGCAGATCATGCCCACGACAATGAACTCGGGCACGGTGGGCACCTTGTCCGAGACCTCCGCCAGAGCGCGCGCGGGCAGGCCCAGAGACGCGAGCGTCGCGACACCCTGCGGAATGATCGCGCCCCGCCTCATTTCGGCAGCAGCACCCACATCCGCAGCGCCTGCTTCATCTTCCCGGCGAGTTCGCCCGCCTCCGGGCCGAAGCCCCAGAAGAAGTCCGCCCGGACCGCCCCGCGGATCGCACCGCCGGTGTCCTGCGCGGCGACGAGACGTTGCAGCGGTCGATCGGTACCCGGCCACGTCGACGCGACGTAGACCGGCGCGCCGAGCGGGACACTCGTCGGATCGACCGCGATGCTGCGCCCCGCCGTGAGCGGTACGCCGAGCGCTCCGAGCGGGCCACCGTTGCCGGCAGGCAGTTCGCGGAAGAACACGTACGACGGATTCTCCGCGAGCAGCGCCGGCAGCCGCGCGGGGTTCGCCTGCCCCCACGCCTTGATACCCTGCATCGACACCTTGTCGATCGGCATCTCGCCACGGTCGGCGAGCACGCGGCCGATCGACTTGTACGGATGACCGTTCTGGTCCGCGTAGCCGACGCGCATCGTGCCGCCGTCGGGCAACCGCACGCGTCCCGAGCCCTGCACCTGCAGGAAGAACAGCGCGACCGGATCGTCCACCCACGCGAGTTCGCGGCCCGCGAGCGGCGCCTGCCCGGCCTCGATCTCGGCGCGCGACCAGTACGGGATGAGGCGCCGGCCCTGCAGGCGTCCGCGCAGCCGGATGTTCCGGGTGTCCGGCGCGACGCTCGCGAGATCGACCGAGACGAGATCATCGGGAGGCGCGTAGATCGGATGACGGAACCGGGCGTCCGGCGTGCGACTGCCCTCGAGCAGTGGTTCGTAGTAACCGGTCAGCAGGCCGTCGAGCCTGCCGTCCGCCGCGGCGACCACGCGATGGGGCACGAGCGCGGACTCGACGAAGCTGCGCTGCGTGTCGGCGTCGGATGTCGCGAGCACCTCGGCCCGCGCGCACGTCGAGGTCCAGCGCGGTTGCGATCGCAGCGCCGAGCATCCCTGGACGAATGCCGCGAACGCGGCCTGCACGTCGTCGTCACGCCAGCCCGGAAGTTCGTCGAACGAGGCCGGCTCGAGGCGGGCCTTGCCGGGTGGCGTTTCGACGACGACCGGGGGTAGTGGCGCTGCCGCGGGACACTGGCACGCCGGCGGAGCGACGACCGCGACGGCCTTCGGCGCGGCGGCGTCCACCGGGCGCGTCTTCGGTGCGTGGGTGCAGCCCGCGGCCAGGAGCAGCGGCATCAGCAACGCGAGCAGCCCCGCCGGGTGACGCCCGCCGGATCGTCGGTTACTGTCACGGGTCATCGAACGAAGGGGCACGGACCGCATGGGATGGATCTTTCTGGAAGCCGGTGTCGCGCTCGCGATCGGCGTGTTCATCGTGTGGTGGACGATCCCGCGGAAGCCGCGGGACGACGGCAAGGACCGCAACGACGGCGGCTGAGGCCCGTCGATGCGGCGTTCGTGCCGGTATTGCTCGTTCCGGAAGGCCCTAGTGAAGCACGCGCGGCATCGACAGCATGAACTCGGGGATCGGCGCGTCGAACTTCGTGCCGTCTTCCGCTTCCATCTGGTAGCTGCCGCGCATCGTGCCGACCGGCGTCGCGATCGCCGCGCCGCTCGTGTACTCGAAGCTCTCGCCGGGCCGCAGGAACGGATGCTCGCCGACCACGCCGGCCCCGCGGACTTCCTGCACCTGGTTGGTCGCATCGGTGATGTACCAGTGCCGGGACAGCAGCTTCGCCGCGATCGAGCCGGTGTTGCGGAGCGTGATCGTGTACGCGAAGACGTAGCGGCCTTCGGTCTCGTCGGACTGTTCGGCAACGTACTGGGCGACCGCCGTGACGGCGATCTCGTAGCGGGGTGTCGTTTCCATCGGCCTATTGCACCTCAAAGCCCGCGCGTGCTCAACCGTGCCGTTTAGAATCCGGACTCGATCCTCCGCAGCCCACGCCATGTACCGCATCGCCCCGAGCATTCTCTCCGCCGACTTCGCCCGCCTCGGCGAGGAAGTGACCAGCGTCCTGACGGCCGGCGCCGACATCGTCCACTTCGACGTGATGGACAACCACTACGTGCCGAACCTGACGATCGGCCCGATGGTCTGCGAGGCCGTGCGTCGTGTGACCGACGCGCCGATCGACGTGCACCTGATGGTGACGCCGGTCGCCCGCATCGTCCCGGACTTCGCGAAGGCCGGCGCCAGCATCATCTCGTTCCACCCGGAAGCGTCCGAGCACATCGACCGCACGCTCTCGCTGATCCGCGACTGCGGCTGCAAGGCGGGTCTCGTGTTCAACCCCGCGACGCCGCTGCACTACCTCGACCACGTGATGGACCGGCTCGACCTGATCCTCATCATGTCGGTGAACCCCGGCTTCGGCGGACAGTCGTTCATCCCGACGGCGCTCGACAAGCTGCGGCGCGTCCGCGAACGCATCGACGCGAGCGGCCGCGACATCTGGCTGGAAGTCGACGGCGGCGTGAAGACCGACAACATCGGTGCGATCGCCCGCGCCGGCGCCGACACCTTCGTCGCGGGCTCGGCCATCTTCGGCACGCGCGACTACAAGGCCACGATCGACGCGATGCGCGCGGAACTCGCGCGGGCCGCCGACGATCATCCGTGAACGACGCGCCACCGCATCGATCGATGTCGATGCGACGCACGCGCGTGTGCTGCATCAGGCCGTGCACCGTGCACGTCGATCGAACTCAGAAGCAGCGACGCGCGTGAATCCCGCGCGTTGCCGCCAGACCCCGACCTCACCCAGGAGACCGCCATGACCACGTCCCGCCGCGATTTTCTGAAAGCCTCCGCCGCCCTCGGTGGCGGCATGCTGCTCGCCATGCACCTGCCCGCCGCCCGCGCGCAGGCGAAGCCATCGTTCGCGCCGAACGTGTGGGTGCGCATCGCGCCCGACTCGACGGTCACGATCATCTCCGCGAAATCCGAGATGGGTCAGGGCGTCCTGACGGCGCTGCCGCAGATCCTCGCGGACGAGATGGACGCCGACTGGTCGAAGGTCCGTGTCGAGATGGCGCCCGCGAATCGCGCGTATGCCGAACCGGAACGCGGTGCGCAGTTCACCGGCGGCAGCCGCAGCGTGCGCAAGCACTGGGACCAGATGCGCCGCATCGGCGCGTCCGCCCGCGAGATGCTCGTCGCCGAAGCCGCGCAGCGCTGGGGCGTGAGCCCGGATGCATGCAAGACGTCGAAGGGCTTCGTGATCAACGCGAAGAACCGCAAGCGTCTCGCGTACGGCGCCCTCGCCGACGCCGCGTGGAAGCGGCCCGTCCCCGAGCAACCGAAGCTCAAGACACCCGCGCAGTTCACGCTGATCGGCAAGCGCGTGAAGCGCCTCGACACGCCGGAGAAGGTCGCCGGCACGGCGGTGTTCGGCGTCGACGTGAAGATCCCCGGGATGCTGTTCGCGACGATCCTCCAGTGTCCGGAATACGGCGGGACGATCGGCAGCTTCGATGCGGCGCGCGCGAAGTCTCTGCCGGGCGTCCGCGACGTCGTGCAGGTCGACGAACGTACGCTCGCGGTCGTCGCCCAGGACTGGTGGCAGGCGAGCCGAGGCCGCGAACTCGTCGACGTGACGTGGGCGCCGGGCCCGCTCGCGACGCTGACCTCCCGCGGGATCAGCAATGCGATGGCCGACGACGCCTCGAAGGCCGGCCTCGTCGCACGGAACGACGGCGACGCCGCCGCGACGCTCGCGTCCGCCACGCGCAAGCTCGAAGCCGTCTACGAGACGCCGTTCCTCGCGCACGCCACGATGGAACCCATGAGCTGCGCCGTCGAGATCACGATGGACGGCTGCAACGTCTGGACGGGCACGCAGGCGCAGACGCTCGCGCAGCTCACGGTGGGCAAGCTGCTCGACCTGCCGACCGAGAAGGTGAACATCCACACGACGCTGCTCGGCGGCGGCTTCGGCCGGCGCTTCGAGATGGACTTCGTCGTGCAGGCCGCGAAGATCGCGAAGGCCGTGAACGCGCCGGTCAAGCTGATCTGGAGCCGCGAGGAAGACACGCAGCACGACTTCTATCGCCCCGCCACCTGGAACCGCATGTCGGCCGCGCTCGACGCATCCGGCAATCTCGTCGCGTGGAACCAGAAGATCGTCGCCCCGTCGATCTTCGCGCGGTCGAACCCGGCGCGGCTCGGCAAGGACGGCATGGACGCACAGTCGATCGAGGGCGCGGCCAACCTGCCGTACGCCGTGCCGAACATGTTCGTGGACTGGGTCCGCTACGAATCGGGCATCCCCGTCGGCTTCTGGCGTTCGGTCGGCAGCTCGCAGAACGCGTTCGCGACGGAGTGCTTCTTCGACGAGGTCGCGCACGCGGCCGGCCGCGATCCGTTCGAGTTCCGTCGTGCGCTGCTCGACAAGCATCCGCGCCACAAGGCCGTGCTCGAACTCGCAGCCGCGAAGGCGGGCTGGGGCAAGCCGCTGCCAGCCGGCGTCTTCCGCGGGATCGCACTGCACGAGGCGTTCGAAGGCATCGTCGCGCAGGTCGCCGAAATCTCGGTCGACAAGCAGGGCGCCGTGAAGGTGCACCGCGTCGTCTGCGCGATCGACTGCGGCACGGTCGTCAATCCGGACACGGTCGTCGCGCAGATGGAGAGCGGCATCGTCTACGGACTCTCGGCCGCGCTGTACGGCGAGATCTCGATCCGCAACGGTCGCGTCGAGCAGGGCAACTTCGACACGTACCCGGTGTTGCGCATGAACGAGATGCCGCGCGTCGAGACGCACATCGTCGCGAGCGACCACGCGCCCGGCGGTGTCGGCGAACCGGCCACGCCACCGATCGCGCCGGCCGTCTGCAACGCGATCTTCGCGGCGACGGGCAAGCGCATCCGCTCGCTGCCGATCCGTCCGGGCGACGTGCTGAATGGCTGACGGCATCGCTTCCTGGAACCCGCCGGCGGGCATCCGCGCGCTGGCGTTCGACCTCGACGGCACGCTGCTCGACACGCTCCCCGACATCGCGGACGCCGCCAACGCGATGCTCCGCGATCTCGGTCGCGGCGAAGTGCACGCGGACATCGTGCGGTCGTACATCGGTGACGGGATTCCGCGGCTCGTGAAGCGGCTCCTCGTCGCGAGCCGCGACGGCGAACCCGCCATCGACGCCTTCGAGCGGGCGCACGCGATCTTCCAGGATCACTACTTCCGGCATCTCGATCGGTACACCCGGGCCTACGACGGCGCGCGCGAAGGCGTCGAACGCATGCGCGAAGCCGGGCTGAAACTCGCGTGTGTCACGAACAAGGCCGAGCGCTTCGCGCGTCCGCTGCTCGACGCGCATTTCGGCACGGGCGCGTTCGACCTCGTGGTCGGCGGCGACACGTTGCCGCGGAAGAAGCCGGACCCGCTCCCGTTCGTTCATTGCTGCGCGCAGTTCGACGTGGCGGCCGACGAACTGCTGGTCGTCGGAGACTCCGCGAACGACGTCGATTCGGCGCGCGCGGCGGGGTGTCCGGTCGTGTGCGTGCCTTACGGCTACACGGGGGGCGCGGATGTGCGATCGCTGGGGGCCGATGCTATAGTCGCCGGCATCCTTCAAGTCGCAGAACGTCTCTGCATCGCCCAGTCATGAGGCTCTTCCGTCCGCAAGCCGGCGTCGGGTTGCACCGCGTCGATCGTCCCTGGCGTTCCTGGCGACGCTCGACCTCTGCCTTGATCGCGCGCCAGGGCTAGCTCGCCCTGCTCCACCGGGGTTTGCGCCCCCCTGGTCCGCGCCCGCCCGACCGAATGCGCCCCGCGCGTTCCCGATGCCACGCCGCAACACCGGATGCCGTCATGACCGAACAGGAATTCAAGCAGTACGCCGAACGCGGCTTCAACCGCGTCCCGCTCGTCCTCGAGACGCTCGCCGATCTCGACACCCCGCTCTCCGTCTACCTCAAGCTCGGCAACCGCCCCTACTCGTACCTGCTCGAATCCGTGCAGGGCGGCGAGCGGTTCGGGCGCTACTCGTTCATCGGACTACCGGCCGAACTGCGCTTCGAAGTGCGCGGCCATCTCTGCAGCGAATACCGCGGCAACACGCTGCTGTCGCAGAGCGAGCAGCCGGATCCGCTCGAATGGGTGCGCGAGTCGCACGCGCGGTTCAAGGCGCCGGCAATCCCCGGGCTCCCGCGATTCGCCGGCGGACTCGTCGGCTACTTCGGCTACGAGACGGTGCGGTATGTCGAGAAACGCGTCGCCGAATGCGACAAGCCCGATGCCATCGGTGCACCGGACATCCTGCTGATGCTGTCCGACCGGCTTGCGGTCGTCGACAATCTCTCGGGCAAGCTCTACCTCGTCGTCTACGCGGATCCGCGCGGCGAAGGTGCCTACGCCGAAGCGCAGATGCAGTTGTCGGTGCTGCTCCAGGCGCTGCGCCAGCCGATCACGATGCCTGCCGAGATGCCGGCACAACCGGTGGCTGCGCAATCTGAATTCAGCGAGGACGCCTTCATCGAGGCCGTCGAGCGCGCGAAGCGCTACGTGTACGACGGCGACATCATGCAGGTCGTGCTGTCGCAGCGGCTGTCCCATCCGTACCCGGCATCGCCGCTCGCGCTGTACCGCGCGCTGCGGGCGCTGAATCCGTCGCCCTACATGTTCTATTACGACCTCGGCGGCTTCCACGTCGTCGGGGCGAGTCCCGAGATCCTCGTGCGCCTCGAAGGTGACGCCGTCACGGTGCGTCCGATCGCGGGTACACGTCCGCGCGGCGCGACCCGCGAGCAGGACGAAGCCCTCGAACTCGAACTGCTCGCCGACCCGAAGGAGCGCGCCGAGCACGTGATGCTGATGGACCTCGGCCGCAACGACGTCGGTCGCGTGGCGCAGGTGGGTTCGGTGAAGGTCACCGAGAACATGATGGTCGAGCGCTACTCGCACGTGATGCACATCGTCTCGAACGTCGAGGCGAAGCTGCGCCCCGAG
The DNA here is from genome assembly GCA_963205165.1 of Pseudomonadota bacterium. Taxonomy (GTDB): domain Bacteria; phylum Pseudomonadota; class Gammaproteobacteria; order Burkholderiales. The sequence goes on along the minus strand of CAUJJX010000114.1, from coordinate 8,888 downwards.
TTCGATGCGATCGCGGTGCTCCGGGCGACCTTCCCCGCGGGCACCGTGAGCGGCGCGCCGAAGGTCCGGGCGATGGAGATCATCGACGAGCTCGAACCCACGAAGCGCGGCATCTACGCCGGCGCCGTCGGCTACCTAGGGTTCAACGGCGACATGGATCTCGCGATCGCCATCCGGACGGCCGTCATCAAGGACGGCCGGTTGTTCGTGCAGGCCGGCGCCGGCATCGTCGCCGACTCCGTCCCGTCGAGCGAATGGACCGAGACGCAGAACAAGGCCCGCGCGATCCTGCGGGCCGCCGAGATGGCGCAGGCCGGGCTGTTCACCGGTCGCAAGGGCTGAGGGGACGAACATGCTGCTGATGATCGACAACTACGATTCCTTCACCTACAACCTCGTGCAGTACCTGGGCGAGCTCGGTGAGGACGTCCGCGTCGTGCGCAACGACGAGATCACGCTCGACGAGGTGGCCGGGCTGCGTCCCGACCGGATCGTCGTCTCCCCCGGGCCGTGCACTCCGAAGGAAGCCGGTATCTCGGTGCCGCTCATCCGGCGCTTCGCGGGCCGGATCCCGATCCTCGGGGTCTGCCTCGGGCACCAGTCCATCGGCGAGGCCTTCGGCGGGACCATCGTGCACGCGAAGCAGGTGATGCACGGCAAGACGTCCGCGATCCATCACGCCGATACCGGCGTGTTCAAGGGCCTCCCGCAACCGTTCACGGCGACGCGCTACCACTCGCTCGTGATCGAGCGCGAGACGAGGCCCGACGTCCTCGAGATCACCGCCTGGACCGACGACGGCGAGATCATGGGCGTGCGGCATCGCGAACTCGCTGTCGAGGGCGTGCAGTTTCATCCCGAGTCCATCCTCACCGAGGGCGGGCACGATCTCCTGCGCAATTTCCTGAAGGGACCCTCCGCATGACGCCCCAGGAAGCACTGACGCGCGTGATCGAGCATCGCGAGATCTTCCACGAGGAGATGCTCTCGCTGATGCGCGCCATCATGAGCGGCGAGGTTTCGCCAACGCTCATCGCCGCCATCGTGGTCGGGCTGCGTGTGAAGAAGGAAACCATCGGCGAGATCGCTGCCGCCGCACAGGTGATGCGCGAGTTCGCGACCAAGGTCGAGGTCGCCGACAGCGCACATCTCGTCGACACGTGCGGCACCGGTGGCGACGGCGCCCACACTTTCAACATCTCGACGGCAGCTGCGTTCGTCGCGGCGGCCGCCGGCGTGAAGATCGCGAAGCACGGCGGTCGCTCCGTGTCGAGCAAGTCCGGCAGTGCCGACGTGCTCGAAGGACTCGGGGCGAACATCCAGCTGAATTCCGCGCAGGTCGCGCGCTGCATCGGCGAAGTCGGCGTGGGTTTCATGTTCGCGCCGAACCATCACGGCGCGATGAAGCACGCCGCGCCGGTGCGCAAGGAACTCGGCGTCCGGACGATCTTCAACATCCTCGGCCCGCTCACGAACCCGGCGGGTGCGCGCAATCAGGTCATGGGCGTGTTCCACCCCGATCTCGTCGGCATCCAGGCGCGCGTGCTGCAGCGTCTCGGCAGCCGGCACGTGATGATCGTCTACGGGCTCGAAGGCCTGGACGAGATCTCGCTCTCCGGCGAGACCCTGATCGCCGAACTGAAGGACGACGAGGTCCGCGAGTACACCGTCCGGCCGGAGCAGTTCGGAATCGACGCCGCGCCGATCGAGGCAATCCGTGCCGATGACGCGATGTCGTCGCGCACGCTCGTGCTGTCCGCGATCGCCGGCGAGCCCGGCCCGGCGCGCGACATCGTCGCACTCAATGCCGGCGCCGCCATCTACACGGGCGGCCTCGCCGACAGCCACGAGTCCGGTGTCCGCCGCGCGCTCGAACTCATGTCCTCCGGTGCCGCCACCCGCAAGCTCGACGAATTCGTCGCGTTCACGCGGGCGATGGCCTGACCCTGTCGAAGGAAAGGTGACCCGCGTGTCCGACATTCTCGACCGCATCCTCGCCGTCAAGCACCGCGAGATCGAAGAAGGCCGGCAGCGTGCGCCGATCGCCTCCCTCGAAGCCGCCGCCAGCGCGCAAGCGCCCGCACGCGATTTCGTCGGCGCACTCCGCAGAAAACTGTCCGCGGGTCATTCGGCCGTCATTGCCGAAGTGAAGCGCGCGAGCCCGAGCAAAGGCCTGCTGCGCGAACACTTCGATCCGCCGGCAATCGCCCGGACGTACGAGGCGCACGGTGCGGCCTGCCTTTCGGTGCTGACCGACGTCGAATTCTTCCAGGGATCCGCTGATTACCTGCGCGCCGCGCGCGCCGCATGCACGCTGCCGGTGCTGCGCAAGGATTTCATCATCGATCCGTACCAGATCGTCGAGGCGCGAGCGATGGGTGCGGACTGCATCCTGCTGATCGTGTCCGCGCTGGATCAGGCGACGATGGAAGCACTCGAACGCACTGCTCACGGACTCGGCATGGCCGTGCTCGTGGAAGTCCACGATGCCGAAGAGCTCGATCGGGCGCTGCGGCTTTCGACCCCGCTGGTCGGTGTCAATAACCGCAACCTCCGCACTTTCGAGACATCGCTCGACACGACGCTGGATCTCCTCGACCGCATGCCGGCCGACCGCCTCGTCATCACCGAAAGCGGGATCCACGCGCCGGCGGATGTGCTGCGCATGCGGAGCAACGGCGTGAACGCATTCCTCGTCGGCGAGGCGTTCATGCGTGCGCCGGATCCGGGCATCGAACTGGCGCGGTTGTTCGCCTGAGCATCGGATCGCCCGGACGACCAGCAAACGGCAGGTCCCCCGGCGATTGCGGACCGGATCAAGGCGGTCCACGAGTGACCGCAAGACGATTCCGGACGTCATCCATCACGGCCGAGTGCAGCGGCATGCCGCCCCCCTCGCGAGGCACCGCACCAGCGATGTCGACCACACGAATCGTCCGGCACCGGCGATCCTGGACCTGTTGCGTTTCGCACAACGATTGATGCGCCGCAACACGCTAATTCACTCCAACAGTCGTCCGTAACCCCTGAATCAGCCGATCGTTTTCGTTCGTGCTGACCGATCCCGCAATCGGGCGAAGAATGTGTTGCATGCACGCAACAAATTCGCAAATCGGTCGATTCTGACCGTTGACATGCACGACACCACAGGCACAATCCGGCGACCTCTCCATCCAGGAGCGGTATCTGTGGGGGCGCAGAAGATCGCGTCTCGAAGTCGAGGCGCAGCCCGCGCCCTTTCACCGAGTCCCAAACTCACTCAGGAGATGAGATGAACAAGAAGCTTCTCGTTCTGGCACTGGTCGGCGCGTTTTCCGCCCCGGCGATGGCCGATGTGACCATCAATGGCACGATCAACATGGGTCCGCAGATCGGCACCAGCACCGACGCGACCGCCGTCGGTCAGTCGAACGCCGTCGCCGCCTCCAACGGTGGCCAGGGCTTCAGCACGAACGGCCTGACGTCCAACAACTCGAACGTCAACCTGAACTCGACCGAAGACATCGGCGACGGCAACAAGGTCGTCTTCAATGCCCAGCTCGACTTCTCGAACACGGGTTCGACCGTGCACGACACCGCCGGCACGCTGCGTCAGCGCAACACGTTCCTGGGTTTCGAAGGGAACTGGGGTAGCCTGCGCATGGGCATCAACGAACACATCTACGAACGCTACATGTACGCGTCCGACACGATGGACGGTGCTGCCGGGATCGGCGGTAACCTCCAGATGCTCGGCACGCCTGGCTACGGCAACGTGTTCCAGGTTGGCACGACGGGTTGCGGCCCGGCCTCTGGCTGCGCCGGCTTCTACCGTCGTACCGGCCAGTCGATCTGGTACGACAGCCCGGACATCAATGGTTTCACGTTCGGTATCGTTCAGAGCCTGAACGCTTACCAAGCCGCCTCCAACGGCACGAAGCCCACCGCGACGTCCATGGGCGTGCAGTTCAAGCCGGCCGACATGCCGTTCTTCATCAACGCGGCGTTCGAGCGTCACAAGGACTTCTTCGGTCTGAACCAGATCACGGGCGTGGCCGGCGCGACGAGCTCGACCGACACGGGTCTGCAGATCGGTGGTGGCGCGACGTTCGGTGATCTGTCGATCTACGCGCGTTACGAACAACTCAAGTACAAGTCCGATGGCCTCGTCGCCTCGGTCAACGAGTACAAGCGCAATGCCACGTGGCTCGGCCTGAAGTACGCCCTCTCCACCGGCTACGCGACGGTGCAGGTCGGCATGGCCGGCGACGGCACGGTGTCCTGCGGTGCTGGCTTCGTCGGCGCATGCAATGCGAACTCGTCCGGCGCCACGATGATCACCGGTGGTTACGGCCACAACCTGAGCAAGCAGACCACGCTGCTGTTCTACGGCTCGATCACGAACAACGACTCCCTCGCTTCCTACGTCAACATCGGCTCGCCCGGTGTCGGCCCTGGCTCCGATGGCCGTTCGTTCGCCATTCTGGTCAGGCACGCGTTCTAATCGCGACGCGACCCTCGCGGTCGCCAGCGAATGAAGACGGGCACCTTCGGGTGCCCGTTTTTTTGTGGTTGCCGATTGCGGTCATGCCACCGCGAACGCACGTACGTGTGCAGTGATAATCGCGCGATGGACCGCCGCCAATTTGTCGTCGCCGCAGCATCAAGCGCTCTAGCCCCTTCCGGACTTGCCGCTCAGTGGCCTGTCGTTGTTCCCGGAACTCCATTGCGCTTCCCCCGCGATCACGGGGCACATCCTGAGTTCCGCACGGAATGGTGGTACCTCACCGCCTGGCTCCGCGATCCGGCAGGTCACGATCTCGGCGTGCAGATCACATTCTTCCGAAGTCGTCCCGGACTTCAGGAACTTTCATCCAGCCGCTTCGCACCAGACCAACTGCTTTTCGCGCACGCAGCCATCGCCGATGCATCCCATGGCCGACTGCGTCACGACCAGCGTTCAGCCCGCGCAGGATTCGATCTCGCCTCTGCCTCGACCACGACGACAGATGTACGCATAGGCGACTGGCGTTTGACGCTATTCGACAACACGTACCGAGTGCAGATCGATGCAGGTGATTTCAGCCTCGAATTGAAGTGCGAGGAAGCTCGAGCGATTCAGTTACAGGGCGATCGAGGCGTCAGCCGCAAGGGATTGCGACAACATCAGGCAAGCTGGTACTACAGTCACCCTCAGCTCCGCGTGACCGGAACGTTGCACCGCAACGGTCAACGACGGGTCACATTGACCGGTACGGGATGGCTTGACCACGAGTGGTTCAGCGAACTGCTCGACGATCGCGCGACTGGGTGGGACTGGTGCGGCATCAACCTCCACGATGGTGGGTCGCTGATGGCGTTCCGTATTCGGGATCATGGCGGGGGGCAGGCATGGGCAGGCGGATCACGACAGCTCGCCTCAGGCGCTGCGAAGAGTTTGTCGCCGCACGAGATCCGCTTTCTACCGTTGCGTTTTTGGAGGAGTCCGCGCACGGGCGTTGGCTACCCGGTGGTCATGGATGTCACCGCTGGTGGCGAGCGACTGACCCTGGAGCCGATGTTCGACGATCAGGAACTCGACGCGCGGGCAACGACTGGAACGCTCTACTGGGAAGGTGCGGTTCGGGCGACGGTCGACAACCGGGAAGTCGGTCGTGGATACCTGGAACTCACAGGCTACGGTCAACGCGTCAGGTTTTGATCGAGATGTAGCAATGCACCTCGACTCACAAAGCAGCACGCGGAATGATTCACGATCATCAGCTGCGGCCGGGGCCGATTGACCCGCGTGCCCGCCAGTACCTGATCATCAGGTAGCCACCGGCCAGCCCACCTAGATGGGCGAAGTGCGCGACACCGGACTCGCTGCCCGTGACACCCAGAATCAGTTCGAGAGCGCCGTAAAGCATCACGAACGTTCGCGCCTGCATCGGAATCGGGGGAATCAGAAGCATCACACGACGTCTCGGGAACAACATCCCGAATGCAAGCAATACTCCGAACACACCGCCTGACGCACCCACAGTCGGAAATGGGGGCCATTGAAGCGCATATGCAACTGCCAACTGCACGAGTGCAGCGGCACAGACACTGATCAGGTAGTACTGCAGAAAACGCCGGGATCCGAATGCGTCCTCGACGTCACGGCCAAGCATCCATAGCCCGAGCATGTTGAACAGCAGGTGCATGAGACTTCCGTGGAGGAAGCCGTAGCTGAGGAGTTGCCACAATTCGAACGTCGGCGCGCCGATACCACTGGAACCAATCGGCCATAGGGCGAAATGCGCCATGACACGAAGCCCGAGTAGTTGCTGGAGGGCAAAGCCCATGATGTTCAGACCTAACAGCGCTTGTGTGACTGGCGGCACAAATGAATCCTGAATCGCGTGGAAAACGAGTGACGGCCGTTGGCGAGTGTCCGCTATCAGCGCAGGACGGCTTCAACTGATGATACCGACGGCCACGATCTTCGTGCTCGTCCGAGGATCAAAAGCTTCGAACGCGCTCCGACGGCATCGAAGCCGACGGCCCTGCGATGCAACACCCTCTCGGAACGCGGGGACACGCAATGCAGTTCGCGCTCGCGCAGCCAGAGTGAACCGCCGCAGATTTTGAGGAGGCTCCGACCTTTGAGAGGATGGAGCCAGGAAGAAGCCAGTCAAGTTTCTCCCGAGGTTCGGGAGCGCGCCGCGCGTATGGTCGCGTAGGCGCAGGGGCAGCACGGTTCATCGTGGGCCGCCATCGAATCGAATGGGGCCAAGATGGGCACACGGTCGAGACGCTGCTCCGCTGGGTGCGCCAGCACGAGCGAGACAGCGGCCAGCGCGACGGCATGCCCAGCGCCTAGGCGCAGCGCATCAACGATCTCGAACGCGAAGTGCGCGAACTGCGCCGTGCCAACGAAATCCTGCAGTTGGCCAGCGCGTTCTTCGCCCAGACGGAGCTCGACTGCCGGCTGAAGTGATGCCGGCGTTTGTCGATCGGTACCGCGATGTCCACGGGGTCGAGCCGATCTGCCGGGTGTTGCAGGTTGCCCCGTCGGGCTACCGACACCGTGTGGCTCGGCAGCGCACGCCTGCACTGCGCAGCCCACGTGCCCGACGCGATGAGACCCTGGTGCAGCACATCAAGCGCGTCTGGCGAGCCAACCTTCAGGTCTACGGCGCGAAGAAGGTCTGGCGGCAACTGCGCCGCGAAAGCCATGTCGTGGCCCGCCGCATGGTCGAGCGGCTGATGCACCGTCACGGATTGCGCGGTGTCATTCGCGGCAAGGTCGTGCGCACCACGGTCAGCGATCCGAAGGCCGCCTGTCCGCTTGACGAGGTGAACCGGCGCAGGGGTAGCGGATGAACTTCTCGATGCCGCTTATCGGAAAAATAGCCCGACGGATCTCGAATAGGGTCCCCGACGCCTTGGCCTCGGCGTCACCAATACAATGCCCTTCGACGTTCAGACCGTGGAGACCAAAGTGAACGATAGCAGGCTTCTTGTTGCTGCACTCAAGCGTGCGTTACGGGCGCGCGCTATCAACTACGCCCAGGTTGCGTCTGCACTGAACCTGAGCGAAGCGACGATCAAAAGACAGTTCTCCCGCGGTGGATTCACACTCGAACGGTTCCAAGCGATTTGCGCTCTGGCAGATACAAGCGTCCAAGCGCTGGCTCAGTCTCAAGAATGGCACCAATGCTCCGCATTCCAGCTGAGCATCGAACACGAACGTATGATCGTGCGCGATCGGCGGCTGCTTCTGGTCGCCATGTGTGCACTCAGCAACTTCACTGTCGACGCGATCATCGACAGATATCAAGTTACAAGGCCGGAAACTATCCGGCTTTTGCTGAAACTCGATCAAATGGGCTTCTTGGAACTGCTGCCCGAAAACCGAATCCGACTTCGTGTCGCACCTTCATTCGAGTGGTTGCCCAACGGACCCGTTCGACAGTTTCTTTGTGCCCAAATGAAGAGCGACTACTTTGGCGGTCAGTTCGATCGGTCCGGTGAATCGCTTCTGGTGTTCCACGGCGACTTCTCAGACGGGACCCACGGCAGGCTGATCGAACAATTGAAGCAGACTGTTACTGAGTATTCCGCTGCCACCCGCGATCGAAAGAGGACTCCGCCGTACGCTGGTGCTCCGCAGACGTTGATCGTTTCGGTTCGCCCGTGGGAAATGGAGGAGTTCCGCGCCCTGCGCCGCCCAACAACCCCGACGAACTCGACTTGCACTTCGACGGTACAGGTTGCGTGATCAGTGCGGCGTCTCACCGCCCACTCCATGCGTCGGCTGCGGGTAGGAGAAATGGGTCGAAGTGCCAGGAGTTTCGCAGCAGCCTAAGCGCGATGGGGAGACGGTGGTGGTACAGAACTGACGAGAAGGCTGCGCTAACAGGCTGTTGAAATAAGTCCGTGAGCGACGCTCAGGTCTGGTCCGGAGTCGCTCGTCGCTGATGTTCGGTCGATGCAGGAATCGGGATTCGGCAGGTCATCGGCGCGCAGCGCGCCTTTCGGCCCGTCCCGGCCGTCATCGCATCGCTCCTTGCGGCACCGCGAACAGCATTCGAGCCATGCGGACCAGATTGGAGGCCGTCATCGTGAGCTTGAAGTGCTGATCGACGCGTTGGATTCCCCGGTACACGGTCTGTCGAATCCGCCCCACCGTCTTGCCCCAGCCGAAGTGTTCCTCGATCCGCTTGCGCGACACCTGGCTGCAGGCGTAGCCCGGATGACGCGTCGTGCGATCGTCGATGGCACTGCGTCGCCGGGCGCTTTCGTTCTGCGCCACATGTGCACGCACGTTCCGGCGCCGACACTCGGCCACGAACTCGACGGTGTCGTACGCCTTGTCGGCCCCCAGCGTGCGGACCCTCGCCCCCGGCGTCGCATCGAGCATCGCCAGGGCGGCCGCGCGT
>CAUJJX010000113.1 GCA_963205165.1 Pseudomonadota bacterium | reverse complement strand
GCGTTCGGACCGCTTGTCGTTGTGGAACGCACGCACCGAGGCCGGCTCGCCCGTTCGTCTTCGTCCCGTGGGCGCTCGTGATGCCGCCTCGCGAAGATGACGGATTGATACACCGGCGACCCGCGCAATTCAACCAGTTCGAGAGATTCGACAGCGGCGGACCGCCCCTCGGTCGCCGCCAGCATGGTCGCCAGCGACGGATGTCTACGGTGAAGCGAACGATCCGTGACCGCGGACGCGCGGCTCAGCCGCCGAGGAAGGCGCGGTCGACGAACAGCCAGAGGCCGACGGCGAGGATCACGGCCGAGATGGCCGCGATGAGCTTCGGTGCCCACGGACGCTGCCGCAGCTTGAGCAGGACGGGCACGAGCACGATGACGACGACGGCCTGTCCGGCCTCGACACCGAGGTTGAAGTTGAGCAGCGACAGCACGAGGTTGTCGCGCGGCAGGCCGATCTCGCGCAGCACGGACGAGAAACCGAATCCGTGGATCAGTCCGAACAGGAAGCTCACGGCCCAGCGCCGCGAGATCGCGAAGCGGGGCAGCAGGTTCTCGGCGGCGACGTACGCGATCGACAGCGCGATGGCCGATTCGACGAACACGCCGGGCAGCGACACGATGTCGAGCGCCGCGAGCCCGAGCGTGACGCTGTGCGCGAGCGTGAAGGCCGTCACGATCTTCAGGAGTTGCAGCAGGCCGCCACCGCAGAGGATCAGCGCGGCGACGAACAGGAGGTGGTCGTAGCCGGTCAGGATGTGCTCGATGCCCAGCGGGAAGAAGCTGCCGGCGCCGCGCGACGCCTGCGCTGCGGCATCCAGGCGGACCTTCGTCTCGCGGGCGTCGTTGCCGAACGCGAACTGCTGGCTGCCGCCGGTCCAGGTGATGAGCGCGAGCGCGTGGTAGTCGGTGCCCAGCACATCGGGCAGGTCGTCGCGGATCACGAGTCCGGCGGGCGCGGCCTTGCACGTGAAGGCAATCTCGACCTTCACGCCGGGTGGCGTCGCGCCGGTGAGCGTTGCGTTGCCGGCATCGGCGACGCACGGTACGCCATCGGCCGACAGCGCGATGCGCGAACGCAGCGCGTCGAGCAGCGGCTGCACGTCGGGCGTCGTGCCGGCCACGCCCCAGCGCATGCGCGTGGCGAGATCGCCCGCCGGGATCGCGGTGAAGGTCGTCGCGTAGCGCACGCGATCGCCCTGCACCATCAGCGTCGCGAGACCGGTGAGTCCGCCGGTGTGCGCATGTCCGACCGTCACGGCCGCAAGCCATGCGAGGCAGGTGGCGAAGACGAATCGGACGATGCGGTTCATGCGTGGATCAGGGCAATGACGGACTCGGCGTCACGGGGCCGCGCGACTCAGGGCGCCTTCGCAGGTACGGCGGCCGGCGCGGGCTGTGCCCCCGCAGGTGCGGCCGCCGGTGCCTGCTGTGCTGCGGCCGCGGCCGCCGCTGCCGCGGATGCCTTCGCCGTCTCGACCAGCTTCGACAGGTTCTCGACCTGGTAGTCAGCCAGCGACACGACGTGATCGCTGCCGACGAGCAGCACGTAGCGGCTGACACCATCGGGCGCGAGATCGCCAACGGCGAACTGCGCCATCGGCTGTGTCTCGTTCGGACGGTACGCGAGCACGACCATGCCCGGGGTCGTCACGCCGAAGGTGTTCTGCGCGGGGTCGAGTCGGAATTCGCGTTCGCGTCGCGCGCTGCCGAACGCCTTCACGGCGCGGGTGATCGTCTCGGCAAGCACCGGATCGTTGCGGTGTCCGTGGACGCCGTCGACCTTGGCGTGGGCCTCGTGGTAGTACCACGTGCCGGCGGGGTCGCGTTCGAAGCGGTGCATCGCGCCGGCGGCGACGACCTCGAGCGCTCCGACGTGATCGGCGGATTCGCTGAGCAGCATGCGCTCGCGTCCGCCGAGCCCGGTCATCTCGAGCTCGTCGCTCGCGCGTTCCTTCATCTCGACGACGACGATCACGCCGATCAGCGCGGCGACGAGCAGCCAGACCGCGACGAGGCGCGGACGGATGCGGCCCGTGCTCAACGCTGCCTCCACCAGACGCCGATGCCGATGACGCCCAGCAGTGCCGGCACCAGGATCACGCACAGGAACAGCGTCGCCTTCATCTGCCGGTTCGTCATGTTGACCCGCGGGATGTCGTGGCTGCGCGGCTCGACGCCGATGAGGTTCTCCTGGGCTGCGAGGTAGTTCACGGTATTCAGGAACAGCGCGCCGTTGCCCATGACGTTGAAGAACGAGTTCGTGGCGAAGTCGGAGTCGCCCGAGATCGCGATGCGCGACTTCCGGACGGCCGTGCCGGCCTTGCCGCCGACGTCTTCCGCCGTCGCAGCGGCAGCACCGGCCTTGCCTGCGCCGTGCTCGATCATCGCGGCGGTGACGGCCGAGACCGGCTTGCGAGTCAGCAGGACCATGATCGTGTTCGGTCCTTGCTGGTCCCGGCCCTCGTCGAACTTGATGCGGTCGGGCGTGAACTCGCCGAAGCTCTGCTTCGACGAATTGACCAGCGGAATCACGGCGCTCCCAGGCACGGGCTTCTCGGTCGGCGAGAGCGATCGGGCACCGGGGAAGAACGACATCGGGAGGCCCTGCGTGATCTGGTGACGGTTGTAGTCCGACACGGCAGGCGCCGACGGATCGGCCCAGAAGTGGCTCGCGTCGTCGATCACGATGTCGTTGTCGAGATTCACGCCGAGGTCCTGGATGACCGGTTCGAGGCCTGTGCGCACGAACGGGTCGAACAGGAAGAAGGCATTGCCGCCCTTGTCGAGATACTCGCGCACGGCCTTGACCTCGTTGGGCAGCAGCGGCGCCTTCGGCCCGACGACGACGACCAGCGCACATTCGGCGAGGCTCGCATCGGAGCGCATCAGCGAGACCTTGCTGACGGTGTAGTTCATCGACTCCAGCGCCGTGCGCGCCTTCGCCATGCCGTGCTGCTCGTGGATGATGAACTGCGAGCCGAGGCCGTGGCTGTGGCCGGCATCACCTTCCATGTGGTCGTGCGATTCGAGGCTGAACGGATCGGGCTCGCCGTGACCGTCGAGGAAGCAGACGCGCTGCGTGGATCCGCGCGACACGCGCAGGATGCCGTTCGCGATGTCGGTCTCGCTGCCGCCGCTCACCTGCAGCTTGCGGTTCTCGCTGCGCATCAGCGCGGTCCCGGCGAACTGCACGCCCATCGTGCGGGCCTGCGCCGGATTGAGCATCGGATCGTAGAAGTCGACCGTGATCAGCTTGTTGAGATCGGCGGCCTGCTGATACAGCTCGACGGTCTCGCGCATCATCGGATCGTGGAAGAACACGATGTGCACGGGTTTGTCGATCTTCTTCAGCATCGTGACCGTCTGCGGCGAGAGCGAGAACTGCCCGCCCTCGCTCATGTCGATCCGGTAGGGGAAGCGCAGCGACAGCCACGCGATCGCGACGAACACGCCGACGAGACCGAGGGTGTACAGCGCGATCTCGCCGCGACGCTGCCGCAGCATCGAGCCAAGCTCCGCGCGGAGCACGTAGCCGCCCCAGGCGGTGAGCAGCGCACCGGCGACGGCAAGCAGGCTTATCCAGAGACCGCCGTCGAGCAGCAGGGTGTTGAGGGCGGCAGCAACCGCGAGCAGCGTGACGCCGAGGAGAAGGACGAGTCCGGAGCGGAAGGAGGAACCCATGGTCAGCGCTTCCACTGGAGAAAGCTGGTGTTGAGCGACAGCGCGATCGCGCACACGACCAGATAGAACGTGACGGCTTCACTGCGCACGAGGCCCTGGATGAAGGCCGCGTAGTGCTGCGAGAACGACATGTAGCCGAGCAGTCCGCGCACGATCGGCGAGGCCTGGAAGTTCTGCAGGTGGCCGATGAACCAGAAGGCGAGCAGCACGCACACCGTGATCAGCGCGGCGACGATCTGGTTCTGCGTGAGCGACGAGAAGAACTGCCCGATCGCGATGCAGGCCATGCCCAGCAGGATGAATCCGATGTAGCCGGCGACGATCGTGCCGGTTTCGGGATTGCCGTAGAGATAAAGCGGTACGAGATCGACGGTGGTGCCGACGGTCATCAGCAGGAGGATCGTGACGGCGCCGAGAAACTTGCCGAT
>CAUJJX010000112.1 GCA_963205165.1 Pseudomonadota bacterium | reverse complement strand
GCGAATCCGGGCAGGCGCAGCTTCGCGATCAGTGCGGCGGGCAGCGTCTCGTCGAGCGGATGCCGGCCGAGCGCGCCGTGGACAGCCTGCCGGATCGCAGGCTGCGACACGCCGGCCGTCGTCGGATACACCGGGGTGAGTCGTTCGGGCAGCGGCGTGTCGGCGGTCACGGCACGCACGCGCGGATGGACCATCTCCGGGCCGTCGAATCCGTGGCGGATCTCGCCGGCGAGGCGGACGCGCTGGCCCGGCGCAAGCTGCTTCTGCTGGCCCGGATAGAAATGCAGCAGCCGCACGGTGAGCTGCCCGGTGTCGTCGCGCACACGGGCGACGAGCTGGCGGCGGCCACGGATGCGGACTTCGGCGTCGACGACGATGCCCTCCACCTGCGTCGGCAGGCCGTGGGGCGCCGCCGCCATCGGCACGACGCGCGTCTCGTCCTCGTAGCGCAGCGGCAGGTGCAGCACGAGGTCGAACGGACGGGTCAGGCCGAGCGTCGCGAGCTTCGTCGCGATCGCGGGCGCCACGCCGGGAAGGGCGGAAGTGGTATCGCGGGAGGCAGTCACGCTGGAGGGTGAGAAACCGCGTGGCGGAGTGGGCGGGCGCGGCGATGGTATGCGCAAAGGCCGGGGGTCTCAACGCGCGGAATGGGGTCACCGGCGCGTGACGGAAAGGGTTTTGCCGCACTGCGACATGCAGGAAGGCGAGGTGTACCATTCCGCGCCTGTTCCGCGTGGAAACCGAGCTTGATGTCCGACGCCATCGAAACGAACGCGAAGTCGACCGATTCCGCGCCCGAACCTTCCGCTCCGTCGAGCGGCGGCCACGCCCACCACAGCAGCCTCGTCGCCCTCGCACTCGGCGCCGTCGGCGTCGTCTTCGGCGACATCGGCACCAGCCCGCTCTACACCCTCAAGGAAACGTTCAACGGCGCCCACGGCATCGTGCCCTCGCACGACAACGTGCTCGGCATCCTGTCGCTCGTGTTCTGGTCGCTGATCGTGTTCGTCTCGGTGAAGTACGTGACGTTCATCATGCGGGCCGACAACCGCGGCGAGGGCGGGATCATGGCGCTGATGGCGCTCGTGGTCGGCACGACGCCGCACGGTTCGATGAGTCGGTGGTGGCTCACGTCGCTCGGGATGTTCGGCGCCGCGCTCTTCTACGGCGACAGCATGATCACGCCGGCCATCTCGGTGCTCTCGGCCGTCGAGGGCCTGTCGGTCGCGACGACCGTCTTCGACCCGTACATCGTGCCGATCACGATCGTGGTGATCATCGGACTGTTCGTCGTGCAGTCGAAGGGCACGGCGACGGTGGGTGCGTTGTTCGGTCCGATCATGGGACTCTGGTTCACCGTCCTCGCCGCGCTCGGTGTCGCGCAGATCGTCCACAACCCGCACGTCCTGCTCGCGCTGAATCCGGCCTACGCCGTCCGCTTCTTCGCGGACAACGGCTTCCACGGATTCCTCGCGCTGGGCGCCGTCGTCCTCGCGGTGACGGGCGCCGAGGCGCTCTACGCGGACATGGGCCACTTCGGCAAGAAGCCGATCCGGCTCGGCTGGTTCGCGCTCGTGTTCCCCGCGCTGATCCTCAACTACTTCGGCCAGGGCTCGCTGCTGCTCCGCGACGCGTCGGCCGTCGCGCACCCGTTCTTCCGGATGGTGCCGGAATGGGCGCTCTACCCGATGGTCGGGCTCGCGACGATGGCGACCGTGATCGCCTCGCAGGCCGTGATCTCCGGCGCGTATTCCCTGACGCGGCAGGCGATCCAGCTCGGCTACTGTCCGCGGCTCGCGATCCGCCACACGTCCGAGAAGGAGATCGGGCAGGTCTACATGCCGTGGATCAACTGGGCGCTGCTGTCGGCCGTCGTGGCGCTCGTGCTCGGCTTCAAGTCGTCGAGCGCGCTCGCATCGGCGTACGGCATCGCGGTCACCGGCACGATGGCGATCGACACGCTCCTGCTGTTCCTCGTCATCACGCGCATCTGGAAGTGGGGCTACCTCGCCGGCTGGGCGATCTGCGGCACGCTGCTGCTCGTCGACCTCGCGTACTTCACGGCGAACTCCGTGAAGATCGTGCAGGGCGGCTGGTTCCCGCTCGCGATCGCGGCCGTCGTGTTCACAGTCATCGCGACCTGGCGCAAGGGACGCGAGCTGCTCTTCGAACGCCTGCGTCCCGGCGCGATCCCGATCGAACCGTTCATCGATTCGATCGCGGTGCATCCGCCCGTCCGCATCGAGGGCACGGCCGTCTTCCTCACGGCCGGCCGCGAGGGCGTGCCGCACGCACTGCTGCACAACCTCAACCACAACAAGGTGCTGCACGAGCGCGTGATCCTGCTGACCGTCGTGACCGAGGACGTCCCGTTCGTCCCGGATGCGCAGCGCATCGAGATGGAAGATCTCGGCCACGCGTTCTACCGGATGACCGTGCGCTTCGGCTTCAAGGACGACCCGGACCTGCCGGCCGCACTCGATCTGCCGAACCCGATGGGCATGACGTTCAGCCTGATGGAGACGTCGTTCTTCCTGTCGCGCCAGACCATCGTGCCGACGCGGTCCGCCGGGATGGCGCTGTGGCGCGAGAAGCTGTTCGCGGCGATGTCGCGCAACTCGGCCAGCGCCACCGACTTCTTCCACATCCCGACGAACCGGGTCGTGGAGCTGGGCACGCAGATCGAGATCTGAGTCCGGACGATGCTGGAACAGTTCGAGAAGATGCTCGCTGCCGGACGGGACAGCGCGCTGCTGCGTTTCGGGCTCGGCAACGAGTACCTGAAGCGCGACGACGCGGCGACCGCCGCGACCCACTTCGCGCGGGCCGTCGAATTCGATCCGGCCTATTCGGCTGCGTGGAAGCTGCTGGGCAAGGCGCGCGACGCGGCGGGTGATGCGGACGGCGCGGCCGACGCGTGGCGTCGGGGCATCGAGGTCGCGCAGGCGAAGGGCGACCAGCAGGCCGCGAAGGAGATGACTGTGTTTCTGAGGCGGGTGGCGAGGCGCTGAACGCCTCGGGCTCGGCGAGCGCTCTGCGTCGCAGCGTCCGACCGATGCCACGAGCCACGACCGATCGCGGATCGATCCGCGGGGACGCAACGCTGCCGACGAACTTCCGGATGTTCCGACGGCGCCACGGGTGCGCCGTCGAGGCCCGACGCGAGCTCAGTGCCGCGTCTTCGAATCCGGGAACATGTAGACCTTGCCGCCCTTCATCCGCGGCTGCGGCGGATGCACCGGCTTCTGCGCGGCATCGGCGGCCGTGTCGAACACGATCGCGATGACCTTGCGGGCCGCGTCGCGATAGCAGCGCAGCTTGAGCTGGTCGATGTGCCAGTGCGGATCGGCGAGCCGGTCGCAGCGGGCGAGTTCCATCAGGTAGCCACCGGCCGCGATCAGGATGCGCCGCGACTGGTGCTCCGTCCCCTGGATGGCCGCGTGGAACTCCGGAAGCTTGTCGGCCCGCGACTCGTCGACGAAGCCGACGACGATCGGCTTGGCGGGTTCGCCGAGTTCGGTGCGCTCGAAACCCACCGTGACCACGAACGAATCCATGCCCTTGTACGACTCGACGTCGCACGTGTAGGCCTCGTGGTGCAGCACGAAGAAGCTGACGGCGGCCTGGCCCCACTTGAGCGCCGTCTCGACGGCGAACGAGAGGTCCCAGTGGCCGGTCTTGATGTCGGGGATCACCGTTCCCGTCACACCGCTGCCCTGGCAGACGACGGCGAGCCGGCTCTCGGCGAGATCGAATCCGGCGAATTCCTCGAAGTCGGAATGCGCCATGTACTCGTACGTTTCCTCGAGCCCGTCGACCATCTCGCCGCGCTCGTACGAGCAGTGGCCGTCGTAGCCGCTGCCGTCGGGGTACGCGTACTCGACCGTGAAACGCAGCGTGCGGTACTCGCCGGACATCATCCGGGCGAGACCCAGCAACGGCGTGCGGCTCGTGTAGAACTCGTAGGCCATCGCCGTCTCGGACTCGGCGACGACCAGCACGGGATGGCTCGAATCGGCGTAGTCGCCCCAGCGTTCGCGGAGGTACGCGCAGAGGCGGCCCATCGTGCGCGCGGAATCGGCGAAGAGCGGATCGGGGACGGGATCGAAGTCGCCGAACTTCAGGAACCAGTCGAGTTCGTTGCCCCACCGCTCGCTCTCCTCGAGCGCCTTGCGGAAGACGGACAGGTCGTCCGCGGGGCCGCTCACGCGGAGCGTCTGACGGCAACCGTAGTCGTCGTCGGAGTCGAGGTACTCGTCGTCAGCCATGGAACTCGGGGTCGAACCGTGCGGCCGGGGCGCGCATTCGTTGCATGAGGCGTCGGACTCTGGGCCGATCGGCTCCGCTGGCGAACACGGACGGCCGTGGTGGTGTACAGGGAAGAGGCCGGGAGGTTACCACAGGGATCCCGGCCGGGGACGCATCACGGGTCAGGCGGAATCCGGCCGCAGACCGGACGCCAGCAGGTAGGTCTTCATGGGTCCCTTGCCCTTCACTTCGACGGTGCCGCGGGGCTCCGCGTCGAAGGCACCGGCGAGCCGCCGCCACGAATCGGCCGTCACCTGGACCCGGCCCGCGACGCCGCCGGACGCCATCCGCGCGGCGACGTTCACGGTGTCGCCCCAGAGGTCGTACACGAGCCGGCGCTTGCCGATGACCCCGGCGATCACGGGGCCGGAACTGATGCCGGCCCGCAGGGAGAGACCGTCGAACTCGTCCATGGCGTCCTGCAGGGCGAGCGCCAGCGCGGCGATCGCGGACGCGTGGTCGGCCCGCGGTTCCAGCACGCCGGCCGCGACCATGTACGCATCGCCGATCGTCTTGATCTTCGTGAGGCCGGCCTGCTCGGTGAGATCGTCGAAGCGCGAGAAGATCCGGTTGAGCAGCTCGACGACCTCGTCGGCCGGCAGGCGCTCGGACAGTTCCGTGAACCCGACGAGGTCCGCGAACAGGACGGAGCAGTCGGGACACGGATCGGCGAAGGCCCGGCCTTCGGTGCGCAGACGGTCCGCGACGGCCTTCGGCAGCATGTTCTCGAGGATGCGTTCGAGCCGCGCATTCGCGAGCCCCAACCGGCGCTCGGCGTCGGACAGCTCGAACATGAAGAGCCGCATCATCACGAAGAGCGAGATCGCGATCGACGCGGCGACCATGCTCTCGATGGCGTCGTGATACTCGCGCGGCAGCCGCATCGGTTCGAGCCGCGGACCGACGCCCGCGGCGTAGGCCACGAAGAGTCCGAAGGCGAGCAGCGCGTAGGTGTCCCGCACGAGCGGCCGGTAGTCGTAGAAGACGAAGTACGCGGCAACCGCGAGCACGATGAACCACAGATTCGCGAGCCGGATCTCGGACCCCGTGTCGCCGTAGGCGATCGCGACGACGAGCGCGACGGCCACGAAGATGCACAGCGCGACCAGTGCGCGCGCGACGTGCACGTGGCCGAGCCGCGTGAGCCACAGCGCCCCGAGGCCCGTCACGAGCAGGCCGACGTCGACGATCGCGAGCGCGGTCGCCCGCATCATGACCGCGACCGGCAGCCACAGGGCCACATTGGCGATCACGACATACGCGAGCACGCGCAGGTACAGCGTCGCACGATGCCCGCGTGCCGCGAGGGCATCGACCGAATCGAAGGCGTCCGTGCCGAAGCTCGCGTCGCCCCCGACGGGCGGCACGGCGGGCCGGGATTCCGGCGAGGTGCTCAAGGGGCGCGGTGGATGTCGTCCAGCCAGCGGACCGTCTCGGGCTG
Organism: Pseudomonadota bacterium; assembly: GCA_963205165.1. Taxonomy (GTDB): domain Bacteria; phylum Pseudomonadota; class Gammaproteobacteria; order Burkholderiales. Next base: position 695 of record CAUJJX010000112.1, on the reverse strand, counting down.
CTCGATCACGGGAATGTCGAGATTGACGACGACGGGATCCTGGCCGCTCCGGCAGAGCACGCACGAGAGCGGCTCGGTGTCGGACGCGTTGATCTCCTGGTGCGGGACGTACGGCGGCACGTGGATGAAGTCACCCGGCCCGGCTTCCGCCGTGAATTCGAGCTGGTCGCCCCAGCGCATGCGGGCCTTGCCGCTCACGACGTAGATGACGCTCTCGACGGGGCCGTGGTGGTGCGCGCCCGTCTTCGCCTTCGGATGGATCACGACGGTGCCGGCCCAGAGCTTCTCGGCGCCGCAGCTCGCGTGCGTGATTGCGGCCGCGCGGTTCATGCCGGGCGTCTGCGGCGTGTTCACATCGAGTTCGTTGCCCTTCACGACGCGCACGCCGTGGAACTTCCATTGCGATTCGGTGGCATCGGCCATCGCGATCTCCTGTTGTATTCGAACCCCGTCTCCGCGGGATCGTCTGCCTGCCCGTCGAAACTAGGGCCTGTTAACACTACGGATGCCAGATGCGTTGCCTGCGCGAACGCTTCGAGCAAGGCGCAAACCGGAGCCGGGTCGCGCACCCGGCGCGCGAGCGTACGAGCTTCGCGTGCAACGCGGATCGGGGCGTTCACGCAGGCAACCCGAAGGGAATGGCCGTATCGACGCGCATGGCGGCGTTGTCCTCCTTGCCCGGACGTCCAGTCCGG
>CAUJJX010000111.1 GCA_963205165.1 Pseudomonadota bacterium | reverse complement strand
AGCGCGGACGCCTGCATGTCGGCCTCGATCTCGCGACGTTCGCGGTTGAGCGTGTCGAGGCCCGTCGCGAGATTCGCGGCCGTCTCGAAGTCGTCGGCCAGCAGGCACGCGATGCCCTGCGACATGTCCTCCAGGCGACCGGCGGCATTGAGCCTCGGACCGACGACGAAGCCGAGGTCGTACGGCGACGCGCGCGACGGTTCGCGGCCGGCGGCGCGCATCAGCGCGAGGATCCCGGGGCGCGCCTTGCCTGCCCGGATGCGCGCGAGGCCCTGCGCAACGAGCACCCGGTTGTTGCGGTCGAGCTTCACGACGTCGGCGACGGTGCCCAGCGCGACGAGGTCCAGCAGTTCCGCGAGATTCGGCTCCGTCCGCGATGCGAAGGCGCCGCGGCGGCGCAGCTCGGTCCGCAGTGCGAGCATCACGTAGAACATCACGCCGACGCCCGCGAGGTGCTTGCTCGGGAAGGTGCAGCCCGGCTGGTTCGGATTCACGATCGCCAGCGCGTCGGGCAGTTCGTGCCCCGGCAGATGGTGGTCGGTGACGAGCACGGGGATGCCGAGCTTCCGGGCTTCCTCCACGCCGTCGAGGCTCGCGATCCCGTTGTCGACCGTCACGATGAAGTCCGGCCTGCGCTCGGCCGCGACGCGAACGATCTCGGGCGTGAGGCCGTAGCCGTAGTCGAAGCGGTTCGGGACGAGCGTCTCGACCGTCGCACCGAAGCGCCCCAGCGCCAGCGCACCGACGGCCGAGGCGGTCGCGCCGTCGGCGTCGTAATCGCCGACGATGAGCAGGCGGCGTCCGGCGGCGATGGCGTCTGCGAGGATGCTCGCCATCGCCTCGGCATGCAGCAGTTGCGACGGCGGGTGCAGCCGCCCGAGCGCCGTGTCGAGGTCGTCGCAGGTGTCGATGCCGCGGCTCGCCGCGAGCCGGGCGAGCACGGGATGCAGGCCCTCGGATTCGAGGCGGGCGACGACAGGGGCGTCCGCGGGGCGCGCGTGGAACTGGGGGGTCATGGTTCGGGCTCGAGGAGGGGAGGGGCAGTCGTCACGCCACGGAAGGGCGGCAATCTACTCAAGACCGCGCATGACGGGACGATATCACTGGCGATCCGCGCCGCTTCCCGGCGCGACGCAGTCCCGGAGGTCGCAGTGTCCATATCGTCCAGTCAGCGCAGGAGCATCGCCACCCAGGTCGCCATGCTCGCAACAGCCGTCTTCTTCGTCGGCATCGCCGCATTCTCGTTCCTGTCCTACTACCGCGCGGCAGCCAGCCTCGACAGCCGCTGGGAGGACGACCTCGGTGCACGTGTTCATCTGATGGCCGGGCAGCTCAACGTGCTCGACAGCACCGCGAAGATCAACGCCGACCGCCTCGCCAAGGTGTTCGAGAGCCTGATGCCCGGCCCCGTGCGGGTCGACGCGACACGCTCGATCGCGGTCGCCGACAAGTCCGGACCCGTCGCGACGGCCGGGGGCGAGGTCCTGAACCTGGATTTCCGGACCGTCGACACCTTCAGCCGGCTGACCGGTGGCAACGCGACGGTGTTCGTCCGGACCGGCGACGACTTCCTGCGCGTGACGACCTCCGTCAAGAAGGAGGACGGCAGCCGCGCCATGGGCCCGCTGCTCGACCGCAAGCACCCGGCGTACGAATCGATGCTCGCCGGCAAGCCGTATCTCGGCCGCGCGACGCTTTTCGGCCGGCACTACATGGCGCGCTACAGCCCCGTCGCCGACGAGAGCGGCCGGACCGTCGCGATTCTCTACGTCGGCTTCGACATCACCGACAGCATCGCGGCGCTGATCCGCCAGATCGAGGAATCGCGCATCGGTGATGGCGGGCACTTCTTCGTGATGGACGGCTCGACCGGAAAGGATCGCGGACTCCTCGTCGTGGACCGCGACGCCAAGGGGCGCAACGCCCTGTCCGATCCGTCGCTCGCGGGTTACCGCGCGGCGCTCGAGAAGGGCGAGGGCAGTGTCATTTCAGGTGACCGGATGTTCGCCGTCACGCGCTTCGAACCGTGGGGTCGCGTCGTCGGCGCGAGCATGCCGCTCGACGAACTGCGGGCCGATGCAGCGTCGCTGCGCAACGTGCTGCTCGCGTTCGGCGTGATCGTGCTCGCGCTCGGATCGGCTGCGACGTACGTCGTGCTCCGGCGCAAGCTCCGGCCGCTTGCGCAGCTCGCCGTCGACGCCGGCCGGATCGGCGCGGGTGATCTCACCGTCCGTTCGGCAGCGACGAGCAACGACGAGGTCGGCCTGCTCGCCGCAGCGTTCAACACGATGGCCGACCAGATCAGCGGAATCATCGTCCGCGTGAAGTCTGCATCGACGGCGCTCGCCGAATCCGTCCGCAACGTCCAGCGCGAATCGGCGCTCGTGCATGCGGGGTCCGAGACGCAGAGCGAGGCCGCGTCCCGCGTGGCCGCGGCGCTGGAGGAGGTCAGCGCGAGTCTCGAAAGCGTCGCCGCCAACGCCCACGATTCCCAGAACCTGTCGAAGCGGACCAACGACCTGTCGGCCCGCGGCGAGTCCGTGGCGATCGCGGCGGCCGACGAGACCGCAGCGATTGCTGCCGCGGTGCGCGAGACGGCCGGCGCCATCGGCCAGCTGAGCCAGCGGTCCGAGGAGATCAGCAAGGTCGTGAACGTGATCAAGGGCATCGCGGAACAGACCAACCTGCTCGCGCTCAACGCCGCGATCGAGGCGGCGCGCGCCGGCGAACAGGGTCGCGGCTTCGCGGTCGTCGCGGACGAGGTGCGCCAGCTCGCCGAACGCACCGGCCAGTCGACGATCGAGATCGGCCGGATGATCGGCGCGATCCAGCAGGAGACCGACGGTGCCGTGCACGGCATGCGGGCCAGCTCCGAGCGCGTCGACGCCGGTGTGAAGCTCGTGCACGAAGCGGTGACGGCGCTGAAGGAGATCCGCGTCGCGGCGGCCGAGACGCTGACGAAGGCCGGCGACATCTCGCGGGCGATGGACGAACACAGTGCGGCCGGTCTCGACATTTCCAACAATGTCGAAAAGATCGCCGCGATGGCCGACGAGAACAACGCGGCCGCCGATCGCAACAACGCGACGGTGGCGCAGCTCGAAGGGCTCGCGGCCGAGCTGGCGGCGCTGACGGCGGGGTTGAAGGTGGCGGCGTAGGGTTGCGAGGGCGTCGCGGACGGATGGCCGGGGACATCGGTTGTGCGCCCGTCCGCGTCGGATTACGCGGCGGACGCCGCTAATCCGACCTACCCGAAGCCTGCGGGAGTCGAGTTCGCGTAGATGCCGTGATCCGAGTCAAGGCGGGCAGCGCCGCATCGCGGAGCGACGCTGCCCGCCGGATCCTCGGGACTGGGCATTGCTCATTCCGTCACCCCAGCGAACGCTGGGGTCCAGCAGCGGACGTCGCACCGGCCACCGTCGGA
>CAUJJX010000110.1 GCA_963205165.1 Pseudomonadota bacterium | reverse complement strand
GCTGGGGTGACGGACTGAGCGATGCCCAGCCCCGAGGCTCAGGCGGGCAGCGTCGCTCCGCGATGCGACGCGGCCCGCCTTGACTCGGATCACGGTATCTACGCAGTTGCGTCCGATGCGGGTCGCTTCAGGCATCCCTCGCCCGCCTGCGGGAGAGGGGAGAAAGGCACGCCGCACCCGGTAGATCCGTAGCGCGGTTCTACGCTTCCGCGCCGGTCGCGAGAGGCGTCGCAGGACAGAGCGTGCGCGGTGCTGGTGAAGCGTCAGCGTTCCGCCCGCGGTCGCAGCGTCATCTCCCGACCGTCCACCACCATCTCGAAACGCCGCAGGAAATTCTGTCCGAGCAGTGCGGGGCCGCTCATCGGCGGGCTGACCGCCACGGTGATCTGGTCGACGGCGAGGCAGGCCGCCGCCACGCGTCGCCCGCGGACCATCGCGCCCTCGACGGTGCCCGCCGCCGTGTGGAAATTCGCCGGTGCGCCCGGCGGCAGGCCGATGCGTTCGGCGTCGCGCTGCCCGACCGTGACGGTGCTCGCGCCGGTGTCGACCATGAAGGTCGTCGCGACGCCGTCGATGCTGCCTTCGATGTAGAAGTGGCCGTCGGTCGCGGCCGTGACGCGCAGCGCACCGGTGTCGCCGTCGCAGCCGCTGACTTCCGATCGCGCCGTGAACCGGTCGAACGCGAAGTAGCCACCGGCGATCAGCGCGAGCCACACGCCAGTGGCAATGACGTGACCTTTCATCGCGTTTCCGCGGGGTGGTGCGGCGCGGCGTTCGTCCAGCAACCGCAGGCACGAACGCGATGCGGCGCGAGGCTGTCACCCCGCGCCGCAACCGGCATCGCGTGGACCGCGGCGTCGGACGTCACAGCCAGATCATCATCCCCATCTCGTGCGCATGCGTCAGCAGCTCGTGATGCGGATAGACCCGCACGCGGTACTCGAGGCGGCCGCACATTTCCGGCGTGAGCTGCAGCGCGAAGCGGTGCTCGCCACCTTCCGTGCGCGTGCCGTCGGCCTCGAACCGCACCTGCATCATGTGACGCTGGCTTTCCGGATTGGCCGGGCGGCTCAGCACGAGTTCGACGACGACGTCCTCCGGCGAGAGTCCGTCGAGGAACACGGCGACCTCGACGCGCACGCCGTCACCGAACGGGATGCGCTTCGGTGCCTGGTCGAGGCGGCGGATGCGCACGTTGCCCCAGCCGCGGCGGACGTGTTCCTTCCACTCCGCGACGCGGCGCGCGTTCGAGTAGCCCGTCTCGCTGTAGCGGCGCCACTGGCGGGCCGCCGGCAGGTAGAACTTCGAGACGTACTCGTTGACCATCCGCATCGAGTTGAAGCGCGGCAGCAGCGTTGCCATCGAGCGCTTCGCCATCTTCACCCACGCGGGCGAGTAGCCCATGTCGTTGCGGGCGTAGTACGCGGGGATCACGTGGTCCTGGAGGAGTTCGTAGAGCGTCTTCGCCTCCTCGGCATTGCGGCGGTACTCGTCGAGGTTCTCGGAGACCGGCTTGATCGCCCAGCCGTTGTGGCCGTCGTAGCCCTCGTCCCACCAGCCGTCGCAGACCGACAGGTTGATGACGCCGTTGATGCCCGCCTTCATGCCCGACGTGCCGCTCGCTTCCAGCGGATACACGGGGTTGTTCAGCCAGACGTCGACGCCCGACACGAGGCGCCGTGCGAGTCGCAGTTCGTAGTTCTCGACGAGCAGCACGCGGCCCTCGAACTCGGGCATGCGCGAGATCTGGTTGATGCGGCGGATGAGATCCTGGCCCGGCACGTCGGCCGGATGCGCCTTGCCGGCGAACACGAACAGGACCGGACGCTTGTCGTCGCACACGATCTCGCGGAGCCATTCGAGATCGTGGAACAGCAGCGTCGCGCGCTTGTACGTCGCGAACCGGCGTGCGAATCCGATGGTCAGGACGTTCGGATTCGCGGGGTCCATGAACTTCAGCAGGCGGTCGAGGTGGGCCTCGGACCCGTTGTTGCGGAAGTGCTGCTGCGTCACGCGGTAGCGCACGAGGTGCAGCATCTGCGCCTTGAGCGACTGGTGGACGTTCCAGAACAGATGGTCGGGGATCGCCTCCATCTGCTGCCAGAAGTGCGTGTCGGTCGTGTGGTGGCTCCAGTCGAATCCGAGATAGCGCTCGAAGACGTCGCCCCATTCCTGCGCGAGGAAGGTGGGCACGTGCACGCCGTTCGTCACGTGGCCGATCGGGTTGTCGCGCGGTTCGATCTGCGGCCACATCGACGCGAGGATCTTCGACGACACGTTGCCGTGGATGCGCGACACGCCGTTGTGGAAGCGCGACACCCGGATCGCGAGCGCCGTCATGTTGAACTCGCTCGCACCCTCGGTGCGGCCCAGCCCGAGGAACTGGTCGCGCGAGAGCTTCAGCTCGTCCCAGAAGCGCTCGAAGTAGTGGGTCATCATCTCGTCGGTGAAATGATCGTGACCCGCCGGCACCGGGGTGTGCGTCGTGAACACCGTGTTCGCGGCGACGGCTTCGGAAGCCGTCGCGACGTCGAGACCCTGGCCCACGAGCGCACGCATGCGCTCCAGCACGAGGAAGGCTGCGTGCCCTTCGTTGATGTGCCAGATCGTCGGCGACAGGCCGAGCGCCGCGAGTGCACGGACGCCCCCGATGCCCAGCAGGATCTCCTGCTCGATGCGGTTCTTGCGATCACCGCCGTAGAGGCGGTGCGTGATGTCGCGGTCTTCCGGGGTGTTCGCGTCGAGCGCCGTGTCGAGCAGGTAGAGCGTCACGTGGCCGACGACGACGTTCCAGACCTTCACCGTGACGGTGCGCCCCGGCATCTCGACGTGCACGAGCACTTCGGTGCCGTCCGGATGCAGCACCGGTCGCACCGGCAGGTCGTCGAAGTCCGAGTCGGCGTACGACGCGTGCTGGTTGCCGTCGGCGTCGATGGTCTGCGAGAAGTAGCCCTGCCGATAGAAGAGGCCCACGCCGACGAACGGCAGGCGCATGTCGCTCGCGGCCTTGCAGTGGTCGCCCGCGAGGATGCCGAGGCCGCCCGAGTAGATCGGCAGCGATTCGTGGAAACCGAACTCGGCGCAGAAGTACGCGACGAGATCGTTGGCGCGCAGCCACTCGGAGCCGTCGCGGCGCATCGGTTCGTCGTGGTACGTGTCGTAGACCGACAGGACGCGGTTGAAGCTGTTCAGGAAGACCGGATCGTCCGCGGCCTGTTCGAGACGCTTCTCGTCGACGCGCTTCAGGAAGGCCTTCGGGTTGTGGCCGACGGCGTCCCAGAGGCGGGTGTGCAGCCGGGCGAACAGCGCGCGGGTCGGGCGATCCCAGCTGTACCAGAGGTTGTCGGCGAGTTCCTCCAGACGGGCGAGGCGCTTCGGGATCTTGGGATTGACCTCGAGGATGAAGGGAGTGCCTTGGGGCATGACCGGTCTCTGTGGGTGTTGTCGGGATTTGCGTTCGATTCTAGCGCGGCGACCCGACACGACCGTGTCTCGATTCGGTCGAGGTGCGGCAATCGGTGCGATGCACCGGGAGTGGGCGCGGGCGGTTCGCGCAGGTCGGATTGGCGGCATCGCCGCGTAATCCGACGCCGTCGCGCGCACGATCGTCCGCGTCGGATTACGCGCTTCGCGCTAGGGCCTGTTAACACTACGGATGCCAGATGCGTTGCCGGCGCGAACGCTTCGAGCAAGGCGCAAACCGCAGCCGGGTTGGACACCCGGCGCGCGAGCGTACGAGCTTCGCGTGCAACGCGGCGCGGGGCGTTCACGCC
>CAUJJX010000109.1 GCA_963205165.1 Pseudomonadota bacterium | reverse complement strand
GTTCCTCGGCAGTCTTGTTCTCGGTGATGTCCTGGATGACGCCGAATGCCTGGACGGGCAAGCCGCCGTCGTTCCTGACGACTTCTGCATTCACGTGGATGTAGCGCAGAGACCCGTCGGGCAGCACCAGGCGGGAGGTCATGTCCATCGGCGCGCCATGGCGGCGCAGACCGACGATGCCCGCTGCGATGGCAGCCTTGTCGTCGCGATGGATGCGTTGCATCAGTGCCCGGAGTTCCGGCTGGATCTCGTGAGGCTCGTATCCGAAGATGCGGAAGGTCTCGTCCGACCATCGTGCCGTCTCGTCGGAAAAGTCCCACCGCCAGGAACCGAGGTGCGCAACACTCTGGGCTGCGGCGAACAGCACCTGGTTCTCGACCAGACTCTCGAAGGCCTCGGCCGCCCGCAGGATGTAACGAACTCGATGCCCGAGGACGCCCCAGTTGATCGGCTTGCTGATGAAGTCCGTAGCACCGGCTTCGTACGCGCGATTGATCGATTCGAGATCGTCGAGACCCGTCAGCATCAGCACCGGCACGTGGTGCCCACCCGGGCTCGCGCGCAGATGCTCGACGGCCGCGTAGCCGTCCATCCCCGGCATCATCACGTCCATCAGCACCACGTCCGGCTGCTCGCGGTGGAATGTGTCGAGTCCCTGCTCCGCGTCGTTGGCCACGACCACGCGCAGACCCGACGCCGTCAGCGTGCGGCTTGCGATCAGTCGGATCGTCGGATCGTCGTCGATGATCAGCGCCAGCGGCTTCAGTTCGGACTTTTCAGGCATTGGAATGGTCTTCGCGGATTCCGTTGGCACGCAGGGTGAAGTTTTCGCGCGCGCGCGCCAGATGGGCAGTCAGGAGTCCGGCGAGCTGGTCGCGCCGGAATGGTTTCGGAAGGTAGTCGTCCATCCCGGCCGCGATGCAGCGCTCGCGATCGCCGTCGACGGCGTTGGCGGTGAGGGCGACGATCAGTTGTCGCGGACGGCGTTTCACGAGCTCGCGGGAGCGCCATTCACGAGTCGCGGTGTAGCCATCCATTTCGGGCATCTGACAGTCCATCAGCACGACGTCGTAGCCCGTTTCATCGAGGGCCTCGAGACATTCGATTCCGTTGCCGGCCACGCGCACGCGGCAGCCGAGTGCTGAAAGCATCTCGCGAGCGACGAGCTGGTTGATCGGATTATCTTCCACGAGCAGGACATTCGCATCGATCTGGCCAGGCAAGGCATGCGGCGCCGCGGTGACCGGGAGTGCCGCGCCGTTGTTGTCCAGGACACCTTCGATGCAGCGATGCAGTTCTCCGCGACGAATGGGTTTTCTCAGGCACGCACCGATCCGCAGCCCGCGTCCGACCGACGCGTCGATCGCCTCACCGACCGAACTCAGGATCACGATCGGGCACTGCGCGATCGCCGGACGCGTGCTCGCGCGGATGTCATGTGCGACAGCGAGCCCGTCGCGTTCCGGCATGTGCTGGTCGAGCAGGACCAGTTCGATCGGCGGGACGGCGTTCTCGAGGGCCTGCAGCGCCGCCCTGCCGCTGTCGGCCAGGACCACGTCGAGCCCCGCGGCCGCGCACTGGTGCGACAGGATCTCCCGATTCGTTGCGTTGTCGTCCACGATCAGGATCTTCCTGCCGGACAGTCCGACCGCGGTGGCCGCGGGCACCGGGCACGCTGCCTCGTCGGCCAGTCCGAGCCGCAACGTGAATGCGAACGTCGACCCGCGTCCGGGCTCGCTTTCCACCCGGATCGAGCCCCCCATCAGTTCGACGAGCTGGCGCACGATCGACAAGCCGAGACCTGTGCCACCGAAGCGGCGCGTCGTGCTGTCGTCGGCCTGCGAGAACGCCTCGAACACGCGCGACTGCGCTTCGTGCGGGATCCCGACGCCGGTATCGCTGACCTCGACGCCGAGCACGACGTCGTCGATGCCTGCCTGTGCGAGCCGGACGCGCACGACGACCTCGCCCGCCGACGTGAACTTGATCGCGTTGCCGAGCAGGTTCGTGATGATCTGCCGCAGGCGCAGCGGGTCGCCGGCCACGCAGGCCGGTACGTCCGGCGCCACGATGCAGGCGAGCTCCAGGCCCTTCTTCTGAGCCTGGTCGCCGAAGAGCTGGACCACGTCCTCCACGCAGCTGGCGAGATCGAAGGGCGAATGCTCGAGCGTCATGCGCCCGGCTTCCACCTTGGAGAAATCGAGGATGTCGTTGATGACGCCGAGCAGGTGTTCGGCCGAGCGTTCCACCGTCAGGGCCAGTTCGCGCTGACGCGGACCGAGAGGGGTGTCGAGCAGGAGTTCGGTGATCCCGAGCACCCCGTTCATCGGCGTGCGGATCTCATGGCTCATGTTGGCGAGGAACTGGCTCTTGGCGCGATTCGCCGCTTCGGCGGCTTCCTTCGCGCGCTGCAGTTCCGTTGCCGCAGCCTTCCTCGCGGTCACGTTGGCAAGGGTGCCGAGGAGGCGCGCCGCCCGCCCGTCGGGCAGGCGTTCGACGACCCGGCCGCCGGCGCGGATCCACTCCCAGTCCCCCATCGCCTGACGGACGCGGATCTCGACGTCGAGTTCCTGGAGTTCGCCACGGAGCGTGCCGCGCAGGGCTGCTCCGAAAGTCTGCAGATCGTCGGGATGTACCGATTGCTTCAGCCGGTCGACGGTCGTCGTCACGGCGGCGCGCGATCCGTCGGTGAACACGCGCCACTCCTCGCCGATGTAGACATCGCCGGTGATGCCGTTGCAGTCCCAGAGTGCGAGACGGGACGCTTCCAGTGCCATCGACAGGCGATGCTGCGCGTGTTCGAGGTCGCGGGTCCGGTCGGACACCTTCGCCTCGAGTTGCTGGTTGTACGTCTCCAGCTGCGCGTCGCGTGTCTGGATCTGCTCGAGCATCGCGTTGAACCCGTCGATGAGCGTGCCGACCTCGTCGTCTCCGTAACGACGCGCGCGGACGCTGTAGTCACCGTCCTCGGAGATCCGGTGTGCCGTGGCGGACAGCGAGAGCACCGGTTCCGAAATGATCCGCTGCAGCCGGCGCGACAGCGGCAGCGCGACGAAGAGCAGCACACCGGCCACCGCGATCCCGGTGAGCGACAGTTTCGTGAGCAGGGCATGCCAGACCGTCGAAAGGTCGGACGTGAGCGTCACGGTGGCGACGGTCTCGGCATCCACCAGGACCGGCTCCGACACCGTCGTCCGGAACCAGCTCGCGCTGTCGTCGTCGGCCGCCCCGGACGTCGCGCCTGCGTCGCCCTGCGTGCGCTGATAGCGCGCGAGGGACTCTCCCGCGACGAGGTCGATCGAGGCAGACACGATCTCGGGCTTGTCGCGCAGCGAGGCGAGCGCGTCGCTGGCCGCCCGCCCATCGCGGAATGTGACCGCCGCGCCGGACGTCCGGCTGATCACCTTGGCGACGCTGGACAACTGCGCGCGCGAATCGCGCAGCGTCACCTGCAGTTCGATCAAGGCAAAGGTCACGTAGCACAGCAGGACGCCCACCGCGGTCGTGAACATCACGACCGCAGACAGCTTGCTCGCGAGCGACCACTCGCCGAACGGCCGGATCATGCGACGGGCGCTCATGGCTTGCCCTTCACGGTGCGCGCGAGCTTGAGCATCTGCGAGCTGAGCCTGAGCCCGGCACGACGGGCCGAATCCATGTTCACGTCGAAGAGGATGCGGTTGTCGCGCGTGACGAGCCCGATCGTCCCGCCGTGGTCGACGAATCCTTCGGTGTCGCCGAGCGTGAGTGCCGAGGCCGCTTCGGCGTTGCGGAACAGTTCCGGCAGGCGGCGTTCCTCGCTTTCGCCGACGAACACGAGATGACACCCGCGGAGATCGTCGATGCGTACGCCGCGTCGCACGCGCACGGGATGGTTCTGGACAGTCTTCGTCTCGATCCCGGCCAGCGCCTCGCCGAACGGATCTCGACCGGTGACGCATACGGTCACGGCCGCACCGGCGGGCAGTGCCGCGGCGGGCCATTCCGTGAACTTCGCGAAATTGAAGAGGTAGGCGGCCTTGAGCTGGTATTCGGCCACCGCCGTGTCGGCCCGGGTGATGGATGCCAGGAGTGCGATCAGCAACCCGAGCAGCGGCACGATCACACGCGCGAGGCGCGATGGAAGCAACGGAAGTCTGCGGACGGTCATCGCGTCAGAATTCCAGGACGGCCTTGACCAGCACGGAGCGTCGTACTTCCGCCGGCGTGAAGAACGGATCCATGCCGAACTCGATATGGCGTCCGTCGGTCAGGTTGCGGCCGATCAGCGACAGCTCGAGTTTCGGGACGGGGCGCCATCCGATGCGCGCGTCGACGGCGGTGTATGCCGGTGTGGCGAAGGCAGTGAGTGTGTCGACGTAACGTACGGTCAGGTCGGTCTGGATGCGATCCGTGAGATCCCCGCTGACGTGCAGCGATCCCTGGTGCCGCGGGCTCGCGCCACCGGACAGGGACGAGTTCGACAGCGCCGCTGCCGAACCGGGATGGCGAACCTCGACATCGGCGTAGCTGTAGTTGGCCTGCATGCGCCACTGCGGCGACGGCCGCCATTCCGCGGATACCTCGAAACCCTTCGCGTGAGCGGTGCCGCCGTTGTCGAAGGTGACGTTGCAGCCGAGATAGGTGGGCGGGAATGCGTCGGGCGTGCAGGTCGCGTTCCTGTTCGGGAGGATCGCGCGCTTGTAGTCGTGCACGAACGTCGTCACGTCGAGCGAGAAGTCCGACGTGACGAGGTGCCGGTATCCGATCTGCCAGGCGGTGAGCTGCTCCGGTACGAGCGTGTTGCTGCCCGTCACGCCGCCGACGATCGGCAGCGGCACGAACGGCGGTGCCGCGGGCGTGAAGCTCGTGCGGACCGACGCGCCGCGCTCGATGAGCGACGGCAGACGGTTCGCCCGCGAGATGCCGCCCCAGAGCATCTGGCGTTCGTCGATGTTCCAGGCGAGGCGCGCGTCCGGCTGCGGATTCACGCCGCCCACGAGCGAACTGCGTTCGAGCCTCATGCCCAACGTCAGGCGCAGGCGGTCCGGCACGATCACGATCTCGTCCTGCGCGAACAGGTTCAGCAGTTCCTCGTTGCCGATGCTGGGCGTCAGTTGCAGCTGATAGTTGAAGGGCACCTGATACCGGTACGTGCGATAGCCGCCGCCCCACGTGATCCTGTGACGCCCGTGAAGCGGAATCGTGTGCTGGAGCGCGAGGTCCCACGTGTCGACGGAGTCCTTCAGCCCGATCGAGCGGCTGCGTTCGGTCCGGTCGAAGTACGCCTCCGTGATGACGGTCGATCCGCCTTCGAGGCCATGTTCCCAGCGGGTCATGAAGTGACCGCCGCGCGGCTGCGAGTCCGTCGAGAGGCTCGCCACGCCGAGCGGCGACTCGATCGGGAGTACGGTCGCAGGGGCGCCGCTGCTGCCGTGGTAAGCCTCACCGTGGACCGAGATCTGGTCGCGGGCTCCGATGGCCCTGTCGGCACGCAACCCCACACGCTCCTGGCGCACGGTGCCGCCCGTCTGCCCGGTCGGGAGGACCGTGTCGTCGCGCTCGGTCGCGTTCGCGAAGAGGCGCCATGCGGTGCCGTCGGTGCTCGTCGATCCGTAGCGCACGCCTGCCCGTCGTTCGTACGGCCCGTAGATGGCGACGGCGAGCCCGCCCTGCGTGTCGGCGGCCCGCTTGGTGATGATGTTGATCACGCCGTTCACGGCGTTCGATCCCCAGATCGCGGCACCGGGGCCGCGGATCACCTCGATGCGCTCGATGTCCTCGATCATCGTGTCCTGGGCGTCCCAGAACGTGCCCGAGAAGAGCGGCGAATACACGCTGCGGCCGTCCACGAGGACGAGCAGCTTCATCGCGAATCCATTGTTGAACCCGCGGACCGAGACCGCCTGGTACGTGCCGTTGATGCGCGCGACGTCGACACCGGGTACGAGCCGCAGGGCATCGGGGATCGACGCGGCACCCGAACGGCGGATGTCGTCGGCGGTCAGCACCGAGATCGCTGCCGCCGTGTCCGACAGTCGCTGGGGGCGCCTCGAGACCGAGGTGATCTCGATCTTCATCAGGTCCTCGAGCCCGAGTTCGGCCAGTGCCGCCTCGCTGTCTGCTGCGCGGACGGTCGTCGCGATGCAGACGAGCGCAACCGCGAACGGGATGCGCACGAGCACGACGGGTAGCACGAGGGAGGGACGGGAACGGCGGCGGACGGACATCGAAAGGGGCTTATCAGATCGGACGACGATCACCAACTTATCGGCCCTGCGCATGGGGCCTTTAAGGAAAGTTCTCGCACGCATCGGCGTGACGATCCATCGGTGGTCCATCGGATCCATGGCGGTTTGCCGCGGCCTCCGGAACGCCGCGCGGCTGCTCGACCGCGAATGCAGTCGCCGCGCCGACGGCGGGTCCGGTCAGCCGCCGGCCAGTCGCTTCTCGTCGTCGAGCAGGGCCGCGAGATAGCGGCCGGTGTGACCCTCACGGCAGGCGGCGACCGTCTCGGGCGTGCCGGTCACGACGATGCGTCCGCCGCCGTCGCCACCTTCCGGGCCGAGGTCGATCAGCCAGTCGGCCGTCTTGATGACGTCGAGGTTGTGTTCGATCACGACGACCGTGTTGCCGTGGTCGCGCAGGCGATGGAGCACCGCGAGCAGCAGCTCGACGTCCTGGAAGTGCAGGCCCGTCGTGGGCTCGTCGAGGATGTACAGCGTGCGGCCGGTGTCGCGCTTCGACAGCTCCAGCGCGAGCTTCACGCGCTGGGCCTCGCCGCCGGACAGCGTCGTCGCACTCTGGCCGAGCGTGACGTAGCCGAGCCCGACTTCCGCGAGCGTCTCGAGCTTCCGCGCGAGCACGGGCACTGCCGAGAAGATCTCGCGCGCCTCGTCGACCGTGAGCCCGAGCACCTCGTGGATGTCGAGTCCCTTGTAGCGGACCTCGAGCGTCTCGCGGCTGTAGCGCCGGCCGCGGCACACGTCGCAGGGCACGTACACGTCCGGCAGGAAGTGCATCTCGACCTTCACGACGCCGTCGCCCTGGCAGGCCTCGCAGCGTCCGCCCTTCCCGTTGAACGAGAACCGCCCCGGGCCGTAGCCGCGTTCACGCGCGAGCGGCACGCCGGCGAACAGTTCGCGCAGCGGCGTGAAGAGCCCGGTGTACGTCGCCGGGTTGGAGCGGGGTGTCCGTCCGATGGGGCTCTGGTCCACGTTCACGACCTTGTCGATCTGGTCGAGGCCCTCGATCGCGTCGTGCGGCGCGGGTTCCTCGCGGCTGCCGTGGAGATGGCGCGCCGTCGCGACGTGCAGCGTGTCGTTCACGAGCGTCGATTTGCCGGAACCCGACACGCCGGTCACGCAGACGAACCGGCCGAGCGGGATCGCGACGTCCACGCCGTCGAGGTTGTTGCCGCGGGCGCCGCGGATGAGGATCTGCCTGGCCGGATCCGGCGGCAGTCGCTTCGCCGGCGTCTCGATGCGGCGCGCGCCGGAGAGGTACTGGCCGGTGACCGACGCGGGATCCGCCGTGACTTCCGCGGGCGTGCCGGCCGCGATGACCTGTCCGCCGTGGACGCCCGCGCCGGGGCCCATGTCGACGAGATGGTCGGCGCGGAGGATCGCGTCGCGGTCGTGCTCGACGACGATCACGGTGTTGCCGAGATCGCGCAGCCGCACGAGCGTCTCGAGCAGGCGGTCGTTGTCGCGCTGGTGCAGTCCGATCGACGGTTCGTCGAGCACGTACATCACGCCCGTCAGGCCGGTGCCGATCTGGCTCGCGAGCCGGATGCGCTGCGACTCGCCGCCCGAGAGCGTGTCGGCCGACCGCGCGAGCGACAGGTACGCGAGCCCGACGCTCACGAGGAATCCGAGCCGCGCGCGGATCTCGCGGAGGATGCGGTCCGCGATCGCGCCGCGCGCACCGGGCAGTTCGAGCGCGTCGAACCACGCCGTCGCGGCGTTGAGCGGCATCCCCGTGACTTCGTGCAGCGCGCGGTCGCCGATGAAGACGTTGCGTGCGCCGCGGTTCAACCGTGCACCGCGGCATTCCGGGCAGGCGGCCGAGGTCCGGTAGAGCGCGAGTTCCTCGCGGACGAGCTGCGACTCCGTTTCCTTGTAGCGCCGCGCGATGTTCGGGACGACGCCCTCGAAGACGTGTTCCTTGATGACCGGCTTGCCGCGCTCGCCCTCGTACGTGAAGCGGATCGTCTCGTCGCCCGAGCCGTGCAGGACGAGTTGCCGCGCCGCTTCGGAGAGTTCCTCGAACGGCGTGTCGACATCGAACCCGGCATGCGCCGCGAGGTTGCGGAGCAGCTGGAAGTAGAACGCGTTGCGGCGGTCCCAGCCTTTCACGGCGCCGGCCGCGAGCGACAGGTGCGGGAAGGCGACGATGCGCGCGGGGTCGAAGAAGTTCACGACGCCGAGGCCGTCGCAGTGCTCGCAGGCGCCGGCCGGGTTGTTGAACGAGAAGAGCCGCGGTTCGAGTTCGGTCAGTGCGTAGTCGCATTGCGGGCAGGCGAAGCGGGACGAGTACGCGTGCTCCGCGCCGGAATCGAGATCGACGACGGTCACCTTGCCATCCGAGATGCGCATCGCGGTCTCGACCGATTCGGCGAGTCGTTGCGCGACATCGGGCCGGGCGCGGAGCCGGTCGACGACGACATCGACATCGTGGTGTTTGGTCTTCGCGAGCTTCGGCGGCGGATCGAGCTCCATCACCTCGCCGTCGATCCGGACACGCACGAAGCCCCGGGCGCGGAAGTCTTCCAGCAGCTCGATGTGCTCGCCCTTGCGCTGCGTGACGACCGGCGCGAGCACCATGATCCGGGCCTCGGCCGGAAACGCGAGGACGGCGTCGACGACCTGCGAGACGGTCTTCGCCGAGAGCGGCACGCCGTGGTCCGGGCAGTGCGGCTCGCCGACGCGGGCGTAAAGCAGGCGGAGGTAGTCGTGGACCTCGGTGATGGTCCCGACGGTCGAGCGCGGATTGTGGCCGGCCGTCTTCTGCTCGATCGCGATGGCCGGCGACAGTCCCTCGATCATGTCGACGTCCGGCTTCTCCATGAGCTGGAGGAACTGCCGGGCGTACGCCGACAGCGATTCCACGTAGCGGCGCTGGCCCTCGGCGTAGAGCGTGTCGAACGCGAGCGAGGACTTGCCCGAACCCGACAGCCCCGTGATGACCGTGAGCTTGCCGCGCGGCAGGTCGAGGCTCACGTTCTTCAGGTTGTGGGTGCGCGCGCCGCGGATGCGGATGAGATCCATGAGAGAGCGTGCCGGACGGGGAATCGGCTAATATACCGCGCCCGTTTTCCTCGCCTCCATCTGCAGTGTCCCCCCATCCGAAATCCGCGCGCGCCGACCGCATGACGGCGCTCGAACTGCGTTCGAGTTTCACGCTGGCCGGTGTCTTCGGCCTGCGCATGCTCGGCCTGTTCATCATCCTGCCCGTGTTCGCGCTCTACGCCGAGACACTGCCCGGCGGGCGCGATCACACGCTCGTCGGCATCGCGCTCGGCGCGTACGGGCTGACGCAGGCCGTGCTGCAGATTCCGTTCGGCTGGCTGTCCGACCGCTGGGGGCGCAAGCCGACGATCTACCTGGGCCTCCTCCTGTTCGCGCTCGGCAGCGTCGTCGCCGCGTCCGCGACGAGCATCGGCTGGGTCATCGCCGGCCGCGTGCTCCAGGGCGCCGGCGCGATTTCCGCCGCCGTCATCGCGCTCGCCTCCGACCTGACGCGCGAAGAGGTCCGCACGAAGGCCATGGCCATCATCGGCATCACGATCGGCGTGACCTTCGCGCTGTCGATGGTGCTCGGCCCGGTGCTCGGCCGCTGGATCGGCGTCCCCGGGATCTTCGCGCTCACTGGCGTGCTGGCCCTCGGTGCGATCGCGGTCGTGCGCTTCCGCGTGCCCGACCCGGTCGCCGTCGTCGGCATCGCGCCCGACCGCCCGCGCTTCGCCGATGTCCTGCGCGATCCGCAGCTTGCCCGCCTGAACGTCGGCATCTTCGTGCTGCACGCCGTGCTCATGGCGCTGTTCGTCGTCGTGCCGTTCGCGCTGCGCGGCGCCGGCCTCGAGGGCAACGAACACTGGAAGGTCTACCTGCCCGTGATGCTCGGCGCCTTCGTGCTCATGGCGCCGGTCATGGCGATCTCGGAGCGCCGCGGCAAGCAGAAGCCCGCGTTCGTCGGCGCCGTCGTGCTGCTCGCGATCGCCGAGGTGATCCTCGCGATGATGGGCGCGTCGGTCCTCGCGATCGCCGGCGCGCTGCTGGTGTTCTTCACGGCGTTCAACCTGCTCGAGGCAAGCCTGCCGTCGCTGATCTCCCGGATCGCACCGGCCGAGGCCAAGGGCACGGCCGTCGGCGTGTACTCGAGCATCCAGTTCCTCGGGACCTTCGTCGGCGCCGCGACGGGCGGCTGGCTGTCGCAGCACCACGGCGCACCCGCCGTGTTCGTGTTCTGCGGCGCACTCACGCTCGTGTGGTTCGGGGTCGCGCTCGGCATGAACGTGCCGGTACTGCGTACGTTGCAGGTGCCACCGATGGACGCCGGCCGCGCCGACGGCCTGCTGCGTCGCCTGCAGAAGCTGCCGGGGGTGCGCGAGGTGCGCCTCGCGCCGGCGGAAGGTGTTGCGCGATTGAAGGTCGATCGTGCAAATTTCGACGAAGAAATTGCGATGAAACTCATTCACGGAGAGCGCTGACATGGCGTCTGTAAACAAGGTGATCCTGGTCGGCAACCTCGGACGTGATCCCGAGACCCGCTACCTCCCGAGCGGCGATGCCGTGACCAACGTGGCCATCGCCACGACCGAGCAGTGGAAGGACAAGAGCGGCGAGAAGCAGGAGTCCACGGAATGGCACCGCGTCGCCTTCTTCGGCCGCCTCGCCGAGATCGCGGGCGAGTACCTGAAGAAGGGCAGCCAGGTCTACGTCGAGGGCCGCCTCCAGACCCGCAAGTGGACCGACAAGGAAGGCCAGGAACGCTTCACGACCGAGATCCGCGCCGACCGCATGCAGATGCTCGGCAGCCGCGGCGGCATGGGCGGCGGCGATTACTCCGAAGGCGACGACCAGTCGTCGCGCCCGGCGCGTTCCGCCCCGGCACCGCGTCCGGCAGCGTCGTCGTCCGGCGCCGCGCCGCGCGCGCCGTCGAAGTTCGACGATCTCGAGGACGACATTCCGTTCTGATCGGGGCCTGACCGCGCGCGGTGGCCGATCCCCGCGCGCGCTCTGCCCGACAGTCTTCCGCCCGGCGCCCGCCGGTTGCCAGCGCGACAGCGATCCTTGCCGGAACGCCGTGCGCGTCCACCGCTTCGATCGCTCCCCAGGCCATGCCCACACTCGACTGGCTCGGCCGTGCCCAGGCCCTCGCTGCCGCCGACCGCGTGCCCTACCGCGTGCTCGAACCCGTCTCGGTCCACGGTAACGGCGGCACCGACAACCTGCTCGTCCACGGCGACAACCTCGACGCCCTCAAGGCCCTGCTG
>CAUJJX010000108.1 GCA_963205165.1 Pseudomonadota bacterium | reverse complement strand
GTTCGCGGGCACCGTGACGTACCACGACTCGTGCTCCGGGCTGCGCGAACTCCGCGTGAAGACCCAGCCGCGCGAACTGCTCGGCAAGGTGGCGGGCCTCGAGGTCAGGGAAATGGCGACGCCCGAATACTGCTGCGGCTTCGGCGGCACGTTCGCCATCAAGTACGGCGAGATCTCCTCGCGCATCGCCGAGCGCAAGTGCGAGGACATCGCCTCCACCGGTGCCGACGCCGTTGTCCTCGGCGACCTCGGCTGCATGCTCAACATCGAAGGCCGCCTGCGTCGCCTGGGCGACACCCGCACGAAGGTCTACCACGTCGCCGAGGTACTGGCCGGCGTGGACGATTCCGGCGACGGCCGCTGACCCCTCCGCATCGAGAACGATCCATGAGCACCCCCAGCTCCGCGGGCACGCGCCCGCACTCCACGATCTCCTTCAAGGATCGCGCGCACGACCGGCTGAACGATGCCAAGGTCCAGCGCGCGATGCGCAACTTCAATCTCGCAGGCGCGCGCACCCGCGGCATGCTCGACATGGAGAACCTCGAGGACATCCGCACGTCCGCCGCGGCGATCCGCGACCGGTCGCTCGAGATGCTCGACGTCTGGCTCGAGCGCTTCGAGAAGGAAGCGACGCGCCGCGGCGTCACGGTCCACTGGGCCGAGACCCACGAGGACGCGAACCGCATCATCGTCGACATCGCCCGCGCGAACGACGTGAAGAAGGTCATCAAGTCGAAGTCGATGGTCTCCGAGGAGAGCCACCTGAACGGCGCCCTCGAGTCGGCCGGCATGAAGGTCGTCGAGACCGACCTCGGCGAGTACATCGTGCAGCTCGCCGGAGAGACACCGTCGCACATCATCGCCCCCGCGATCCACAAGAGCCGCGAGGACGTCGGCGACCTCTTCCACGAACATCACAAGACGCCCCGCAAGACGGACCCGGCCGAGCTGACGATGGAGGCCCGCAAGTTCCTGCGCGAGCACTTCCTGTCGGCGGACATGGGCATCACGGGGGGCAACTTCCTGATCGCCGATACCGGCTCGCTCGTGCTCGTGACGAACGAGGGCAACGGCCGGATGACGACGACGATGCCGCGCATCCACGTCGCCATCACCGGCATCGAGAAGGTGCTGGGCACGATGGAGGATCTCTCGTGCATCCTCCGGCTGCTCACGCGTTCCGCGACGGGCCAGCCGATCAGCAACTACATCACCATCAACACCGGGCCGAAGGCCGAAGGCGATGCCGACGGCCCCGAGCAGATGCACGTCGTGATCGTCGATGCGGGCCGCGCGCGCCTGCTCGGCACCGACATGCAGGAAGCCCTGCGCTGCATCCGCTGCGGCGCGTGCATGAACCACTGTCCCGTCTACCAGAACATCGGCGGCCACGCGTACGGCTGGGTGTACCCGGGCCCGATCGGCTCCGTGCTGACACCGAACTACATCGGCCTCGAGAAGGCGCTCGACCTCCCGAATGCCGCGACGCTCTGCAACCAGTGCGGCGTCGTGTGCCCGGTCAAGATTCCGCTGCCCGATCTCATGCGCAAGCTGCGCGAGAAGCAGCTCGACCGCGGCCTGCGGCCATGGAAGGAACGTGCCGCGATCCGCATGTGGGCCTGGGCCGCGCAGCGTCCGGCGATGTACGCGCTGCTGACCCGCATCGCCGCGCGCGTCGGACGCACGGCCGGCGGTGCCGACCGCACGATCCACAAGCTGCCGGGCAACGGCTGGACCGAGGGCCGCGACCTGCCGGCGCCGTCCGGCAAGACCTTCCGTGAACTCTACGCATCGAGGACCCGCAAATGAGCGCACGCGATCGCATCCTGTCCCGCATCCGCGCTGCGCGGGGCGGTGCCTCCGCCATCACCGAGATCGAGCGTGCCCGCGTCGATTCGACGATCCGCGCGCACGCCCTCGGCGAGCGTCCCGCGACCAACTGGGAAGTCCTCCCGCGGTTCCGCGAACTCTGCATCCGCATGGCGAGCACGTACGACGAAGTCGCGACGCAGGCCGACGTGCCCGAGGCCGTCGCGCGCTACCTGCGCGAGAAGTCGCTGCCGCTGCAGGCAGTCGCATGGCCGTCGATCGCGAAGCTCGACTGGACCGCGACCGGCATCACGGTCGAGGGCCGGCCCGCCCGCGGTGACGATCTCGTCGGCATCACCGGCACCCACCTCGGCGTTGCCGAGACGGGCACCCTGATGCTGTTGTCCGGCAACGAGACGTACGCCGCGACGAGCCTGCTGCCCGAGACGCACATCGCGATCGTCCCCGCTTCTCGGATCGTCGCGACGATGGAAGACGCCTGGGCCCGCACCCGCGACGAGATCGGCGAACTGCCCCGCGCCGTGAACTTCGTGTCCGGTCCGTCGCGCACGGCCGACATCGAGGGCATCCTGCAGATCGGTGCCCACGGTCCGTTCCGCGTCCACGTGATCGTCACGACGGCGGAGTAGGGCGCCTGCGCCACCCGCGTCCGCCCGGACGCGGGACCAGCGCCTGTTCGCGCCGGCATCCGTCGTGTGAACAGGCCCCGGCGCGTTCGGCGTCCGGGTTCGACGACCGTCGTCCCGGACCGCATTCCCCCGCCTGATCGTTCGTTCATCTCCCGCTCGAATGCCATCGCGCCGCGCTACCCTTGCGCGATGGACTCCACCACCCGCACCACAGCATCCCTCGACGCCCCGCCCGACTGGCACGCGCTGACGCCCGATGCGGCGCTCGCCGCCCTCGACAGTCGCGCCGACGGGCTCACCACCGAGGAAGCCGTCGCGCGTCTCGCGACGGTCGGTCCCAACAGCCTGCCCTCCGCACCCGGACGCAGCCTGTTCGTGCGCTTCCTGCTGCAGTTCCACGACGTGCTCATCTACGTGCTGCTCGCCTCCGGCGGCGTGGTGCTGCTGCTCGGACACGCCCTCGATGCCGCCGTGATCTTCGGCGTGACCGTCATCAACGCGATCATCGGTGTCGTGCAGGAAGGCCGCGCGGAGCAGGCGCTCGCCGCGATCCGCAACATGCTGACGCCGACGGCCGCCGTCGTCCGGGAGGGCATGCGCCGGACGCTCGACGCCGAGGACATCGTCCCGGGTGACGTCGTGCATCTCGAATCCGGGGACCGCGTGCCGGCCGACGTGCGGCTCATCGAGGCGCAGGACTTCAACACCGACGAGGCGGCGCTCACCGGCGAGTCGATGCCGGTCGGCAAGACGCTCGCGGCCGTCGACGCCGCGGCGCCGCTCGCCGAACGCACGTCGATGGCGTACGCCGGGACGCTCGTGACGCGCGGACGCGCCCGTGCCGTCGTCGTCGCCACCGGCGCCCGCGCCGAGATCGGTCGCATCACGACGCTCATGGCCGACATGGACGCCCTCGAGACGCCGCTCACGCGCAAGCTCGCGCACTTCGGTCGCGTGCTCACCGCCGTGATCGTGGCGGCCGGGGCCGTGCTGCTCGGGGTGGGCGTGCTGCGCGGCCGGGACTTCGCCGACACCTTCCTCGCCGTCGTCGGACTTGCGGTCGCCGCGATCCCCGAAGGCCTCCCCGCGATCGTCACGATCGCGCTCGCCATCGGCGTGCGTCGCATGGCCACGCACAACGCGATCGTGCGTCGCCTCCCCAGCGTCGAGACGCTCGGATCCGTCACGGTGATCTGCACCGACAAGACCGGCACGCTGACCCGCAACGAGATGAGCGTCGCGCGCGTCGTGACCCCCGGCGGATCGTTCCGCATCGAGGGCACCGGCTACGCGCCGACCGGACGGGTGATCGCCGATGACAGTGGTGCACCGCTCGCCCTGGCCGAGGCCGCGGTGCTCTGCAACGACGCCCGCCTGCGACTGGAGGGTGACGTCTGGCACGCCGAGGGCGATCCGATGGAGGCCGCGTTGCTCGCCTTCGCCGGCCGCGCGGGCGCCGACGTCGCCGCCATCCGCGACCAGTGGTCGCGCGTGGACACGATCCCGTTCGAGGCCGAGCGACGGTTCATGGCGACGCTGCACGGCACGTCCGACGGCGTCGTCCGCATCGTCGTGAAGGGGGCGCCCGAAGCGATCCTGCCCATGTGCACCGGCGTCGATGCGAAGCAGTGGAATGCGCACGTCGAGGCGCTCGGCGCCGAGGGCATGCGCGTCCTCGCGTTCGCCGGCAAGGTGCTCGGCGCGATGCCCGACCATCCCGACAGCGTCGTGCACGACCTCGACCTGCTCGGCTGCACCGGCTTCATCGATCCGCCGCGCGAGGAGGCCATCACGGCCGTCGCGCAATGCCAGGCCGCGGGCATCCGCGTGAAGATGATCACCGGCGACCACGCCGTGACGGCCGCCGCGATCGCGCGGCAGGTCGGGCTGCGCGGGACGAACGTCACGACCGGGACGGCGCTCGTCGCACTCGATCCGGCGATGCTCGCGCAGGCCGTCGCCGACACCGACGTGTTCGCGCGGGCGAGCCCCGAGCACAAGCTCGTGATCGTCGAGGCGCTCCAGCGGCAGGGCCACGTCGTCGCGATGACCGGCGACGGCGTCAACGATGCGCCGTCGCTGAAACGCGCGAACGTCGGCGTCGCGATGGGCGTGAAGGGTACGGAGGCCGCACGCGAGGCCGCGTCGATCGTGCTCGCGGACGACAACTTCGCGTCGATCGCGCACGCCGTCGAGGGCGGACGCACCGTCTACGAGAACATCCGCAAGGCGATCCTGTACATCCTGCCGACGAACGGCGCCGAGTCCGTCGCGCTCGTCGCGGCGATCCTGTTCGGCCTGACGATGCCGATCACACCGGTGCAGATCCTGTGGATCAACATGGTCACGGAGGTCACGCTGTCCGTCGTGATCGCGTTCGATCCGACCGAGCCCGGCATCATGGATCGTCCGCCGCGCGACCCCGCCGAACCGCTGCTGTCGCGACTGCTTCTCTGGCGTCTGCTGCTCGTCACGTCGCTGCTCGGCGCGGCCGTGATCGGCATCTTCTACTGGGGCGAGGCCCGCACCGGCAGCGAACTCGTCGGCCGCACGCTGGCCGTCAACGCGCTCGTGATGGGCGAGATCTTCTACCTCTTCAACATGCGCTCGGTCGATGCGTCGTCGTGGTCCTTGCGGACGCTCACCGGCAATCCGTACGCGCTGCCGGCCGTCGGGATCCTGCTGGTGCTCCAGGCGGCCCTCACGCACTGGTCGCCGATGCAGGCGCTCTTCGGGACGACCGGTCTCGACGTGACGGAGTGGCTCGCGTGCGTGGCCGTCGGCGCGGTCGTGTTCGTGGCGGTGGAGGTGGAGAAGGCGGTGCGGCGGGGGCGGCACGCGACACCGGTCGCCCCGCACTCGTAGCCCGCGTCGACCGTCTGCTGCGTGATCCGGCGCCGACGTCCGCCTCGGTCGGCGCCGCGTTCGTCACCCGCCCCGACGCTGCTTCAGCAGTTCCACCGCCAGATCCGCCCGCACGTCGTGCGCATCCGCCATCGCACGCGCGATCGCGGTGATCTCGTCGCCGACGGCGCCCGCCGCCAGCGCGACGTTGCGGGCGTGCAGCGCCATGTGGCCGCGCTGGATGCCCTCGGTCGACAGCGCGCGCAGTGCCGCGAGGTTCTGTGCGAGACCGACTGCCACGGCGATCTCCGCGAGGTCCTGCGCGGACTTCACGTCGAGGATCTTCAGCGCCGTCCGGGCGAGCGGGTGCGTGCGCGTCGCGCCGCCGACCAGGCCCACGGCGAGCGGCATCTCGATCGTGCCGACGAGACGTCCGTCGCGATGGCGTTCCCATTTCGTGAGCGACGTGTAGCGGCCGTGCCGGCAGGCGTACGCGTGCGCACCGGCCTCGACGGCCCGCCAGTCGTTGCCCGTCGCGACGATGACCGGATCGATGCCGTTCATGATTCCCTTGTTGTGCGTGGCCGCGCGGTACGGATCGACGGCCGCGAACGTGTACGCGTCGAGGATGCCCTCGGCCACGTCGTCGCCGCGGTAGTCCGCCGTCGTCAGCACGTCGGACGTCAGCGCGACGCGTGCCCGCGCGAGGCGGAGGTCCGCGAGGTTCGACAGGATGCGCAGCCGCACCGTGCCGCCGGTGATCTGCTCGACGCGTCCGGCGACGGCCTCGGCCATCGTGTTGACGGTGTTCGCGCCCATCGCGTCACGCACGTCGACGATCAGGTGCATCACGACCATCGGGCCGCGCGGCGTGTCGTCGAACACGTGGACCTCGACGTCGCGGCAGCCGCCGCCGAGTCCGACGAGCGTGCGGTCGCGTTCGTTGGCCATCGCGACGATCTCGTCGCGGTGCCGCAGGATCGCGAGCCGCGCGCCGTGCGGATCGGTC
>CAUJJX010000107.1 GCA_963205165.1 Pseudomonadota bacterium | reverse complement strand
TCGACACCATGACCGACGCGGCGCGCTGCGGCGAGACATGAAGGAAGAACGGATCGATCACCCACGCCGTCGCGACGAGCGTCGTTCCGAGCAGCAGCGCGATGCCGCCGAAGACTGCCAGGTAAGAACGGAATCCAGTCGGACGTGCAACCTCGCGGTGCGCGTTCGATACGTGGCGGTCGTCGCTCATCGGAGGATCGCTGCTGAGCGGTTCGTCAGAACTGGTAGTAGAGGAACTGCGACGGCCGGTTGAGATTCACGATGCAGACGACCAGCAGGATCGCGAGCACCAGTGCCCAGCGCGGCGATGGCGTCCAGGTCGTCGCACGATGTATCGGGACTGCGGGCGCCTGCGCCGACGACTCGAGCGCCGGCGCGTGTTCGCGGAGGCTCCATTGCGTGTTCGGGCACAGCCACGCGATCGCCATCGCGACGAACAGCAGCTTCAGTTCGAGCCCGCCGAAGTCGATCCAGCGGATCCCGCTGGCGTGCACGTCGATGCCGAGTGCCGCGAACCACGGCTGGATCGTTCCGAGCCGGGATGCCAGCGCCGTCGGCAGCGCGATGCCGTTCGCGCCGACCATCCCGCCGAGCACGCCCATCGCGGTCTGGAAGTCCGGCGCACGGAAGAACACCCAGCCGACGACGACCGCCAGGAACGTGAGCGCGATCGCCAGCACGTGCGCCCACCAGGCCTCGCCGCCGTCGGTGCGCGGAAAGAGCTTCTCGCGCACGTGCCGCCAGCCGTGATTCACGACGAGATAGAACCCGTGGAGGCCGCCCCAGATCACGAAGGTCCAGCCGGCGCCATGCCACAGGCCGCCGAGCAGCATCGTGATCATCAGGTTGCGATAACGCATGAGGCCACCGTGCGCGTTGCCGCCGAGCGGGATGTAGAGGTAGTCGCGCAGGAACCGCGACAGCGTCATGTGCCAGCGACGCCAGAAGTCGACGATGCTCGACGCGCGATATGGAGAGTCGAAGTTGAGCGGGAGGCGCACGCCGAAGAGCCGCGACAGGCCGATCGCCATGTCGGAATAGCCCGAGAAATCGAAGTAGAGCTGGAAGGTGTAGGCCAGCGCGCCGACCCAGGCCTCGATGAGCCCCGGGTTCGCCCCGGGTGCGAACACGGGGTCCGCGAGGGTCGCGACGTGGTCGGCGATCAGCACCTTCTTGGCGAGGCCGATCGTGAAGATCGACAGCCCGACGGCGAAGTTCGCGGCGCGCGGCGAGTAGTTCGCCGGGTCGGCGAACTGCGGCATCATTTCCTTGTGGTGCAGCACGGGCCCCGCGACGAGGTGCGGGAAGTACGTCACGAACAGCGCGTAGTGGATCAGCCGGAACTCCTTGACCTTGCCCTGGTAGGTGTCGACGAGGAAGGCGATCTGCGTGAACGTGAAGAACGAGATGCCGATGGGCAGCGCGATCGCCGCGATCTGCCAGTCGGCGCCGGTGAGGCTGGCAGCGCTGCTGACGAAGAAGTTCGCGTACTTGAAGTAGCCGAGCAGGACGAGGTCGGCCACGATCGCCGACACCAGCCACGCCTTGCGTGCGCGGCCGGCGGCCCCGGCCATCTGACGCCCCACGAGGTAGTTCACCCCGATCGACGCCAGCAGCAGCGGCAGGTAGTGCCAGTCCCACCAGCCGTAGAAGACGAACGACGCGATCGCGAGCCACGCCGCCGCTGCGGTCCGGTTCACGCGACCGATGACGAAATAGCCCGCCACGACGATGGGCAGGTAGACGAACAGGAACGCGAACGAGTTGAAGAGCATGGCTTCCGGGCGTTGAACTGTGTCGATGTCCGACGATGTGCGGCAGGTGACAGCAGGTCAGCCGAGAGATGGCGGACCCTCGGCGTGCTGTGTGACCGGGCCGCCGGGCAGAGCGATCGCACGGCCCCGGACCCGCGAGCCGGGCGCTTCTTGCCAGAACCGCGCCAGTCCGCGCCGCATGCCGCGCAGAGGCCGGACGGCCGTCTCCAGCTCAGTCCCGCAGATCCCGCCCCGTCAGTTTCAGGAAGACATCCTCGAGGTTCGCGGGCCGGTGCAGGTACTTGAGCCCCGGACGTTGTTCGAGATCCGCGAGCAGCGGCTTCGCGTCCCGCGCGTAGCAGAAGACCGTCTCGCCGACGTGTTCGCGGCGGTCGGCCAGCCCGGACGTCGCGTCGGCCCATGCGGCCACGCCGTCGCCGTGGACTTCGACGACCTCCGGTTCGATCTCCGCGCGGATGAGGTCGCGCGGCACGCCGGTCGCGACGATCGCGCCGCGGTCCATCACGGCGATGCGGTCGCAGAGCCGCTCGGCCTCGTCCATGAAATGCGTCGTGAGCAGCAGCGTCTTGCCGCTCGCCGTGAGCTGCTTCAGCCGGTCCCAGATGAGATGTCGCGCCTGCGGGTCGAGGCCGGTCGTGGGTTCGTCGAGGAACACGATGTCCGGATCGCTCACGAGTGCCCGCGCGACCGCGAGCCGCCGCTTCATGCCCCCGGACAGCGACTGGATGCGCGCGTCGCCCTTGCCGCCGAGGCCCGCGAAGTCGAGCAGGTCGGGCACGCGCGCGCGGATGCGCCGGTCGTCGAGTCCGAAGTAGCGGCCGTAGACGAGCAGGTTCTCGGCGACGGTGAAATCGGGATCGAGGTTGTCGGTCTGCGGCACGACGCCGAGCCGGCGCCTGGCCTCGCGCGCCGACGCCGGCACCGGCAACCCGGCGAGTGTGATGCTGCCGCTGTCGGGCGCCGTGAGTCCGAGGCACAACCGCAGCGTCGTCGTCTTGCCGGCGCCGTTCGGACCGAGCAGGCCGAAGCACTCGCCGGCCGCGAGTTCGAGGCTGATGCCGCGAACCACCTCATGCTCGCCGAACGACTTGCGGACGTCGCGGATGGCGAGCGGCGTGTTCAACCGATGTCGTCCGGTCGATGGCCGCGCACGACCTGCTGCAGCCGGATGAGATCGCCGTGGAAGAAATGGCCCGCACCGGGGATCACGACGATCGGCAGCTTCTGCGGCTTCGCCCACGCGAGGACTTCGGCGAGCGTCACGACGTCGTCCTCCTCGCCGTGGATCACGAGGGTCGTCGACGGGACATCGCTCACCGGGAACCGGCCGACGGCCGGCGCGACGAGCACGAGGCGCTTCGGTTGCAGCTCCGGCGCGAGATGCGACGCGACGTAGCCCCCGAACGAGAAACCCGCGACCGTCAGCGGCAGGTCGCCATGCACCGAGCGCGCGTGCGCGGCGAGGGCGCGGAAGTCGTCGAGTTCGCCGCGACCGTCGTCGTACGTGCCTTCGCTAGCACCGACGCCGCGGAAGTTCAGGCGCCACGCCGCACAACCCTGCGCCACGAACGTGCGGGCGAGCGTCTGCACGATCTTGTTCTCCATCGTGCCGCCATAGAGCGGATGCGGATGGGCGATGAGGGCGATGCCGGTGGGCGCGTGCGGCGGCAGCAGCAGCGAGACTTCGAGATCTCCACTCGGGCCGTCGATCAGACGGCGTTCGGCGCCGGCGAGCATCAGAGACGCAGCCGCTCGACGACGCGGCCGTTCCGGATGTGTTCCTCGATGATCTCGTCGATGTCGGCGCGATCGACGTACGTGTACCAGACGTCCTCGGGGTAGACGACGATCACCGGACCTTCCTCGCAGCGATCGAGGCAGCCGGCCATGTTGACGCGCACGCGGCCCTTGCCGGCGAGTCCGAGCGCCTTGACCTGCGC
Source organism: Pseudomonadota bacterium (assembly GCA_963205165.1). Taxonomy (GTDB): domain Bacteria; phylum Pseudomonadota; class Gammaproteobacteria; order Burkholderiales. The sequence goes on along the minus strand of CAUJJX010000107.1, from coordinate 6,691 downwards.
CTTCGCGTAGTCGCGCAGTTCCGACGCGCCGCGGCTGTCGTCGCAGCTCTTGCGATTCGGGTCGTTGCGGCTGTTGCAGCAGAAGAAGACATGCCGCTCGTAGTAGCTCATCGCGTGTCGTGATCCTCGTGTGGAGTCGCCGGATTATACGAAGCACATCCGCATTCACCCGGCGCGGCGTGCATGACGCAGCAGAAAGAGCCCCGCGAGCAGCGGCCAGCCCATCGACACGATGCGGGTCGTCCCGACGACGCTGCGATAGTGTCCCTGCTGCCACGCCTGGATCGGCGAGAGATCCGCGTACGGATTGGTCGGCGCACCGTTCAGCAGCACGACCCCGCCGAGCATGGCCGCGAACGCAGCGAGCGCGGCGGCCTGCCGCGACAGGCTGCACGCCGCCCCGCCGAGCACGAGCCCGAGCGCGATGCCGATCGCGTTGCCTGGGGTGACCCAGAGAAATGCGTGGCCGCCGTCGTACAGCAGCGCAGTCGCAGCGGCGCGTGCAACGAGCCCTGCGGTGACGAGGATCAGCAGGAATCCGAGCGCGTTCGCGGTGATGAGCACGCGCGCGACACCGGCCGCGGCAACGATGCCCATCAGCGCGACGCCTGCCTCCAGCAGGATGTACGTCCGCGGCGAGTAGTCGCTGAGCGGCGCGTCGAGCAGATGCCGGAGATCGCCGGTCGCGAAGAGCCACAGATCGGGACGGAACTGCGCGAGCACCCAAAGCGCCGCGAGCACGACGCCGGCGTCACCGCCCGCGGCCGGATCGACGACGCGCGCGTACCAGCGGGCGCCGCGGCCTTCGCCGCTGTCGTCGCGGAAGAAGAGCGCGATCCACGCGCCGAGGAGTCCGCCGACGGCATTGCAGAACACGTCGAGGCCGGACGGCACCCGCAGCGGGATGCCGCCCTGGACGAGTTCGAGGCAGCAGCTCAGCAGCGTCGCGACGGCGAACGCGAGGCTCGCCGCGACCATCGGACGCATGCGATGTCGCAGGCCCGTCGTCAGCAGGAATCCCAGCGGCACGTAGCCCGCGACGTTCAGCGTGACGTCGGTGTACGAGTAGTAGCGCGGCCATTCGCCCAGCTGGCGCTGCAGGATCGCGAGGTCCGGCAGGCGCCAGCCCTCGGCGGGATACAGGCTGGCGAGGACCACGACGACTCCGTAAGCTAGGGTCGCGAGGCCCGCGAGGCCGGAGCGGCGTGCGAACGGTGAGCGGTGGAACATCGGCGGGCCGTGGTGCTGCGGGGTGATGAGCGCGCGTGCTGGCGCACCCGGATGGAATGCGAGGTTCGATGGGATTCTATGATGTCTTCAACGGCGACGCGGATGGTCTCTGCGCGCTGCACCAGTTGCGCCTCGTCGAGCCCCGCGACGCGACGCCGGTCACCGGAACCAAGCGCGACATCGCACTCGTCCGACGCGTGCCCGTGCAGCCCGGGGACCGCATCACGGTCTGTGACATCTCGCTCGAGACGAATGCGCCAGCAGTCATCGCGGCGCTCGATGCAGGCGCCGCGTTCGAGTGGTTCGACCACCATCGCGTCGGCAATGTCCCGCCGCATCCGGCACTCGTGCTGCATCACGATCCGTCACCGGCGGTGTGCACGAGCGCGATCGTCGATCGCCATCTCGGCGGCGTACACCGCGCGTGGGCCGTCGTCGGCGCGTTCGGCGACAACCTCGACGAGACGGCCGCTGCGCTCGCACGCACGCTCGATCTCGATGCCACGTCGGTCGCCGCCCTGAAGCGTCTCGGCGAGTGCCTCAACTACAACGCGTACGGGGACTCGGTCGACGAACTTCTCGTGCATCCGGTCGAGCTGCTCCGTCGCATGAACGGCTTCGCACGACCCGCGGACTTCGCCGCGGCCGAACCGGTCTTCGCGCAGATCGACCGCGCCATGCAGGACGACATCGTGTGTGCGCACGCGCTCGCGCCCATCGACGCGGACGCCGCCGTCGCGTGCTTCGAACTACCCGATGCGGCCTGGAGCCGTCGCGTGAGCGGGGCATTCGCGAATCGCCTCGCACGCGCGAATCCGCGCCGCGCGCACGCCGTGCTGACGCCGTCGGGTGGCGCGTTCACGGTGAGCATCCGGGCGCCGATCGCACATCCGCGGGGTGCCGATCGCGTGGCCGTGCTGTTCGAGAACGGCGGCGGGCGCGAGGCCGCGGCCGGCATCAACGGATTGCCCGCTGCCGACGTGCCGCGACTGCTGAAGGAACTGCGCCGGGCCTTCCGGCCCGAAGGCTGAAAGGTCCCGGCGCGGGACTGCTGCGAGCACCTGATCGCGCCAACGCTGTCGGCGCGAACAGCCCCCGGACGGATCAGGCGGCGCGCCTGCGACGCACCTGCCAGCCGAGCAGCGGGATCGACAGGAGGATCAGCGCCCATTCGGCGGGTTCCGGCACGGGAGCGTTGATCGAGGTCCACGTCATCGTCGTGCCGTCCGGATTCGTGAAGTCGAGGAACAGCGGGAACGCCGAACCGAAACCGGGCGCGCCTGCATCGAGCAGCGGGTGGATCCCGACGATCTTGAAGCTCGTCACCCCGGGCGCGAAGAAGAAGCTGTCGCCGCCGTCGAGGTCATCCTCGACGACGACACCGTCGACGATCAGTTCGAGATCCGTGAAACCGTCCGGCGCCATCACCTCCAGGAACTCGCCGCCACCCGCGAGGGTGATCGTGAAGCCTTCCACCATGGGCGGGTCGTACCAGCGACGCGGCTGAGGCGCATCGAACACGAAGGTGTCCGGCGCGGGCACGAACGGCAGGATGGGGTTCGTGGGCGAGCTGCCCAGCTCCGAACCGCCGACCCCGCCGAACGCGAAGAAGAACGCGGGCAGGTCCGAGACGGCCGGGTCCACCGACGCGGCCGACACGCCTTCATCGCCGGGTGCGGACGGGACTTCCTCGCCACCACCTTCGCCGTCGCCTCTGGTCAGACCGCTCGGCTGGCCGATCGAGAAGACGTTCGCGCCGAGCGCGGCAATCCTCGAACGCGCCTGGGACTCGTTCGCCGCCGAACCGTAGTAGATGTTGAAGACGCGGCTCTCGCCGGCAGCGAGCGATCCGAACGCGAAGTCGAACACGGAGCCGTGGTCGGCAGGGCCGGCCTTGTCGAAGTCCGTGTTGCTCGTATCGATGTTCGTCTCGATAGCGCCGGGCGCATCGAGCGGGTTGGACGACGCGAACCCGTTGTTGCTGGCGAAGCGGACGTTGCCACCGTTCGCCTCGAGGTTCGCGACGACGCCGCCGTGGGTCACGTATTCCCAGAACTCGGTCGGGGGCACGTCCCAGTCCATGGCGCGCCGGTAGACGAGGTCGCTCACGGCGGTCGCGCCGGTGTTCGAGATCGTGACCTGCGCCTGGAACGTATCCGCCTGCAGCGACGGGCCGTACGCGTGGCGGATCGTGACCGCGGCACCGGACATCCGGACGGTGGAGGTTGCGGTGTTGCCCAGGGCGCCGATGCCGAACGTGCCACCTTCGTAGCCGCCGGATCCGCTCGACTGGTTGGCGAACGCCGAGGTCTGCGAGAGGTCGCCGAGCGTGACGGACACGCCCCAGCCTTCGCACGCGCAGCCGGGCGAGATCGCGTCACCGGCACCGTGCCGGTAGACGCCGTAGAGCAGCGGTCCGTCGGGGTCGGGACCATCTCCGAAGAAATTGAGTTCGCCCGAATCGTTGACGCCGAGGGACGTCAGGCCCGTGGTGATGACACCACCGGCGCTGGCTTCCACGGCGCCGAACAGGGCGCTCGCGACGAGCGCCGATGCCACGGCTCGCGCGAGTTTCGCGGGGTTGAGATGCATGGAGGTCTCCTGCATGTGATCGGCCGCACATCGGGGTGCGGGCTCGTTGCGCCGCGAGCCACCGAGGCAACTGGCGCAGCGCGCGCAAGCCAGCAATATCGATACCCGTGCGTTCGAGCGATCTCGCGCCGCACGGAACCTCCTGATTCAACAGATTTCCGGTGAAGGGTGCCGTCGAGTCGCCGAGCTTCTCAGGACATCGTCGTAAGAAACCTCGACATTCGACAGGATTGGACAGACACGCCCGCCCGGTCACCGATCCCGGGGAAACACGCGCCGGGAATGCCGCCGCCGCGGAAGTCCGTGCGGCTCGGGATCGCGGACATCGCTGCGCGCGAGGCGCCGGCGGAACCGGCCGGCCGATGCGCGCGCGCCGGCCGCGATGCCTGGATGCGCGCCGGTCCGACGACCACGCACGCGCCCGGTCGAACCGTCGCGATCGACCGACCCGGCCGGACGATTTCACCGCCGGATAAATTAGACTTCGGCCCGCTCCATGAACCCGACCATCCAGGCATGAACACCACGCTGATCGTCTTCGTCGTGCTCTACCTCGTGGGCACCCTCGCCCTCGGCGTGTGGGCCGGCACGCGGATCAAGAACACATCCGACTTCTCGCTCGCCGGCCGCAGCCTCCCGCTCGCGATGGTGATCACGACCACGTTCGCCACCTGGTTCGGCGCCGAGACCGTCATGGGAATCCCCGCGCGGTTCGTGCAGGGCGGCCTCGGAGCCGTCGTCGAGGACCCGTTCGGCGCGGGCATGTGCCTCGTCCTCGTGGGCCTGTTCTTCGCGGCCCGCCTCTACCGCCAGAACCTCCTGACCATCGGCGACTTCTTCCGCAACCGCTACGGCAAGGGTGTGGAGGTGTTCTGCTCGTCGGCCATCATCCTCAGCTACCTCGGCTGGGTCGCGGCGCAGATCACGGCGCTGGGACTCGTGTTCTCGGTGCTCACCGGCGGCGCGATGTCGGAGAACGCCGGGATGATCGTCGGCACGCTCGCCGTCCTGATCTACGTCGTGATCGGCGGCTTCCTCGCGGTCGCCTGGACCGACTTCATCCAGATGATCGTTCTTGTCGTGGGGCTCTCCGTGATCGGGGTCTACGCAGCCGACCTCGCGGGCGGCGCCGACAACGTGCTGGCGCTCGCGACGCAGGCGGACCTCTGGAAGATCCTGCCCGAGGCGAAGTTCCGCGACGTCGCGTTCTTCATCGCGGCCGCGACCACGATGATGTTCGGCAGCATCCCGCAGCAGGACGTCTTCCAGCGCGTGATGTCCGCGAAGGACGAGAAGACGGCGCGCAACGGTGCCGTGATCGGGGGCAGCTGCTACATCCTGTTCGCGTTCATGCCCATGTTCATCGTCGCCGCCGCCGTCGTCGTGATGGGCCAGCAGGCCCTCGACATCGCGAAGGACGACTACCAGCGCCTGCTGCCCACCTTCGTGCTGACGAAGATGCCGCTCGTGATGCAGATCTTCTTCTTCGGCGCGCTGCTGTCGGCCATCAAGAGCACGTCGTCGGCGACGCTGCTCGCACCGTCGACGAGCTTCGTGGAGAACATCCTGCGCAACCTCCGGCCGCACATGAGCGACCGCCAGCGCCTCCTCGCGACGCGCCTGACGATCGTCGTGTTTGCCGGGCTCGTGCTCGCGTACGCGATGGCGATGCAGGGCACGTCGATCTACGAACTGGTGTCGTCGGCCTACCAGATCACGCTCGTCGGCGCATTCGTGCCGCTGGCCGTGGGGCTCTACTGGAAGCGGTCGACGACGCAGGGTGCCGTCGCGTCGATCGTGCTCGGCGTCGGGACGTGGATCTTCTTCCTCCCGCAGGTGACGATGCTCGGCGAGGATTTTCCCGGGCAGCTCGCCGGCCTGCTCGCGGCGCTCGTCGGCATGATCACTGGATCGCTCGCGCCGCAGTGGATGAAGAGCCCGCACGACACGCAGCGGCATCTGGCGGGCACCACGAACTGAGCGCGGTCGCGATCCCGGGGAGCGCGAACCCCGGTGCGTACTGCTGCGTCCCGCCGGGCGTGCGTTCGACTACGTCCGCGGCACCGGCGCAGCGCCCGCCGTCGCGGGTGCAGCGGCCACGGGCTTCCACCCGCCACCGAGCGCCTTGACGAGCGCGACACCGGCCGCGAGCCGCTGCGTCCGGAGCTGCACCATCTCGCGCTCGGCCGCGAGCTTCGTGCGCTGCGCATCGATCACTTCCAGCACCGCGACGAGCCCGGCCTTGTAGCGCACCGACGCAAGCCCCGCTGCCTTGTCGGCATTCGCGAGCGCGCGGGCCTGCACGTCGGACTGCTCGCCGATCAGGCGCAGCGCCGTGAGCGCGTTCTCGACTTCCGACAACGCGACAAGCAGGCGCTGCCGGTATTCGGCGAGATTCTCGGCGTACGCCGCCTTCGCCCGCTCGACACGGCCACGGTTGCGACCGCCGTCGAAGATCGGCTGCGCGAGCGATCCGGCCAGCCCCCAGATGAGGCTCTCGGTCTTCAGCAGGTCGGTCAGTTCGCTGCTCTCGAATCCGAGCGCGGCGGTCAGCCGGATCGCCGGAAACATTCCCGCGCGCGCGACGCCGATCTCCGCATTGCGCGCAGCGAGCAGGCGCTCGGCGGCCGCGACGTCCGGACGACGCTCGAGCAGGTCGGACGGCAGCCCGACGGGCACCATCGGCACCGTCGCATGCATCGGGGCGTCGGGCAGCGAGAACGCCTCCGGCGTCGCACCGACGAGAACGCCGAGCGCACGCTCGACCTCGGACCGGCGGCGCTGCACCGACAACACCTCGGCCTCGTTCGTCGCCAGCTCGGCCTCGATGCGCGTGACGTCGAGTTCGCTCGCGATGCCGCCGCGACGA
>CAUJJX010000106.1 GCA_963205165.1 Pseudomonadota bacterium | reverse complement strand
CAACGACGAGGGCTTGACTTCCTCTCCTGGCACATTTGTAAGATGTCCTCACAGAGGCGCAGGCGATAGTCGATACTGCGGTTTCGCTGGAGCGCTCATGACCGATGCCACCAAACTCCGCCTCGACCTGCCCCTGGTGCTGCCGGGCGTCGACGATGTGCGCGACCGCTGCGTGGCCCGCCTGATCGACTTGCTGGCGGGCCGGCCCGGTATCTCCGAGGCGCACATCGTCGGGCCCGATGGACCCGCGCCCGAGTTGTGCATCCACTACGACCCGGCCACCCTCTCGCTCAGCCGCGTGCGCGAACTGGCGCGCGCCGCCGGAGCCGAGTTGAGCGATGCTTTTGGTCACCTGCTCATCACCACCAGCGCGGCCATGCAGCCGCGCGCCGCCAGCCGCATCGCCGAGAGCCTGCGCAAGGAATTGGGGGTGCTTGAAGCGGACGTGGCGGCATCCGGGGCGGTTCGCATCGAGTACGACCGCGGCAAGACGTCGGAGAAAGCGCTGCGCAATGCCGCTGCGAAGCTCGGCTTGAGCGATGAGAAATCGGCGCCAAATGCCGCCAAGCCCGCGCCGGGCAAAGATGAGAATGCCGGCCACGACCACGGCAAGGCAGCCGCATCAGGCGGGCCGCCGGAAGTCGCCGCACCCGCACCCGCACTCGCCAAAGGCGGGCATGCCGACCACGACCATGCCTCGGGCGGCCCGTTCGGCGAGAAATCGGAAATCATCTTCGCCATCCTCGCGGGCGTTCTGTTGGCCACTGGCTGGCTGCTCGACTGGCGCGAAGTCGGGCCCGGCTGGCTGCCCCGGGCGTTCTATGTCGCGGCTTACGGTTTCGGCGGCTGGTTCACCGCCAAGGAAGCCTTCGAGAACCTGCGCGAGCGCCGCTTCGCGATCGACACCTTGACGTTGGTGGCGGCCATCGGCGCGGCGGCGCTGGGTAAGTGGGCCGAGGGAGCGCTGTTGCTGTTCCTGTTCGGCATCGGCCATTCGCTAGAGCAGTACGCGATGGGCCGCGCGCGGCGCGCCATCGAGGCCCTGGCCGAACTGGCCCCGGACACGGCTACCGTGCGCCGCGGCGGCAGCACCCAAAGCATCGCGGTCGCGGAACTTCGGTTGGGCGATGTCGTCATCGTGCGGCCGAACGAAAGGCTGCCGGCCGACGGCGTGGTCGTCGTCGGCACCACCAGCGTCAACCAGGCGCCGGTCACCGGCGAGAGCGTGCCAGTGGACAAGCGGCCCACCGACGATGCCAAGGCCGCACTCGCCGCGTTTGACAAACTGGGCCCCGAGTTCCGCGTTTTCGCCGGCACCATCAACGGCGCTGGCGCCATCGAGGTGATGGTGGCGCGGCGCGCCGAACAGTCGACGATGGCGCGCGTGGTCAAGATGGTGACCGAGGCGCAGGCCCAGCGTTCACCGACGCAGCAGTTCACCGAACGCTTCGAGCGCATCTTCGTGCCGTCGGTGCTGGTGCTGGTGGCCGTGCTGCTGTTCGCCGGCTTCGTCGTCGACGAGCCGTTCGCGGCGACGTTCTACCGCGCGATGGCGGTGCTGGTGGCCGCCAGCCCCTGCGCGCTGGCCATCTCGGTGCCCAGCGCGGTGCTCAGCGGCGTGGCGCGGGCTGCACGCGGCGGCGTGCTGATCAAGGGCGGCGGCGCGCTGGAGAACCTGGGCTCGCTGACCAGCATCGCTTTCGACAAGACCGGCACGCTGACCGAAGGCAAGCCCAAGCTCACCGATGCCGTTCCCGCGCCCGGCGCGACCGAAGACGAATTGCTGGCTGTGGCGCTGGCGGTCGAAGAGAAGAGCGATCACCCGCTGGCCTCTGCCGTGGTGGCCGGTGCTCGCGAGCGCCTGGCGGACCGGATCAAGCCCGCGACCGTGGCCGACGTGAAGAGCATCACCGGGCGCGGCGTGTCAGCGCAGGTGGATGGGCAGACGGTGCACATCGGCAAGCCGGTGCTGTTCTCCGAACTGCCGGATTCGGCCTTGCCTGCTGCGGTCGATGAAGCCAACAGGCAACTCGTGGCCAACGGTCGCACGACGATGGTGGTGCGGCAAGGCGCGCGCTTTCTCGGCGTGCTGGGGGTGATGGACACCCCGCGCCCGGTGGCCGGGCAGGTCATGGCGGAACTGCGCCAGCTCGGCATCGAGCGGCTGATCATGATCTCGGGCGACAACCAGCAGGTGGCCGACGCGGTGGCCAAGACCGTGGGTTTGACGGAAGCGCGTGGCGACCTGATGCCCGAGCAGAAGGTCGAGGCGATCAAGAAGCTGCGGCAAGAGCACGGCAAGGTGGCGATGGTCGGCGACGGCGTTAATGACGCACCGGCGATGGCCAATGCCACCGTGGGCATCGCGATGGGTGCCGCCGGCTCCGACGTGGCGCTGGAGACGGCCGACGTGGCGCTGATGGCCGACGACCTGGCGCAGCTGCCGTTCGCGGTGGGCCTGTCGCGGAGCAGCAGCCGCATCATCAAGCAGAACCTGTGGGTCAGCCTGGGCGTGGTGGTGGTGCTGATACCCGCCACCATCTTCGGCCTGGGCATCGCGACGGCGGTGCTGTTCCACGAGGGCTCGACGCTGATCGTGGTGGCGAATGCGTTGCGGCTGCTGGCCTACAAGGGCAAGACGCCTGCGCGCGCCGTGCCCGCCGTGGGCGAAGCAAAGATCGCCGAGGCGCCGCGATGAATCTGCCTGCAATTCCACTACCGCAACCTGCTCCCGACGCCGGCGCGCCACGGCTGATGCTGCTGATGACGCGCGGGCGCTGGATCGAGGTGGCGCGCATCGTCGCCACCGGCCTGGTCGCGCTGCTGTACTGGCAAGGCCTGGTGCCGATCCAGCTGTTGTGGGCGGCGGTGGCGGTGGGCCTGTATCCGCTGGTCAAGACCGGTGTGCTCGACCTGGTCCGCGAGCGCAAGGTCGGCACAGAGATCTTCGTCACTGTCGCTACGCTGGTGGCGATGTTCGGCGGCGAGACGGTGGCCGGAGCGGTGTTGATGGTGATCATCCTGATCGCGGAATTCATTGCCGAACTCAACACTGATCGCGCCCGCGCATCGATCAAGGCGTTGATCGGCTCGGTGTCGCAGTTCGCGCTGGTGCGCGGCGCGGGCGACGAAAGGACCGTGGCTATTGCCGCGCTGAGGATCGGCGATGTCGTGCTGGTGCGCCAGGGCGAGAAGATTCCGGTCGATGCCGTTGTGGTCGGCGGCGAGGGCTCTGTCGACGAAGCGCAGATCACTGGCGAGAGCATTCCCAAGGACGAGGCCGTCGGCACGCCGGTGTTCGCCGGCACGGTGGAGGGAAGCCGCAGCCATGGACCTGTATCCCGTCAACATCGGCGACGCCGCGGAGCTGACAGCCGTCTCCGCGAAAGCGATGCACCACTACGAAAGCATGGACCTCATCCGCCCAACTGACGGCACACCGTCGGGCTACGCGCGAACTCCGAGGGCGATGTGAACGCGTTCCGTTTCATCCTCGACGCCCGCAATCCCCGGTGCCCCATCACGAGGAGCGAGACGATCCTGGGCCTCTGGCGTTTCGCACTCGGCCGAGCCGCACGGTGAAAACCCTTGCCTCGGAGCCTATGGCCGCGCTGGACACGAAGAGCCGGGAACTCGAGGCCATGAAGCGGACGCTGTCCGACATCGTGATGCACGGTCACGGTGACGCCAGACCCGACTGCCCGATCCTCGACAGTCTCGCCCAGCGGCACGCGGGCGGGCCGTCCACCGGCGAGCACGGGACGGCGCATCGCACGGAGCGTGATCGATGGCACCGCCATCGCCGCCCCTGCGACGCCGCACCATCCGCCCGGACTGCGTCTGCATCACGCCGTCGCAATTCGTGCCGGTATCCGCGGTCCCGGTCGGGACCGCATTGCCATATCCATCAGACCGGAGGACTCACCATGTTCACCAAGCCACTGCCCGCCATCGCCGCAGCAATCGTCATCGCCTTCGCAATGCCGATCGTCCACGCCGCGGACGAACCCGCCACGGCTGAGCACGATCACAACCACGGCAGCACGGAAGACGGTGAGAACACCAGCACCGGACTCGCAGAGGGTGAGACAGCAAAACCTCCAATGGAGCGCATGCACGAACTCCACGAGAAGATGAAGGCTGCCAGGACCCCGGAAGAACGCCAGGCCGCGAAGGCAGAGCACGACAAGGCAATGAAGGAGATGATGGGGAAGATGAAGGAGATGAAGCCCATGGCGCCCGAGGGCGGACCCGGCCTGGAGGGTCGAATGCAGATTCTGGAGCAACGCATGGGCGCCATGGATCTCGCGATGCGGATGCAGATCCTGGAACAGCGCATGGACAGGACGATGCGAATGATGACGAGACATCACGGCATGGGCGAACACGGGGGACATGCGGACACGAAATCCGCAAAGTAGCGCGACACCTCGGCGGGCCCGAGGCAAGGGTCTCGCCCCGCCGTGACAAGCAGCACGAACAGGATATGCTTGGCTCAACAGGGAGGAACAGGCGCCATGGACGCGCAATCGCATTGGGAAAAGGTCTACGCGACGAAGGATCCGACCGAGGTCAGTTGGTATCGCCCCCACCTGGAGACGTCGCTTCAACTCATCACGGATGCCGCCGGCGATCGCGACGCGCGAATCATCGACGTGGGCGGTGGCGAGTCGACGCTGGTCGACGACCTGCTGGCGGGTGGCTACCGCAATGTGTCCGTGCTGGATATCTCATCGACTGCCTTGACGTTCGCGAAGGCGCGCATCGGTGCTGCTGCCGATACGGTTCATTGGCTATCTGGTGATGTCACGACGTTCGCCTTCCCGCGGCACCACTACGATGTGTGGCACGACCGAGCGGTGTTCCACTTCCTGACCGACGCGGCCTCGCGGGCCGCATACGTCCGACAGGTGGCCCACGCGGTCAGGCCGGGCGGTCACGTCATCGTGGCGACGTTCGGTCCGGAAGGGCCGACCAAGTGCAGCGGGCTCGACGTGGTGCGCTACGATCCCGACACCTTGCACGATCAGTTCGGACCCTCGTTCCAGCTCGAGAAGCACCTCACCGAACTGCATCGAACGCCAGCGGGTTCGACCCAGCAGTTCACCTACTGTTTTTGCAGGTTGTCATCCGTGCTCTCGTGATGCCATGAAGCACCATTCAGCCTCCGTCATCGGGGGCATCAGGGACGCTGCCGTTCGCACGGTCGGGACAGCACCAGTGTTCCCACATGCGCGCGGGGCCACGTTGGCTGCATGGTCGCCTCGGGGACCGAGACCGTCGTCCGGGGACCATGGGAGGGCACGTCTGCCCTTGGATCGGGAGTCGGCTCATAATTGGATTGCCGGCGATCGCCGCTTGCTCGAGTGCCAATGAAGCAATCCCACCGAAAGCTCTGGTCGATCCTATTGTTCCTCAGCCTGTTGTTCACGCAACTGGCGGTGGCAACGTACGCATGCACGCTGCCGGCATCGGGCTTCCCCAAGGGCGCCGAGGTGGCCGACGAGATGCGCGGCATGCCCTGCGAAGGTGAAGCGCCAGAGCGCTCGGCGCTATGCGTCAAGCACTGCCAGGACGACCAGGCGGCGAGCCAGAGTCCATCGGCGTCGTTCGACTGCCACGCGGACATGGCCGTCCTGTACATCGTTCCAACCGGGACCGCCGTCATCGGGTCCCGTGCGGGCAGACCTTCCTCTGCGCCGCTTCGACGACAGACCTCGCCTCCCACATTGCTGCTGAGTCCGCGCCTGCGGATCTAGGCGAATCCTCCCCTGTGCCCCCCGATCATCCGGATCGGGGCATCGGCAATTTGCCACGTCTTGGCAATGGAGGATTCCATGCAGACCTATCGCGATCGCAGCGCGATCCCCCGGAAACGGCAGCCGACGTCACCGCCACGCGGTGCACGCCTGAGATCCTGGCTGCCAGCCACGATGCTTCTCATGTCTGGCTTCGGCCCCGCACTGTCCTCCACCCCGCTTCCGTTCGCGGAAGCACTGCGGCTGGCCGAGCAGCGATCACCGCAAATCATGGCCGCGGACCACGCGATCGCCAGCGCCCGCGAGCGTGCGGTCTCTGGCGCGCAACTCCCGGACCCCGTCCTGCGTGCTGGCGTGGACAACCTTCCCGTCGCGGGCGCCGATCGCTTCAGCCTCGGCCGGGACTTCATGACCATGCGACGCATCGGCGTGATGCAGGAGTTCACGGGGACGGAGAAGCGACGCCTGCGCCGTGAGCGCGGAGACCGGATCGTCGACCGCGAGCGGGCAGTGCGCAATGCCGCGCTCGCTGTCCTGCGTCGCGAAGTCGCGTCGGCATGGCTCGACCGGGCGTACGCACAACAGGCTTCGAGCCTTCTGGACACCTTGCGCGCGGAGCTTCTGCTCGAGACGCAGACACTGGAAGCTTCGGTTCGATCGGGTCGGGCATCGGCGTCCGACGTCCGCGCTGCGCAGGTCGCATTGGTCCAGGCCGAAGACCAACTGGCGGCGTCCCGCCAGCAGGAGCGTGTCGCGGTGCGGATGCTCGAACGCTGGCTGGGGGAGGACGCAGTCCGCCCGGTCGGTGACCTCCCCGACACCGATACGCTTGCGGTCGGAAACCCGGAAGCAATGACAGCCCTTGCCCACCACGCGGAAGTCGCCGTCGCGAGGGAGGACGAGGCTGTCGCCGCGTCGGAGGCACGCCTCGCGGAGCGCGCGCGGATACCGGACTGGACCATCGAAGTGGCTTACCAGCAACGCGGTTCGGGCTTCGGTGACATGATGTCCTTCGGCGTCAGCGTGCCCCTGCCAATGTTCGCCGCGGAGCGCCAGAACCGCGACATCCTCGCAAGTCATGCTGCGTTGGCGCGGGCTCAGGCAAGCCGCGAGGATCTCGAACGACTGCACCGCGCGGAGCTCCGGGCATTCGTCGAGGAATGGCAGGGCTACGGTGAGCGCCTCGCCACGCTCGACAGCAGGCTGCTCCCGTATGCGCGTGATCGGGTGACGCTCGCGCTTGCCGCCTACCGGAGCGGGTCGGGATCGCTGCAGCAGACGCTCGAAGCCCGCCGCTCGGAAGTCGAAGCGCGCCTGCAGGTACTGGGACTGCGGCGCGAGCGTGCCCGTGTCTGGGCGCGGCTGAACTTCCTCGGCATTGCGCCGGAACCTTCACTGACAGCTCGGCCGGAGGCGTCGCGATGAGCCGCCGACGCTTGCTGATGGTCGCGGGCGCCATCGCCATGTTGGCCGCGGCGGCCACGATTGGCTACGGCCTCGGGCATCGTGATGTCCTGCCAGCCGCTCCCCCAACGGCATCGTCGACACCCGCGACCGTGTCGACGACGCAGCGAAAGGTGCTGTACTGGCACGACCCGATGAAGCCAGCGACGAAGTTCGACCGACCCGGCAAATCGCCCTTCATGGACATGGACCTCGTCCCCGTCTACGCGGACGACACTGCAGCCGGCAGTGTCAGGGTGAGTCCGGACATCGCGCACACACTCGGGATCCGGACCGCGATCGCGCGACGAGGCGAACTGTCGGACGCCACCGAACTGGTCGGCACCGTCGCCGAAAACGAGCGTTCGATCCGGGTGCTGCAGTCCCGCGTGACCGGCTTCGTCGAGACGCTTCACGTCCGCGCGAACCTGGACGCGGTGAGGATGGGGCAGCCCTTGGTCACGTTGTTCGCTCCGGACTGGGTGCCGGCCCAGGAGGAGTACCTCGCGCTCCGAAGAATGAATGCCGATGCGGCGCTCGTTGGCGCGGCACGTCAGCGACTCGCGCTGCTGTCGATTCCCGACGATGTGATCCGTGCTGCCGAGGCGGCGGATCGAGCCCAGTCGCGACTCACGCTGCGGGCTCCCGCCGGCGGCGTGATCTCGGAGTTGTCGATACGTGAAGGGGCCATGGTCTCCCCCGGCATGACGCTGCTTCGGATCGTCGATCTCGGCAGGGTATGGGTCTACGCGGAGGTCCCGGAGGCCGCTGCCGGCTTGCTCGCATCTCCTGTGACCGCCAGGGTCAGGACTGCGGGATCCCCCGACCGTGCACTCGACGCGACGACTGTTGTCGTGCTTCCGCAGGTCACAACATCCACGCGGACGGTGCGCGTACGCATCGAGATCTCCAATCCTCACCGGACCCTGACGCCGGGCATGGCCGTCACTGTGACGCTTGCACCGACCACTCGGCGGCAAGGAGTCCTCGTTCCCCAGGAGGCGGTGATACCGACAGGCACGCGGACCGTGGTGGTCGTCCAGGACGCGGAGGGTCACTTCAGTCCGGTGGAGGTGGAAGTCGGCCACCAGGCGGGCGACGAAATGGAGATCCTGAAGGGCATCGACGCGGGACAGAAGGTCGTCGTCTCCGGACAGTTCCTGATCGACTCCGAGGCAAGCCTCAAATCGGCCCTGCCACGACTGACCACCCGGACGAAGGGTCCGGCATCCACGCCGACTACGGGGGCGGCGGCGCGTCACGAGGGCGAAGGGACCATCGAGGCCATCGACAAGGATGAGGTCACCATTGCGCACGGGCCGATCGCATCGCTGAAATGGCCGGGCATGTCGATGCCGTTCCACGCGTTGCAGGGGGCGATCCCGCCGGGGTTGTCCGTCGGTGATCGCGTGAGCTTCACGTTGGTCGAATCCACCGACGGCGAGATGGCCCTTGCCCGCATTGCGGTGTCGTCTCGCGGAGGTCCGCGATGATCGCGCGGCTCATCCGCTGGTCCATCGACAATCGCCTCCTGGTGCTGCTCGGGGCGATCGGCCTTGCGGGCTGGGGAACCTGGGCACTGCTGCACACACCCCTCGATGCGTTGCCCGATCTCTCGGACGTGCAGGTCATCGTGCGCGTCCAGTATCCCGGGCGTGCGCCGCAGATCGTAGAGAACCAGGTGACGTACCCGCTGACCACCGCGATGATGTCGGTGCCGGGCGCCCGGACCGTCCGTGGGTTCTCCTTCTTCGGCGACGCGTTCGTCTACGTCCTGTTCGAGGAAGGCACAGACCTCTACTGGGCGCGCTCGCGGGTGCTCGAGTACCTGAACCAGGTGCAATCGGGCTTGCCTCCGGGCGCGAAGACCTCGCTCGGCCCCGACGCGACCGGAGTGGGCTGGATCTACGAATACGCCATCGTGGACCGCACGGGCCACCACGACCTGGGGGAACTGCGCGCCCTCCAGGATTGGTTCCTGAGGTACGAGCTGAAATCCATTCCCGACGTCGCGGAAGTTGCCAGCATCGGCGGCATGGTGCGGCAGTTTCAGGTGGTGCTGCGCCCGGATCGGTTGCTCGCTTACGGCATCCCTCACACTGCCGTCATCGCGGCGATCCAGCGTGCCAATCAGGAGGCCGGAGGTTCGACGGTGGAGATGGGCGAGGCCGAGTACATGGTGCGCACCCGCGGCTATCTCAGAAACCTCGACGACATCCGCACGATTCCGCTCCGCACGACGGAAGGCGGCGTGTCGGTGCTACTCGGCGACGTGGCCCATGTCCAGGTCGGCCCCGAGATGCGACGCGGCATCGCGGAGCTCGACGGCGAGGGCGAAGTGGCTGGCGGCGTGATCGTGCTGCGCACCGGCAAGGACGCGCTGGCGACCATCCATGCCGTCCAGGCAAAGCTGGCGCAACTGAAGAGCAGCCTGCCCGAAGGCGTGGAGATCATCACGACGTACGACCGATCGCGGCTCATCGAGCGCGCCATCGACAACCTGCGCGACAAGTTGCAGGAGGAGTTCGTCGTCGTGGGCGTGGTGTGCCTGCTGTTCCTGTTGCACGTCCGCTCGGCACTGGTCGTCGTCGTGTCGCTGCCGCTCGGGGTCCTCGCATCGTTCATCGTGATGCGGCATCAGGGCGTCAACGCGAACATCATGTCGCTAGGTGGCATCGCGATCGCCATCGGGGCGATGGTCGACGCGGCCATCGTGATGATCGAGAACGTGCACAAGCATCTGGAGGCGGCCCACGCGGCGCATCCTGGCCGCACCCTTGGCAACGAGGAACGATGGTCGCTCATCGCGACCGCGAGCGAGGAGGTCGGTCCCGCGCTCTTCTTCTCGCTGCTGATCATCACGTTCTCGTTCCTCCCGGTCTTCACGCTCGAAGCGCAGGAGGGCCGCCTCTTCTCGCCACTCGCCTTCACCAAGACCTATGCCATGGCTGCGGCTGCGGGACTGTCAGTGACGCTGGTGCCCGTGCTGATGGGTTACCTGATACGCGGCCGCATCCCCAGCGAAACGCGGAACCCGCTGAACCGCCTGCTCGTAAGCATCTACGAACCGGTGCTGACGATAGTGCTGCGCTTCCCCGCATCGACACTCGTGGTCGCCGCCCTGGCACTCGCTGCGACCTGGTATCCACTGTCGCGTCTAGGCGGGGAGTTCATGCCACCGCTCGACGAGGGCGACCTGCTCTACATGCCCTCGGCACTTCCCGGCATCTCGGCCGCGAAGGTGGCCGAGTTGCTGCAGCAGACCGATCGTCTGATCAAGACGGTCCCAGAAGTGCAGTCGGTGTTCGGCAAGGCCGGCCGTGCGGACACGGCCACCGATCCGGCACCGTTGGAGATGTTCGAAACCACGGTGCAGCTCCGCCCGCGCGCGGAGTGGCGCCCGGGCCTGACGCCGGACAAGCTTGTCGAGGAGTTGGATCGCGTCGTGAGGATGCCGGGTTTGTCGAACGTCTGGGTCCCGCCGATCCGCAACCGGATCGACATGCTGGCGACGGGCATCAAGAGCCCGGTCGGCGTGAAGATCGCCGGTCCGGATCTGGCGGAGATCGACCGCCTGAGCGCGCAGGTGGAATCAGTCGTGAAGCAGGTGCCCGGAGTCACCTCCGCACTGGCGGAGCGTCTCTCCGGCGGACGCTACATCGACGTCGATGTCGACCGCCGCGCTGCGGCCAGGTACGGCTTGAGCATCGACGACGTGCAGTCGTTCGTGACCTCGGCGATCGGCGGCGAGAACGTTGGCGAGATGGTCCTCGGCCGCAGCCGCTTCCCGATCAATGTGCGCTACCCGCGGGAGCTGCGTGACTCGCTCGAACAATTGCGTTCTCTCGTGATGTTGACGCCGATGGGCGCACGGATCCGCCTCGGCGATATTGCAAGAATCGTGGTGAACGACGGACCCACAATGGTCCGCAGTGAGAATGGTCGATTGTCAGGTTGGGTCTACGTCGATCTCCGGGGGCGTGACCTGCGCACCGCCGTCCGCGACATGCAGAAGGCCGTCGCCAGGGAAGTCACGCTGCCGGCCGGATACTCCGTGTCGTGGTCCGGCCAATTCGAGTATCTGGAACGCGCCGCGGCTCGGCTAAAGCTGGTCGCACCCGTCACGCTCGCCATCATCTTTCTGCTCCTCTACGTGACGCTGCGCAGCGTCAGCGACGCACTGCTGCTGATGGCGACCGTGCCGTTCGCCCTGGTCGGCGGCATCTGGTTCGTCTGGGTCCTCGGGCACGCGTTCTCTGTCGCGACCGCGGTCGGGTTTCTCGCGCTGGCCGGCGTGGCCGCGGAGTTCGGCGTGGTGATGCTCATCTACCTGAAGTCGGCGTGGGCACGCCACCGGATCGCACCGGATCAGGACCACGATCTGGCTCTCGTGGCTGCGATCCACGAGGGCGCGGTGATGCGTGTACGTCCGAAGGCGATGACCGTCGCAGTCATCCTCGCCGGTCTGTACCCCATCATGCGGGGCGAGGGCGCGGGTTCGGAAGTCATGCAGCGTATCGCCGCTCCGATGCTGGGCGGCATGATCTCGGCGCCGTTGCTGTCGATGCTGGTCATTCCCGCGGCGTACCTGCTGATGCATCGCCGCAGATCCGACGGTGGCGGCGTGAGGCCAACATGGGCGCCTGAGCGGCCTGCGATTCCGTCACACACCAAGGAGGCATCATGAAATCGATCATTCTCGCCGTTGCCCTCGGACTCGCCACCTTCACCGTCATTCCCGGCGCAGTGACGGCATCCGCTCAGCAGACCGAGTTGCCCTGGGTCAAGGCCCAGGTGACAAAGGTCGACATCGCCAGTGGTCGGATTGCATTGCGTCACGAGGACATCCCGAATCTCGACATGCCGGGCATGACCATGGCGTTCCGAGTCGCTGATCCGACGATGCTCGACGCCGTGAAGGCAGGGGACGCGGTCCGGGTGTCGATCGACAAGGTGAAGGGTCAACTCACCATTGTCCGGATGCAATCCGTACGGTAGGTTGAACTCGCCGGCATCCCGATTCGATCAGCGACCACACCCGGACAATTGATGCTCGATCGTTGGTGGGCCCAGTTGCGCAACGTGCTTCGCCGATCTCTCGGCTGGGGTGTGCTTGCGCTGGGACCCAATCTCCTGTGGGAGGTGGTGCAACTGCCGCTCTACTCGATCTGGGTTGCCGGGACACGGGCCAGCCTCGCGTATGCGGTGGCGCACTGCACAGTCGGCGACGGACTCATCGCCGCGACAACGTTCCTGACGACGGCAGCGATCGTTCGTTCGACCGACTGGCCGCGTGTCGCCCCGTTGCGCGGCTTGGGGCTCGTCACAGCAATCGGGCTCACTTACACGGTCTGGAGCGAGTATCGCAACGTGTACGTGGCGAAGCACTGGGCGTACGCATCGACGATGCCAGTGGTCGCGGGAATCGGCCTCTTGCCCATTCTGCAATGGTTGCTGCTGCCTGCGGTGACGCTTTGGTTGCATCGCCGGCTGCAACGCGGCGCTTCGAGCCACCGCTGACCTGTTGATCCACAGAAACGTCAATGTGCTGACGCTCGCCCGGAACTGACCCCCACGTTGCTCGCACAATTCTGATCCAGATCGGATGGTCAACCACGGGGCACGGCATGCTGCAGAAGCACGGTCGGCAATCTACGGCGTCGGACCGTCCTTCCGGTTTGAATGCCCCGGTGGATTTCGATCTTCAGGATCGGCATCTTGCTACCACGCTGTCGGTCTCTTCACTCTCACGACCCGAGCCATCATGATCTCGGCGTCAACGGGCTGGTGGGACCGCGCTCGAGCATTCATCTTCATGGCATCGTGGACGAGGACTGGTCCAGCGGAGCGGCTCACCTCTGGTTCGACCTGTGCAGATCATCAGCATGGCCTCATGGCCTGGTCAGGCTTGGTGCCCACCCAAGATGATGATCGTCATGCCCACGAGTGCTACCGCTGCGCCGACCAGGTCCCAGGTGGTCGGTTGGTTGCCATCGACCAGCCACAGCCAGGCGATTGCCGTGGCGACGTAGACGCCGCCATATGCAGCGTACACCCGTCCGGCCGCTGTGGGGTGCAGGGTGAGCAGCCACACGAATGCCGCGAGACTGGCGGTCGCGGGCACCAGCAACCAAGTCGATGCGCCCTTCTTCAACCACAGATAGGGGAGGTAGCAACCCAGGATCTCGGCGATCGCGGTCAGGACGAACAGCAGCAGTGTCTTTACGATGATCATGTCGTGTCGTGTCGTGTCGTGTCGGGGCGTGGCCGAATCTCGGAGGTCGCGGGGAGCGTGTGTCGGAAACGGCATCGACGCCTATGTTGCCGGCGATCGGTACGAGAGCGGATTTGTACGATGGTTCGTCGCATCACGATGAACGAGGTCGAACCGCGTCCGACCGATTCGCACGCCATCTCAGGGATGTTGACGCTCTGCGTCGATCGATGCTTCCCGGCCTCAGGCATCGCTCCGACCTCCGGTACCATCGGCACGGGGCGAACCTTCCGCCAGCGGCAAGGGTGCGCTGTCCAGTCTGCGTGACTCGATCCATTCGTACATGGCCGGCAACAGAAGCAGCGTGAGCACCGTGGCCGAGAGCAGACCCCCGATCACCACGGTGGCGAGCGGCCGCAGGATCTCGGAGCCGACGCCGGTGGCGAGCAGGAAAGGCACGAGACCCAGGATCTCCACCAGGGCCGTCATCAGGACGGGCCGCAGCCTCAACAGGGAACCTTCCCGCAGCACCTCGTCCAGCGGTTTGCCTTCGGCCCGCAGGTCGTTGAAGAACTTGATCAGCACGATGCCGTTCAGCACGGCCACCCCGAACACCGCGATGAATCCCACGGCTGCGGGCACGGACAGGTACTGACCGCTCGCGAACAGCGCGAACACGCCGCCCACGGTGGCGAACGGGATGTTCGCCAGGATCAGCGTCGCATGCCGGAGGTTGCCGAAGGCCGTGTACAGCAGAAGGAAGATGAGCGCGATGGTGAGCGGCACGATGACGGCGAGGCGGGCCATGGCGCGCCGCTGGTTTTCGAACGCCCCACCCCAGTCGAACCAGTAGCCTTCGGGCAGCTTGATCTCCTTTTCGAGCCGGGCCACGGCCTCGGTCACGAAGCCGTCGATATCGCGGCCTTCGACACCGAGCTGCACGATGGCGAAACGCTGCAGTTGCTCGCGCCGGACGAACGAATAGCCCTCGGCGGTCCCGATCTTCGCGACCCGCGACAGCGGCACCAGCGCACCATCCGCCGATCGCAGCGGCATCGAGCGGATCGCCTCGGCCGACGAGCGCTGCTCCGGGCCGGTCCACACGACCAGGTCGAAGCGCTTGACCCCGTCCAGCACCTGACTCACTGCCTGCCCGCCGATACCGGTGCGCACCGCTTCGAGCACTTCCTCGACGGAAATCCCGTAGCGGCCCGCAGCTTCGCGGTCCACCTGGACAACGATCTGCGGCTTGCCGCGATTGGCTTCGAGCGAGACGTCCACCGCGCCGGGTGTGGATTCGACGACCCGCTTCGCGGCCTGCGAGAGCCGCTCCAGCGTGCGCAGATCCGCGCCGTAGATCTTCAGCGCGAGAGGGGAACGTACCCCGGAGATCAATTCATCGACCCGCATCTGCACCGGTTGCGTCGCACTGACCACGGTGGTCGGCAGCGCGGCCTCCAGCGCCTTGCCCATCTGGCGCGACAGTTCGTCGTAGCCGATGAACTTCGGCCACTGTTCCTGCGGCTTCAGTTCGACCAGCACTTCCATGTAGTTCACATCCGCCGTCTCGCCACGCTCCGCGCGACCGATCATGGCCGTCGTGTGCACCGACTGTGGAAAGCGCTTCAGCGTTTCATCGACGGTCTGGGACACTCGCACGGATTCGTCCAGTGACACGGCAGGGATCCCGGTGATGCGGAACATCACTTCCTGTTCGATGAGTGTCGGCATGAACTCCTTGCCGAGAAATGGCACTGCCGCCAACGCTGCCATCAGCGCTATGACTGCAGTGGCCAGCAGCCTGCGCGGATGGTCCAGTGACCAGGCCAGCAAGGGCGCGTAGAGCGCTTTTGCCCTGCGCATGATCCACGGGTCCTTCTCCTCACGTGGACGCAGGATCAGGCTCGCCAACACCGGCATCAACACGACCGTCAGCACGATGGAACCGATCATCGCGAACACCATGTTGAGTGCGAGCGGCTTGAACAGGCGTCCCTCCAGCCCTTCTAGCGACAGCAGCGGGATGAACACCACCGCAATGATCAGCACGCCGAACGCGATCGGATTGATCACCTCCTTGGCGGCCTCGGTCACGATACGGATGCGATCTGCCGTGCCCGTGGCGCCGTGCGCGAGACGCCGGGCGGCGTTCTCGATCAGCACGATGGGTCCGTCGATCGTCATCCCCAGGCCGATGACAAGCCCGCCCAGCGAGAGCAGGTTCGCCGAGAGTCCCCAGCGTTCCATGAAGAGAAACGCGATCAGGCGCGCCATGGGAATTGCCACCACCACGATCAGTGCGGCGCGGACTTCTCCGATGAACAGGAAGAGCACTGACACTACGAGCACGACGCCTTCGATCATGGCGCGGTCCGCCATGGAAATGGCCTTGTCGATGATCTCCGTACGGTCGTAGACGACATCGAGCTTGACGGTCGCCGGCAAGACGCGTTTCACGACTTCCATCCGGTCCTTCAGCGCGCGGACGACGCCTTCGGCGTTCGAGCCGATACGCTGCAGCGCCATGCCGAGCACGACCTCTGCGCCATCCCGCGTGATGGCGCCATAGCGCAGGCCGGGGCCTTCGATCACCTGTGCCACGTCACCGACGGTGACAGGGACGCCGGCACGCTCGGCGAGGACGGTGCGTGCGATGTCGTCGGTGCTGCGCACGAGTCCGAGACCGCGCACGGCGTACTGCTCGCGCCCTATCGTCACGCTCTGCCCGCTCACCTGCCGGTTCGAACCCGTCATCACGGCCAACACTTCGCGCATCTCCAGGCCGTACTTCACCAATCGCGCTGGATCGACCTGCACCTGGAACTGCTTCTCGTGCCCGCCCCAGGACAGTACGTCGTCCACTCCTGGGGCGGTGCGCATGATCAGCCGCACGGTCCAGTCGTGCAGAGCACGGACCTCCGTCGAAGGCATCGCCGGGTCGGTGCTGCGCAGGGAATACCAGAGGACCTGGCCGAGCCCGGAAGTGTTGGGACCCATCACGGGCGTGCCGAATCCCTCGGGAATGCGTTCCCTCGCTTCCAGCAACCGTTCGCTCACGACCTGGCGGGCGAAGTAGACGTTGACCTCGTCCTCGAAGTAGACGGTCACGTACGACAATCCGAACAGCGAGAAGGAGCGCACCTGCTGCACCCTGGGCAGGCCGGCCACGGCGGCTTCGATCGGGAAAGTCACCAGCCGTTCGACGTCCTCGGCGGCGGCGCCGGGCACCTCGGTGTAGATGGTGACCTGGACCGGCGTCACGTCGGGGAAGGCGTCCAGCGGAATGCGCTTCCACGCGAGCACGCCGAGGGCGGCGATGGCAGCGAAGGCCACCAGCACGAGCACGCGGTAGCGGACGGAGAGATCGATGATGCGTTCGAGCATGTTGGCGTCTCCTCAGTGCTCGTCGGAGATCTGCGACTTGAGCAGCTTCGCCTTCAGCTCGAAGACACCTCCCACCGCGACGCGATCACCGGCGACGAGTCCGGTGCGGATCACGATCCGGTCGCCGACGATCTCGCCAGTCTCCACCGGCCTGGGCGTGAAACCGTCCCCGTCGGCCACGAAGACCGACGACTCGCCTTGCACCAGCAGCACCGCCGAGATGGGTACCGTGAATCGCGGTCTCGATTCACCCGATGAGATCGCCATTCGGGCGAACATCTGCGGCTTGAGCCGGAGGTCCGGATTGGCGATCTCCACGCGGGCCAGCAGCGTGCGCGTGGTCGGATCGAGCGCCCCGCCGAGATACGTCACCCGGCCGCGAAACACCTCGTCGGGATAGGCATCGACCGTGACCTCGGCCGCGGCGCCGACGCGGACGAGGCCGATCTGGCGGTCCGTGAGATTGCCCTCGACCCAGACCCGCGACAGGTCACCCACCTGGAACAGCGGCTTGTCCGAGGTCGCCAGCTCGCCGACGATCGCGCGTTCGTCGAGCACGATGCCCGTGAGCGGCGCGATCAGCGGAAACGACGAAGGGATACCGGCCTCGCTGTGGGATGCCGAAGGGTCGACGCCGAGCATGCGCAGGCGCTGGTGCGCGGTCTCCGTGGCCGCGCGGGCTTTGTCGCGCTCGGCAGCCGCCCGTACCAGGTCCTTGCGCGGCAGCACTTCCTCCACCACCAAAGGTGCGATCCGCGCGTACTCGGCGTCAGCCAGCTCGCTCTGGATCCGCGCCTGGCGCAGTGCAAGCCGGGCATCGCCCACGTCGAGACTGTCGAGGATGGCGAGTGTCTGCCCGCGCTTCACCGGCTCGCCGAAGTGCGCGAGCACCTGGAGTACACGGCCGGGTACCCGCGGGACGACTTGCGCGACCCGATGGAGATCCTGATGGACCGCGGCGGTCACGACGATGCGCCCTTCCGTGGGGCCTTCGGCCGCGGTCTCCGTCTGGATCGGCATCGCGGCCGACGACTCGCGGTCGGAAGGGCGGATCGCCGGTGTCGACGCCGATGTAGTCGCGGGGGTTTCGGTCGACTCGCGCTTGCAGGCTGCGAGGACGGTCAATGACAGAAGAACGAATAGCGCGTTCGAGATGTTCATGTATGCAGTTCCGTTCAGGGCAGCACGCCTGCCGCCTGGTTGAATCGGGCGACGGCGCGCTTCAGGCCGATGTCGGCACGAGTGGAGGCGAGGTCGGATTCGACGGCGCGCGTGAGTGCGAGCAGCACCACCACGAACGGCGTCTCGCCCAGCGAGAATCCGCGGCGTGCGAGCCTGAGCGCGTCGCGGTTGGTCGTGTCCCTGGCCCGTGCCAGATCAACCTGCGCCCGCGCTGTCTCCAGCGCGAACCGGGCGGCGGCAAGATCCGCGATCACGAACGCACGCTCCCGTTGCTCGAACACCATGGCCTGCGTCAGCAGCGCCTGCGCCCCGGCGATGCGCGGCCGATTGCGCGCTTCGGTGGCGAACGGAATGCGCAGGTTGAGCCGGAGGGTGTTGAGGGACTCGCCCGTGATCACATCGCGATCGGCACGGTTCTGCAGGGACACGGACGGGGCATCGCGCCGGAACGCATCGGCTACCCGGATCTCCGCGCGCGCCGCCGCCACGGCGGCACGTACGGCGACCAGCCGGGGATGACGGTCGACGCCATCCGTGGTCGCGGGCGTTTCTTCGTAGCGATCGGGAATTCCATCCAACCCCGTCAGAGCAGACCACACGGTGAGTGATTGCCGGTGGCGAAGCTCGGCATCCGCGAGCGCGCCGCGCGCGGCGAGGGCTTCGCCCTGTGCCTGCAGCAGGTCGCCGCGGGCCACCTCGCCCCCCTTCAGGCGCTTCGCGACATCGGCCTCGATCGCGAGTGCGGTGTCGACCCGCCGTCGTGCCACCGTGACCTCGGCAGCCTCCATGGCAGCGACCCAGACCTGTTCGCGGACGAGACCCGCCATCGACCATCGGGCAACCTCGGCACCGAACCGGAACGAGCGCTCCTGAGCGCGTGCACTGTCTCCGGCTGCCGCCTTCTGCCCCGGGAGCCAGAACGGGACTTCGATCTCCGCCTCGTATTCGCGGGTCCCGCGCGATGGATCGACGAAGGTGTTGTCGCGCCGGGCGCCCAGAATCAACGCCGGGGGCGCAGGCGTGAGACTGCTGGCGGCGAACTCGCGGGCGCGTGCCTCGTCCATCCGCGCCTCGAGTCCGCGCGACTCGGGATTGCGTGCATTGGCGTGATCGACCGCATCACGCAGGGTGATCTCGGCGTGCGCACTGGCTGCCGTCAACGTGGCAAGCAGTACCGCCGTACAGGTTCGGAACATGTGACCTCACGAGAGTGCGAATCGCATTCACGGGAAGCCATGGACGTCTACGATCGATCCGAACGGCGTCGGAGCGATGTTGGAGAAATGTCGAGTCTGGCTGCCCGCCCGGTCAGACGAACCGGCTTCTCGGGGGGCGCAGAGGGGGAGGGGAGTCGTGCTCGATGCGGGACGCGTAGAGCATCGGGACAAAGATATCCGGTGAATGTGCTGTCGTGACGGCGACCGGTGCGAGCGAGACCGGCGAGCACCCGAGGTGACACAGGCCGCACGCATCCAGACTCACGCCACCGAAGTCGAGGTTCTCGTGCTGATCGCCTGCGGCCGCGCCATCGACCGCGACCGCCACACCCCAGTCCCCCGACCCCTGCTCCGTGCACAGGGCCGCGTCGAACGCCGCCAGTGCCTGCATGGGCAGGCAGATGAGGATCAAGATGGACAGGAAATGGCGGGCACGACGACTCATGAATCGAAGATAGCCTGCGCCCGCTGCAAACGCAAATCGGGAAGCCGTTCCATGGCCCGTTCAGCCTGCAAGCGGGTGACGGTCGGGTGACGGTCGCGTGACGGTCGGCGCCGTCACTAGCCTTCTATCGCCGATCGAGAGCTGACCCGCTGAGGGGCCATTGCCGATTCACTACTGACCCGTGCATCCAACCGACTTGCGGCGTTCTTGAGCAGGAGTAGCGGGGACGCCGCATGCTATCGGGTCAACTGGCTGGCGGCCCGGTGGATCAAGAGTTTGGCGGCGCCAATAGTTTGTCCAAAGAAGGGTAGATGAAGCCTTGAACTGTGTTTGCACAAATGTACATTTGTGTGATTGTTCGTGCTGTGCTACGTTTGGCAGCAAATCTATTTTGAAAGGTGCCGCGCATGAGCCGACTATCCATCGAATTGACGGAGCAGCAGCACCAGCAGATCAAGGCCCGTGCGGCGCTCCAGGGCCAGAGCATCAAGGACTACACCCTCTCGCGGCTCTTCCCCATGAGCGCCGATGAGGAGAAGGCCATGGCGGACCTGCAAGCTCTCCTGCTGCCGCGCATCAAGGCCGCGCTCCTGGGGGAAGTGTCCGACCAGAGTTTCGAGGAGATCGTCGATGAGGGGCTGCGCGAGGGTCATCCTTCTTGATCCGTCCGTTTGTCTTTCACCCTGCAGCTGCCGCTGACCTGCGCGAGATCGCGCGCTACAGTCGCCAGCAATGGGGTGAGGAGCAAGCCCGCGCGTATACCGGAAAACTCAGGCAACGCCTCCTCGAACTCTCGCAGGGGAGCGGGTTCTCCAAGGACCTGAGCGACATCCATCCGAATCTGCGCTGTGTCCTGTGTGGCCATCACTACCTCTTTTTCCTGCCGCGCCCCAATGCGCCTCTGCTGGTGGTGGCGCTCCTGCACGAGCGCATGGATTCGAGGTTGGATTCAATCTCTTCGGCAGCCAGACGCTCGAGCTGACCACCACGACGATGGCCGCGATGTTCATCACCTGCAGCCTCGCGATGCTGGCAGCGCAGTCGATCCTGCTGTTCTCATCGGTACGCAGCCGAATCGACCAGCGCTGGGTGGCCGTCGCATTTGCGGGTTCGGCCTTGGCGCTCGCGTTCACGTCCTGGGTGCCGGACGCCGGCTCGCTCGGCTTGATGATCGCGGTGGTGGCCACCGGTGCCGGTATGGTGGGGCCCGTGCTGTCCTATGAACTGCTTGAACGGCAGTCGGCGGCGCCCGGAAAACTACTGGGCCAGCAGGCTGCTGCGGGCAACCTGGGGCAGGCGCTCGGCTCGATGGGTGCCGGCTCCTTGTTCACGCTGGCCCCGATGATGCCGTTCTGGACGGCTGCCCTCGTCCTGCTGGTCGGTGCGGTGCTGTCACTTGCGTGGTGGGGGCCGGCGCGCACGGGCGAGATCGCCGCCCGAAAAGCCACCGGTACCGGGACCGTTGCCAGGTAACGGCGGACCGGCCGCGGGCATCGATCTCACCGTGTCTTCCGTCATGGGGTCCCGGTTTTTCTTCATTTCCGTTTTCTCGTCGGCGTATGCGTAGCCTGCACGGTCACCGCTGCTCAGTTCCATACGGCAGGAACCTTCCATCGCTCGAGAATCGATCGTGCTCCAGGTCCTGACTTACCAAGTTAGCCACACCAGCCCAAGAATCGGATGCCGAAGCGGGACAGGGGGCGCCCCCTCCCGGATCTCTACCAGGTCGATAGTCCAGACCTTGGGGCGTTCGTGAAGGTCTGCGTCGAAAACGCTCGGCTCTATCATCAGTGCCGCGCCAACCATGCGCGATTGTCGGCGTGGGCCCTAGATCCGGATGGAAAGATCTCTGGCCCGTAGGGAGGTGGCTGCCGTGACCAAGGTACTGCATGGATGTACAGTAAAGCCATGCGCTACACCGTCCGTCCGCTCCGCCGTCGAGGCCTTCGCCTGACCCGCCCCGAGATTGAGGCGGCGCCTGCGTACGCCGGGGATCTTGTGATCACCGATTGGCGCGAAGGGAACACTCTTCGTCGTGCGATTCGCGTTGCACAGTTGTGGGGGATAGGCGGCGCGATTTCCGCCCGGCGACCGCTCTTGTTGCCGCTGCTCGATCCTGTGCTCACTCGCATGACCACCGAAGAACTTGTGTTGTTCGGAGTCGAAGTCGAGGCGCGCGACGGACGCGAGTTCGAGCACACTCAAGGATGGTGGGTGACTGCCGGGTGATGCGCAGTGGTCGCGGAGGATGTGGCCCGGGTGCTGGATGACGTCTTGCGCGTCAGTTCGATCGCGTGAATTAGCGTCCAGAAGTGGTGCATTTCCAGCCAGTTTTACTGCGTATTTTCGTCACTTGTCGCGCGTTTTCGTCACCAATTGTCGAGATTTTTGACAAATTGATCGACTTTCGCTAGCGCACAACTCACTGAAATTGCGAAAGAAAATGGCTTTCCGGCAGTCCTGGCATGGCACTCAGAGTTGGACACTGCCAAACCCTTGATATACTTGCTACGTGGGATGGACAAAAACAAGGGCCGACCCAGTTGTGAGTCGACCCTTGATATGTGTCATTCCTTTCCCGCGCACAACCCTAACGGCCGTCAAACTGTCAAGGGTTAATGCGCTTTCTTATAGTGGCAAAACGCGCGAATTATATCGGTGCGGGCTAGTGGCTGTAAAGGAGTGCTTGACACCGATAGGATTTGTGCGTCCTGAAAAGGACATGCGCTTAATGAATGCCGATTTTTCTTATACGTTTCTGAAACATAGCGCCGCCGGAAATGTTGTGTCGCAACGCGTTGAGGACGGCTACATCGACGCTACAACTCTTTGCGAACTCGCTGGGCTTCCGTTCCACAGGTACGAGCCTCTTGAGTCGAACGGGCGATTCCTCCGGGCGCTTGCCTTGAGGGAGTGGATCTCGGTACCGGACCTCATCCAGCGGCTGCGGGATGAGCACGGGAGAGAGCGCATCTGGGTCCATCCAAAAGTCGCGATCCACCTGGCGCAATGGTTGTCCGGCGACTTTGCCGTGCTCGTGTCCGACTGGGTTTTCGAGTGGCTCAATTCTCGGGGCCGTGAGGACTCCGTGGGAAAACCCATGCTGCCGACGCATCTCGCCCGGTACATGGCCAACGACAGCAAGATTCCTGTCGGCTACTTCTCCATCCTTCAAGAAGCAGGGCTCGGCCTCTTCGGCCCGCTCCACACCGAGGGCTTCGACATCCCGAGTTCCTGGGTTCCGGACATTTCGATCGGCCGGACGTTCTGCGACTGGTTGAGGCGGGAGAGGGGTGTCGACACGGATGGTCTCTACGTTTACGACCACGACTATCAGGACGGTCGCATCGTCGAGGCGAAGCTCTATCCCGACCATCTGCTCGCGGATTTCCGGCGATGGTTCCGAGAGGTCTGGCTGCCCGAGTACGGGGTGAACTACTTCACGAAGAAGGATCCCGCGAGCCTTGGCTACCTGAAGCGGATCCCGGCGCTCGCTCCGCCTGAAGAAGCATGCAAGGCTCGCCCGCCTCGTCGCCCGACGCGCCGACCGTTGCCGAAGCCGAAGCCGTAACCCGCGGAAGATGGCGCCGGATCGTCGCCGTCGCTCGACGATGATCCGGCGCGTCTCGGGGACAAATTCAGGGACAAAATGGGGGAACGCTGGGTATACTTCGGGGCTAGATCGTCGCGTCTGCCTCTGAGCGATACCCGACGGGTTACCCTCCGTTCCCCCTCGGTTTAGTTCGAGTCCAATCGCGCCTACCAGACAAAGACAGGAGTCAGGCAACAGGCGCCGGAGCATGCGTTCCGGCAACCCGGCCCTGACTCCTGTCTCATTTTCGGGTCCACATTCGCAATGCCGACTGTACGCTTGCCCGACGGGGCGACCAGGGAGTTTCCCGGGCCGGTGACGATCGCAGAGATCGCATCGTCCATCGGTCCCGGTCTTGCAAAGGCTGCGCTGGCCGGCAAGGTCGACGGCCAGCTCGTCGACACGTCGTTCACGGTTTCGGGCGACTGCAATGTCGCCATCGTGACGGCGAAGGATCCCGAAGGTCTGGATGTCATCCGGCATTCCACGGCGCACCTGCTCGCGCATGCCGTGAAAGAGCTGTTCCCCGAGGCTCAGGTGACCATCGGTCCGGTGATCGAGAGCGGCTTCTACTATGACTTCTCGTACAGCCGGTCCTTCACGCCCGACGATCTCGTCGTGATCGAGAAGCGCATGGCGGAGATCGCCAGCCGCGATTTCGCGGTCAGTCGCGAGGTCAAGGCCCGTGACGAGGCGGTGGCCTACTTCGCGTCCATCGGCGAGAGATACAAGGCGGAGATCATCGGTTCGATCCCGGCGGGCGAGGATGTCTCGCTTTATCGCCAGGGCGACTTCGTCGATCTCTGTCGTGGTCCGCACGTGCCGTCGACCGGGCGGCTGAAGGTGTTCAAGCTGATGAAGGTCGCCGGCGCCTACTGGCGCGGCGACTCGCGCAACGAGATGCTCCAGCGCATCTACGGCACGGCCTGGGCTGCCAAGCCCGATCAGGATGCCTACCTGCACATGCTGGAAGAGGCCGAGAAGCGGGATCACCGCAAGCTCGGTCGCCAGCTCGAACTCTTCCACGTCCAGGACGACGCGCCGGGCATGGTGTTCTGGCACCCGAATGGCTGGGCGATCTGGCAGCAGATCGAGCAGTACATGCGGCGCGCACTGACCGCCAGCGGCTATCGTGAAGTTAAGACGCCGCAGGTCATGGACCGTGTGCTCTGGGAGCGTTCGGGGCACTGGGAGAACTACCGCGAGCATATGTTCACGACGCATTCGGAACATCGTGACTATGCCGTGAAGCCCATGAATTGCCCGGGGCACGTGCAGATCTTCAATCATGGTCTGAAGAGTTACCGCGACCTTCCGCTGCGTCTGGCCGAGTTCGGCTCGTGCCATCGCAACGAGCCGTCCGGCGCGCTCCACGGGATCATGCGGGTCCGGGGGTTTACCCAGGACGACGCGCACATCTTCTGTCGCGAAGATCAGGTGCAGGGCGAGGCGGCCGATTTCATCGATCTGCTGCAACGGATCTACGCCGACTTCGGCTTCCACGACATTCTCATCAAGCTGTCGACTCGGCCCGAGAAGCGGATCGGGTCCGATGAGGTCTGGGACCGCGCGGAGGCAGCACTCGGTGCGGCACTGGATGCGAAGGGTCTCGCCTGGGAGACGAATCCGGGCGAAGGCGCCTTCTACGGTCCGAAGATCGAATTCTCGTTGAAGGATTCCATCGGCCGCGTTTGGCAGTGCGGAACTCTCCAGCTCGACTTCGCGTTGCCGGGTCGTCTCGGTGCCGAGTACGTCGACGAGGACAACACCCGCAAGGTGCCCGTGATGCTGCACCGGGCCATCCTCGGATCCCTCGAACGTTTCATCGGCATCCTCATCGAGAACCATGCGGGTGCGCTGCCCGTCTGGCTCGCCCCTGTGCAGGTGGTCGTGTTGAACATCTCCGCGGCACAGGCGGCGTACACGGAGCAGGTGGTCCGGACGCTGAGGGCCGCCGGGTTGCGCGTTGAAGGTGACTTGAGGAATGAGAAGATTACCTTTAAGATTCGAGAACATAGCTTGATGAAGCTGCCCTATCAGCTTGTCATCGGTGACAAGGAAGTGGCGGCGGAGCAGGTGGCAGTACGTGTGCGCGGGGGGCAGGATCTGGGGCAGATGCCAGTGGATGAATTCATCCGGCGACTGCGATCGGAATTGCCGGTCGGCGTTTAATTCATCTCGGAGAGCACGTCCATCCTTCACGATCGTGAACTGCGGATCAACGGTGAAATCAATTCGCCCGAAATCCGACTCGTTGGCCCGAACCAGGAGCAGCTCGGTGTCGTCACTCTTGCAGAGGCGATCCGGGCGGCAGAAGAAGCGGAGCTCGATCTTGTCGAGATCGCTCCCACGGCGAAGCCGCCGGTCTGCCGGATCATGGACTTCGGCAAATTCAAGTACAGCGAGGCGAAGAAGCGGCACGACGCCAAGCTCAAGCAGAAGCAGATCCAGGTGAAGGAGATCAAGTTTCGTCCTGGTACGGACGAAGGCGATTACCAGATCAAGCTTCGCAACCTGATCAAGTTTCTGGAAGAGGGCGACAAGACGAAGGTTACGCTCCGTTTTCGTGGTCGCGAGATGGCGCACCAGGAGTTCGGCATCAAGCTTCTGGAACGCGTCCGGAACGAGCTAGAGCCCTATGGCGTCGTCGAGCAGTTTCCGAAACTCGAGGGACGCCAGATGATCATGGTGCTCTCTCCCAAGAAGAAGTAGCGGTAGATGTTCCCGGTGTGCTGCCCGCGGCGGGTGGCGCGCCCAACAAGCGCTGTCACGGCAATCGAAGGGGCTGGCAACGGTCCGCCGTGCAGTGCAGATAAACAGGAGTTACAAGTGCCGAAGATGAAGACGAAGAGTGGTGCGGCGAAGCGATTCCGCGCCCAGGGCAGTGGTGGCATCAAGCGCGGGAAGGCTTTCCTGCGCCACATCCTCACGAAGAAGACGACCAAGCGGAAGCGCAACCTGCGCGGTACCACGCAGGTGCACGAGTCCAACACGGGCTCAGTGCGCGCCATGATGCCCTACGCGTAAGGAGGATCGGAGATGCCACGAGTCAAACGCGGTGTAACAGCACACGCAAAGCACAAGAAGGTCTTGGACGCCGCCAAGGGTTACCGCGGCCGTCGCAGTACAGTTTTCCGTATCGCCAAGGAAGCGGTGATGCGTGCAGGTCAGTATGCCTACCGCGACCGCCGCAATCGCAAGCGCGATTTCCGTGGTCTGTGGATTGCCCGTATCAACGCCGCAGCGCGTGAACTCGGCCTGACCTACAGCACGTTCATGCACGGCCTGAAGAAGGCTGCCGTCGAGGTGGATCGCAAGGTCCTCGCCGACATCGCCGTGTTCGACAAGCCTGCGTTCGCGCAGCTGGTGAACCAGGCGAAGGCCAGTCTCGGCAGTTGAGCGCCGGGTAACCGGTCGCAGAAAGGAGGCCATCCGGCCTCCTTTTTTTGTTGTGACTTGGGGAAGTCATGGAAGATCTCGATGCCATCGTCGCCGAGGCGCTGGATGTCTTCGGCGCGGCCGCAGATGACGCGGCGCTCGATCAGTGCAAGGCGCGCTATCTCGGCAAGTCAGGCCGACTCACCGAAATCCTGAAGACGCTCGGCAAGCTCGATCCTGAGCAGCGCCGGGAGGTCGGGGGGCGCATCAATGCCGCGAAGGAACGCATCGAGTCCGCGCTGACCGCCCGGCGAGACACTCTCGCGCAGAGCGTGCTCGAGGCGCGGCTCCGCGAGGAATCAATCGACGTCACGCTGCCCGGCCGCGCGCGGACGAGGGGCAGCATCCATCCGATTTCCCGGACGTGGCAGCGCGTCGAGGAGATCTTTGCCTCCATCGGTTTCGACGTGGCCGACGGCCCCGAGATCGAGACCGACTGGCACAACTTCACGGCGCTGAACCAGCCGGAGAACCACCCGGCGCGCTCGATGCACGACACTTTCTACGTCGAAGGCGGACTGCTCCTGCGGACCCACACGAGCCCGATGCAGGTCCGGTATGCCCGGATGCACAAGCCGCCTATCAAGGTGATTGCCCCGGGTCGCACGTACCGGATCGACTCCGACGCCACGCACTCGCCGATGTTCCATCAGGTCGAGGGCCTCTGGATCGGCGAGAACATCAGCTTCGCGGATCTCAAGGGGGTGTACACCGACTTCCTGCACCGTTTCTTCGAGACCGACCGGCTGCAGGTGCGCTTCCGTCCTTCGTTCTTCCCGTTCACGGAGCCGTCCGCCGAGATCGACATGATGTTCGACTCGGGACCGCTGAAGGGCCGCTGGCTCGAGATCTCCGGTTCCGGTCAGGTACAC
Organism: Pseudomonadota bacterium; assembly: GCA_963205165.1. Classification (GTDB taxonomy): domain Bacteria; phylum Pseudomonadota; class Gammaproteobacteria; order Burkholderiales. Next base: position 14,528 of record CAUJJX010000106.1, on the reverse strand, counting down.
CCGCGCGTCATCCGCAACTTCGGACTCGACCCGGAACGCTACGTCGGCTTCGCATTCGGTTCGGGGCTCGAACGTCTGACCATGCTGCGCTACGGCGTCGGCGACCTGCGGCTGTTCTTCGAGGGCGATCTGCGCTTCCTCGAGCAGTTCGCCTGAGGATCGATCATGCAATTTTCCGAGAGCTGGCTGCGCACCCTCGCCAACCCGCCGATCGACACGGCGGCACTGTCCCATCTGCTCACGATGTCCGGGCTCGAGATCGAGAACTGCGATCCGGTGGCGCCACCCTTCGAGGGCATCGTCGTGGCGCAGGTCCTGAGTTTCGAGAAGCATCCGAACGCCGATCGCCTGCGGGTCTGCCGCGTGGATGTCGGCGGTGGCGAGGTGCTCCAGATCGTGTGCGGTGCACCGAACGTCGTCGAGGGCATGAAGGCGCCGCTCGCGCGCGTCGGGGCGAAGCTGCCCGCTGCCGATGGTGCGGTGATGGAAATCCGCCGCGCGGCGATGCGTGGCGTCGACAGCGAAGGCATGCTGTGCTCGGCACGCGAGCTGGGTCTCTCGGATGACCAGAGCGGCCTGCTCGTGCTGCCGGCCGATGCGACCGTCGGCCGGAACCTGCGCGACGCGCTGGACCTCGACGATCAGCTCTTCACCGTCAAGCTCACGCCGAATCGCGCGGACTGCCTGTCGATCCTCGGGATCGCGCGTGAGGTCGCTGCCCTCACCGGAACGCCGCTGACGCCGCCGGCGATTCCCGCCGTGCCCGCGATGATCGAAGCGACACACCCCGTCCGGATTTCGTCCCCGGATGGATGTGGCCGTTTCACCGGTCGTGTCATCCGCAACGTGAACGCCAACGCAGCCACGCCCGACTGGATGCGGCAGCGACTCGAGCGTGCCGGCCAGCGCTGCATCTCGGCCCTCGTCGACGTCACGAACTACGTGATGCTCGAACTCGGTCGACCGCTCCACGTGTACGACGCCGACAAACTGCGGGGCCCGATCGACGTGCGCTTCGGGCGAACCGATGAATCGCTCGAACTCCTGAACGGCCAGACCATCGCACTCGATCCGACGGTTCTCGCGATCACCGACGACCGCGGTCCGATCGGCCTCGCCGGGATCATGGGCGGCGAGACGACGAAGGCGGATCTCGAGACCACGAACTGTTTCCTGGAGGCCGCGTTCTTCTTTCCCGACGCGATCGCCGGTCGCGCGCGCCGCTACAACTTCGGAAGCGACGCGTCGCATCGTTTCGAGCGTGGCGTGGATTTCGACAACAACGTCGAAGGTATCGAACGCGCAACGCGCCTGATCCTCGACATCTGCGGCGGCGAAGCCGGGCCGTTGTCCGATGTCGTCGCGAATCTTCCCGAGCGGCCGCCGGTGCGCATGCGAGTGGAGCGCGCCCGCAAGGTGATCGGTGTCGCGATTTCCGCCGGCGAGATGGGCGAGATCTTCGATCGTCTCGGACTTCCGAGTGCGCGTGAGTTCGGCGCGGACGGCGAGACATTCGTCGTCGCACCGCCGTCGTACCGTTTCGATCTGGCGATCGAGGAAGACCTCATCGAGGAGATCGCGCGGGTCTACGGTTTCGATCGCATCCCGGCGCTGCCGCCCGTGGCGCCGGCCGTGATGCGTGCACAGCCCGAATCCCGGCGTACGGTCCACGAGGTCCGCGAACGCATGGCGGGGCTCGGTTATCACGAGACCATCAATTTCAGTTTTGTCGAAGCGTCCTGGGAAGCCGATCTCGGCGGCGTCACCGATCCGATCCGCGTGCTCAATCCGATCGCGAGCCAGCTCTCGGTGATGCGCTCGACGCTGCTCGGCGGACTGCTCGCGAACATCCGCTACAACGTCAATCGCAAGTCGGCGCGCGTCCGCGTCTTCGAGATCGGTCGCGTGTTCGTCCGCGATGCGAGCGTCGAGGATGGCCCGTTGAGCGTCACCGGAATTCATCAACCCACGCGCATCGCGGGTGCTGCGTTCGGTCCGGCATCCGACGAGCAGTGGGCGGAACCGTCCCGCGCCGTCGACTTCTTCGACGTGAAAGGGGATGTCGAGGCGCTGCTCGCACCGCTCGTCGTCCGGTGCGAACCGGCGGTGCATCCGGCGCTGCATCCCGGACGTTCGGCGCGCGTGCTGATCGACGGCGTCGCCATCGGCTGGATCGGGGAAGTGCATCCGCGCTGGCAGCGGAATTTCGATCTGCCGACGCCCGTCGCCGTGTTCGAACTCGATCTCGCGGCGGTGCAGGCGCGGGGTCTCCCGAAGCCGCGCGAACTGTCTCGGCTGCCCGGTCTGAGACGCGATCTGGCCGTGCTCGTCGACGACGCCGTTCCGGCCAGTGCGATGCTCGACCGGCTTCGAGAAGGGCTGCCTCCGATCGTCGAGAGCGTCGAGATATTCGACGTATATCGCGGAAAAGGCGTGGAAAACGGGAAACGCAGTCTTGCCTTCCGGGTGCTGATGCAAGATACTCATCGCACGCTTGTGGACGCCGATGCCGACCAGGTCATGGCCGCCGCAGTAGCTCTGCTCGAACAGTCGTTCGGCGCCAAGTTGAGGACGTAGAGGCCGCATCATGACCCTTACCAAGGCGGAGCTCGCCGATCTGCTGTTCGAGAAGGTCGGGCTCAACAAGCGTGAAGCCAAGGACATGGTCGAAACGTTCTTCGAGGAGGTTCGCATCGCCCTCGAGAACGGTGACGGCGTGAAACTTTCGGGCTTCGGCAATTTCCAGCTCCGCGACAAACCCCAGCGGCCGGGTCGCAATCCCAAGACCGGCGAAGAGATCCCGATCACCGCTCGGCGTGTGGTCACCTTCCACGCCAGCCAGAAGCTGAAGGCCATGGTGGAAAAGAACTACCATGGAAACGCCGAGTAACGACTCCAAGATCGTCCTGCCGCCCATCCCCGCCAAGCGCTATTTCACGATCGGTGAAGTGAGCGAACTTTGCGGGGTGAAGCCGCATGTCCTGCGCTACTGGGAACAGGAATTCACGCAGCTGAAGCCCGTCAAGCGACGCGGCAACCGGCGCTACTACCAGCACCACGAAGTCCTGCTCATCCGTCGTATCCGCGAGCTTCTCTACGAAGAGGGCTTCACGATCAGCGGGGCACGGCATCGTCTCGATCAGTCGGCAGGCGATGGCACGCGTGGCGAATCAGCGGCGACCTCCGCAGCGCAGAAGTCCGGTGACTACGCATCGCTTCGCAACGAGTTGCGCGAGGTGATCGCGCTGCTCGCGAACTGACGAAATCCGGGGACATCGCCCCGCTCTTTTCGTTGCCGTCGGTGGGGTCCCTCCGATATAATTCGGGTCTTCGTCGGGGCGTAGCGCAGCCTGGTAGCGTACCTGCATGGGGTGCAGGTGGTCGGAGGTTCAAATCCTCTCGCCCCGACCAGTTTCTCGAAGTACAAAAATTCCAAGATGGCGTCGTAGGCGTCGCTCCATGCGACGCGCGTGACGCGAATGTGCGCAGTTTCATGGCGTGCGTCGCGAGCGGAGACGGGAGCGCACCGCGTCACAGCGACTGTGTTCACGGCCTCTCCGGCCAGCGAGGAATATCTTCCCGAGCGCGGCCACCGCCATGCGGATTCTCCTCAGCAACGATGATGGTTACTTCGCCCCGGGCCTTCAGGCTCTGGCCGAAGCGCTCGCGCCACTCGGTGAAGTCACGGTCGTCGCACCCGAGCGCGATCGCTCCGGCGCCAGCAATTCCCTGACGCTCGATCGTCCGCTCACCGTGCGGCGCTCCCACCTCGGTTACCAGTACGTCAACGGCACGCCGACCGACTGCGTGCATCTCGCGGTCACGGGGTTGCTCGAGCACCTGCCCGACATCGTCGTCTCGGGTATCAATCACGGCGCCAACATGGGCGACGACACCATCTACTCCGGCACTGTCGCGGCCGCCACCGAAGGCTTCCTCCTCGGTGTGCCTGCCATCGCGATGTCGCTCGCGAACCATCATGCCGGCAACTACGCGACAGCCGGACGCGTCGCCGCCGATCTCGTCAGACGCATCATGTCGCATCCGCCGGCGGCGCCCTTCCTGCTGAACGTCAACGTACCCGACCTACCGCACGACCAGCTCGCCGGCACCGAGGTCACACGACTTGGCAAGCGTCACAAGGCCGAAGGTGTCGTTCGCACGACCAATCCGCGCGGTCAGACCGTGTACTGGGTCGGCGCGGCCGGCATGGCCGCCGATGCGGGCCCGGGCACCGACTTCCATGCCGTCGCGAATTCGCGCGTCTCGATCACGCCGCTGCAGATGGATCTCACGCACTTCGGCCAGATCGACACCGTGCGCACCTGGATCGGCGCCTGAGGGCCGTCGCCATGGATTCCCGCCATCTCGGCATCGGCATGACCTCGCAGCGCACGCGCATGCGCATGGTCGAGCGTCTCCGCGAGCAGGGCATCCGTGACGAGACCGTCCTCGCGGCCATGGGCGAGGTGCCGCGTCACATCTTCGTCGACGAGGCACTCGCGAGCCGGGCGTACGACGACTTCGCACTCCCGATCGGATTCGGCCAGACGATCTCGGCACCGCTCACCGTCGCGCGCATGCTCGAACTTGCACGCGGCGGACGATCACTCGGTCGCGTGCTCGAGATCGGGACGGGCTGTGGCTACCAGGTGGCCGTGCTCTCCAGGATCGCGCGGGAGGTCTACTCGATCGAGCGCATCGCGGCGCTTCTCGGGAAAGCCCGGCGCAGCCTCCGCGAACTGCGCGCGACCAACGTCAAGCTGAAGCACGCAGACGGTCAGCTCGGCCTGCCGGACATCGCACCGTTCGACGCCATCGTGATGGCGGCCGCGGCGGCCGAAGTGCCCGAGGCGCTGACAGCGCAGCTCGACATCGGCGGGCGTCTCGTCATGCCGATCGGCACGAAGGAGCAGCGGCTCGTCATGATCGAACGGACCGACCGCGCGTTCGTCGAAACCCGTCTCGAGAACGTCAACTTCGTGCCGCTCCTGCCCGGCACGCGGGTGTGACGCCGATCCTTCCTCGTTTCGTTCCGCTGCTGGTTGCAGCGCTGCTTGCCGCGGGTTGTGCGTCCTTCCGCGAGCAACCGGTCGGTCCCGCGTCGGCGCCCACGGTCGTCCGCCACGTCGGCGCATCGAAGCCCGTCGCGAAGCCTTCGCGCAGGCGTGGCGACGAGCGGCCGGAGTCCTACGTCGTCGAGCGTGGCGACACGCTCTTCGGCATCGCCCTCGACTTCGGATTCGATTACCGCGAGCTCGCGGCCTGGAACGACATTCAGGACCCCGGGCGCATCTTCGCCGGACAGCGGTTGCGCCTCACGCCACTCGTGAAGGACCCGGTCGCCGCGAAGGACGCCTCTTCAGCGAAGGACACCACCGTCCCGAAGGACGCCGCCCCCGACGTGAAGCCGCTTGCCGCGCCGTCGCCGGTGACGGGCGACGCGCTCCCGAAACCCGGCGACGCGCCCATCGACGTCACACCGAACAAGCCGACAGTCGCGAGCACGGTGCCTGTCCTCACCGAGCCGCGTGCCCTGACGCAGCCCTACAGCGATCAGGCGCTCGCGCGCATGACTCGCCCCGGTACGCCGGTCGTCGCTTCGGTCCGGGCACCTGTCGCGACCGATCCGAAGGCGAGCGCCGCAGATGTGAAGTCGGCCGTCGCCGATGCCAGACCGGCCGTGACCGAACCGAAACCGGCGGCCGTGAAGACGACCGAGCGCTCCGACACCGAGAAGGATTCGCCCGCAGCCGACGACGATTCCATCGACTGGTCCTGGCCTGTCCGCGGGGATCTCCTCTATCGCTTCGGCGAGAGCGGGCGGCTCAAGGGCGTCGGCATCGGAGGTCGCGCGGGGCAGCCGATCTCGGCGGCTGCGGGCGGCCGCGTCGTCTACAGCGGCAGCGGTCTGCGCGGCTACGGACGGCTCGTGATCGTGAAGCACAACGAGACCTACCTGTCCGTCTACGCGCACAACAGCGCGCTCGCCGTGAAGGAGGGAGACCTCGTGAAGCGCGGTCAGAAGATCGCGGAAATGGGCGACTCCGATGCGACGCGTGTCGGACTCCATTTCGAGATCCGCCGCTTCGGCAAGCCGCTCGATCCGCTGGGCAGGCTGCCGGGAGGCTGATCGTCCCGCGAATGCGCGGCGACCCGCCTGCGCGTGATTTCCCAGTCCTTCCTCCGGTACTTTCCTGTCCCGCAGGCTGCCGTTTCGTCAGCGCACCCGCAGCGCCCGCACGGCACCACGCAGCCGCGCGAGATGTGCCGCGGTGCCGCCTTTCTCGTATCGCAATCGCAGGTACAGCGCGCCGATCGTCTTCATTGCCGACGCGAGTTCCGGTCTTGCAGCAGACACGCGCGCGACGTACCGGCCGGGCGCTTCGTCCGGTCGGCGGGCGAGCCCGGCGCGTCCGAGTTTCCGTGACAGCGCATCCCATGCGATGACCGCGGGATCCCGAGCGGCGGCCCGGGACTTCCGGAACATCAGCAGCGCGAGCACGCCCACGACGATGCCCGTCGCGACGATGAGTGCGATCGCGATGCCGCGCCACGACACCGCGCGCCCGGCGAGCAGCGACAGCGTCCGTTGCTGCCGTTCCGGCGAGTAGTCGAGCACCCACTGGTTCCAGCCGTTCGCGGCCGCGTCGAGTGCGAAGCGGATCTGCCGCAGCCACGCGCTGTCGGCGCGATCGAGCAGCGGCACGGCGCCACCGGCCGGGATCGTCGCGGCGAGTCCGGCCTCGATGCGCTGCGGCGACACGGCGGCCGTCGGATCGACGCGTGTCCAGCCGGTCTCGCGGATCCAGACTTCGACCCATGCGTGCGCGTCCGACTGGCGGACGACGAGGTAGCCGCCGACCGGATTGAATGTCCCGCCCTGGTAGCCCGTGACGATGCGCGCCGGGACACCCGCCGCGCGCATCAGGAACGCGTACGCGCCGGCGAAGTGTTCGCAGAAGCCTCGGCGAGTCCCGAAGAGGAATTCGTCGATGTTGTCGCTGCTTTCCAGCAGCGGCGGCGCGAGCGTGTAGAAGAACGGCTGCTCGCGGAAGAGCGCGAGACCGCGCTGCACGATCGCCTCGGGCGTGAGGCCCGCGGCCTGCCATCCGGCAGCAAGTTCGCGAGCCCGCGGGTTGTGGCCACCGGGGATCCGCGACGCACGCACGAGCTGGTTCAGCGCTTCGCCGCGCCCGAGCCGGTAGTCGACGAACGAGCTGGCCGTGTAGCGCATTCGTTCGCGCACGGGACGCACCGCGAGCAGTTGCAGATCGGACGTGAGGCTCGCGGCCGGCGGCAGCGTCGCCGGCACGTCGAGCGCGAAGAGCCAGCGTGTGTCGTGCGCTTCGAGCGTGACGTGGTATCGCAGCGCGTCGCCGAGGAGCTGGATGTCCGTGCGCCCGGGGGCCATCGTGTGGGTGTTGCGCCAGGTCCGGCCGTCGAAGTCCCACATGACCGGGCCGCGCCAGTACAGCGTCGCGGGCTTCGGCGGCGGCGTCTCGAACTCCACCCGGAAGGCGACCGCGTCGGACAGGCTGAGGCTGGACAGGCTGCCGGGCGACATCGAATCCGAGAGTCCGGACACGCCGCCCGACGACACCTGCGGGATCGCCCACAGCGGTCCCTGGATGCGCGGGAACAGCAGGAACAGCACGAGCATCAGCGGCGCCGCCTGCGCGAGCAGCAGGCCGGCCTGTCGCACCAGCGCGCGCGTGGCGATCGTGCCGGCACTCTGCAGCGCGATCAGGTTCGCGGTGATGAGCCAGACGCACGCGAGCAGGTAGAGCCCGACGACGATCGTCTGCGAATAGAGGAAGTTCGTGACGACCGCGAAGTACGCGAGGAACACGAGGACGATCGCGTCGCGCGCCGTGCGCAGTTCCATGAGCTTCAACGAGAGCATCAGGATCAGCAGGGCGACGGCGGCATCGCGTCCGAACAGCGCGCCGAACGACAGCCATGTCCCCGCGGCGCCGGCCAGAGCGAGTGGTGCGAGCAGCCAGTTCGGCGGGAGCCCGTAACCGCGCCATGCGAAGCCTGCACGCAGCGCTACGGTGAATGCAGCGATCACCGTGATCCAGATCGGCAGATGCGCGGCGTGCGGTGCGAGGACGAGCGCGAGGCTCGTGGTCAGCGCGAGCGCCTGGCCGCGGGGCAGGGTGACCGGCACCGGATCAGCGGCGGCCATCGGGACCCTCGCGACGACCGTGCAGTGCCAGTGCTTCGAGGCAGTGCGTGCGATGCACGGCACCGCTCTCGGGCGCGATCTCCTGCGTGCGCAGGCGCAATCCGTATCGCAACCGTGAGGTGTCCGCGGCGAGCACCCAGGCCGTGAGCCGCGACAGCGCGCGTTCCTCGTCGAGTTCGCGCGGCAGCGTCGAGCGGTCGAGCCAGAGCAGCGCGCCGCCGTCGCCGCCCTCGAACTGCTTCGTCAGCAGCGTCTCGCCGCGCGCTGCGCTCTTCCAGGCGATGCGGCCGGGTGCGTCGCCGGGACGATAGCTGCGCAGGCCGGCGAAGTCGTCCTCGCCGCGGAGGCTGCGTCCGCTCGCGCCGGGCTGCGGATTCGCCGGCGGCAGCGGCGGTGCGCCGGTTTCGGGATGTGGATAGACGAGTGTCGACAGGTCGAGATCCGCATACGCCCACGCGCGGAACAGGCCGAGCGGCCAGCGGCTCTCGATGCGCAGCCGCCCGGGACGCAGCGGTCCGCGGACGCTCACGGGTTCCGCGAGTTCCGCGATCGCGCTCCCCGTGGGTGCGACGTCGATGACGGCCGGCAGCGCGCGCTCGAACGCGAGCGTGATCCGGTGACGCGGCAACCCGCTCGCGTTGTCGGCGACGACGCGCCAGACGACGTGCTCGCCCGCGAACGCGGGGTTCGTGCGGCCGGGCGTCAGCACGAGCCCCGCGAGGTTGCGCCACGTGTGGAGCATGCCGACGACACCGAGCCCGCCGAGCAGGAAGGTGAGCACGTAGCCGAGACCGAGGTTGTAGTTGATCGACCCGGCGAGCATCAGGAGCAGCGTCACGGCGAGCGCGAATCCGGCACGCGTCGGGACGATGTAGATGCGCTTGCGGTCGAGTCGCGCGCTGGCCTCGGGCGGTGGCCCGGCGCGTCGACCCCGGCGGGACGTGGACGCAGCCACGCCGTCAGGGCACCGCCACTTCGGTCGCGAGGCGCCGGGCGAGCGCGTCGCCGTCGGTCGTCGAGCCCTCGGCGGGTTGCAGTCGATGGCCGGCGACGCCGGGCAGCACGGCCTGCACGTCCTCCGGCAGGACGGCCTTGCGTCCGTCGATGAAGGCCCACGCGCGGGCGGCCGCGAGGAGGGCGAGTCCGGCGCGCGGACTCAGGCCGGCGGCGAAGGCCGGCGACCGGCGCGAATGCGCGAGGAGCGCCTGGATGTAGTCGAGCAGCGCGGGCGCGACGTGGACATTGGCGGCGGCGGTCTGGAGCGCGAGCAGCCGCGGTGCATCGAGCACCGGCTTCACCGACGCGATGAGCGACTTTCGCGTATCGCCGGCCAGCAGGGCGCGTTCCGCGGCGGCATCGGGAAAGCCGAGATGGAGCCGCATCAGGAAGCGGTCGAGCTGCGATTCCGGCAGCGGATACGTGCCGACCTGGTGCGACGGATTCTGTGTCGCGATCACGAAGAACGGCGTCGGCAGCGGACGCGTGCTGCCCTCGATCGTGACCTGCTGTTCCTCCATCGCCTCCAGCAGCGCGCTCTGCGCCTTCGGCGTCGCGCGGTTCACCTCGTCCGCGAGCACGACCTGCGAGAAGACGGGGCCGGGATGAAAGTCGAAGCGGCGCAGCTCGCGGTCGTACACCGACACGCCGAGGATGTCCGCGGGCAGCAGGTCGGCCGTGAACTGGATGCGCTGGAACGCGAGGCCCAGCACGCGCGCGACGGCGTGGGCGAGCGTCGTCTTGCCGACGCCCGGGACGTCCTCGATGAGGAGGTGGCCGCGCGCGAGCACGCAGGCGAGCGTGAGCCGCACCTCGCGGGTCTTGCCGAGAACGATGGCGTCGATGGCGGCGAGCGCCGGCTGGAGTTCGGAGTTCATTCGGTGGTCGCGTCGTCGAGTGTGTGCGGCGGGAACTGCGTTATCGGCAGCGGGCGGGCGAACATGGAGGTGCATCGCCGATGGCTGGCGTCGTGGTCACCCGCAGCGAGGCATCCGGCATCGACGGTGCGAACCACTACTCGGCCAGCCGCCGCACGACGATCCGCATCGAGTTGTCGTCCGGATCGGTCATCACGGCGAAGCCCAGCTTCGTCATGAGATGCAGCATCCGGGTGTTCTGCCCGAGGACGTAGCCGACCATCTCGCGCAGCCCGCGCGTGCGGGCGACATCCATCAGGTACGTAAGAAGGCGGCCGCCGACGCCCTGGCCCTGGATCGCGTCGGCGATGGCCAGCGCGAATTCGCAGCTCGTGCCGCCCGGGTCGATCACGTAGCGCGCGACGCCGACCTGCCGGTCGCCGTCGTCCTCGTGAACGACAGCGACGAGGGCCAGCTCGCGGTCGTAGTCGATCTGCGTGAAGCGCACGAGCATCTTGTCCGACAGCTCGTGGAGCGCGTTCGCGAAGCGGTAGTAGCGCGATTCGTCCGACATGCCGTGGACGACGAACGCCTGCTCCATCTCGGCGTCTTCCGGCCGGATCGGGCGCACCGTGACCTCGCGGCCGTCGCGCATCGTCCACGTCCGGACGAGGTGGCCCGGGTACGGGCAGATCGCCATGTGTGCGTAGCGGTCGACGCACGGATCGTCCGCGGGCGCGGCGAGCACGAGGCGCGCATCGGCGGCGACGGCGCCGTGCTCGTCGAGGATCAGCGGATTGATGTCGAGCTGCTCGAGCCATGGCAGCTCGCACACCATCTCGGACACGCGCAGCAGCACTTCTTCCAGCGCATCCAGATCGGCAGCCGGCATGCCGCGCCACGCGGCGAGCGTTGCAGCGACGCGCGTCCGATCGATGAGATTGCGTGCGAGCAGGCCGTTCAGCGGGGGCAGGGCGACGGCGCGATCGCTGATGAGTTCCACCTGCGTGCCGCCGGCACCGAGCGCGATCAGCGGACCGAACACCGGGTCGCGCAGGACACCCACCATGATCTCGCGGCCGTTCGGCTTCACGATCATCGGCTCGATGGCGATGCCTGCGACGCGGGCGTCCGGGCGGGCGGCGAGGACGTTCTGGCCGATCTGCGACCACGCGGCGCGCACCTGGTCCGGCGTGGTCACGTTGAGCCGCACGCCGCCGACGTCGGACTTGTGCGTGACGTCGTCGGAATGGATCTTCATCACGACCGGGAAGCCGATGCGCGACGCGACCTCGACGGCCTCGTCGGCGCTGTGCGTCACGACGGTCTGCGCCACCGGGATGCCGAATGCCGCGAGCACGGCCTTCGAATCGGTTTCGGACAACGTGCGCTGGCCGCTCGCGACGGCGGTGTCGATCAGGCGCCGCGCACCCTCGATGTCGGGTGGACGCCGGTCGTCGTCGAGCGGTCCCGGGACCTGCATCAGCAGCCGCTGGTTCGCATAGAACGCGACGATGTACGCGAAGGCCTCGACGGCCGGATCCGGCGACCGGAACGTCGGTACGCCCGCTGCCTGCAGCGACTGCCTCGGTCCGGCGACGGTGGCCTCGCCCATGAAGCATGCGATGAGCGGCTTGTAGTGCGCGGTCGAGGTTTCGGCGATCGCCTTCGCGACGGCGGCCGTGTCGGTCATGGCCTGCGGCGTGACGATCGCGACGACGCCGTCCGTGCCCGGATCGGACAGGCAGGCATCGAGCGCGCGGCGGAAGCGTTCGGGGCCGGCGTCTTCCAGCACGTCGACCGGATTGCCGCGCGACCAGCTCTGCGGCAGCAGTTCGTCGAGCGTCTTCACCGTGTCCGGCGCGAACTCCGCCATCGCGAGTCCGCTCTCGGTCGCGCGGTCGACGGCCATGACGCCGGGGCCGCCACCGTTCGTGACGATCGCGAGGTGATGACCGACCGGGCGGAAGCGCGACGACAGGTACTTCGCGGCGCCGAAGAGCTGCGTGTAGTTCGCGACGCGCACGGCGCCGGCGCGACGGAGCGCGGCGTCGAAGGCTTCGTCGGGGCTCGCCATCGCGCCGGTGTGCGTCGAGGCGGCGAGCGATCCGGCGGGTCCGCGGCCGCTCTTCAGCACGACGACGGGCTTGATCCGGGCGGCGGCCCGCAGCGCGCTCATGAAGCGCCGCGCGCCGTGCACGCTCTCGACGTAGAGCGCGATGCTGTCGGTCTGCGCGTCGTTCGTCAGGAAGTCGAGGGCCTCGGCGAAATCGACGTCGAGCTGGTTGCCGAGCGAGATCACGCTCGAGAAGCCGAGTCCGTCTGCCATCGCCCAGTCGAGCATCGCGCTGACGAGTCCGCCGGATTGAGACACGAGGGCCATCGCGCCGGGGCGTGCGGCCGTGCCGGCGAACGACGCGTTGAGTCCGATCGACGGGCGGAGCAGTCCGAGCGAGTTGGGGCCGAGCACGCGGACGCGGTGATCGCGCGCAACTTCGGCGACGCGAGCGAGGAGCCCGGCGTCGTCGGGTGTGCGATCGGTGAGTCCGGACGACAGGATCGCGACGGCACCGGCGCCGCGCGCACCGGCCGCGGCGACGAGATCGGGCAGCGTGGCCGGCGGCGTCGCGAGCACGACGAGATCGGGCGCGGCGGGGAGGGCATCGAGGCTCGGATACGCCTGCCGGTCGAGCACCCTGGCGTGGCGCGGATTCACCGGGTAGAGCGCACCCCGGAAGCCGCCGGCCGCGAGGTTGCGCATGACGGCGGCACCGACCCGCCCGGCATCCTCGCCCGCGCCGACGATCGCCACGCTGGCGGGGTTGAACAGGCGGGTCAGGGGATGGGCGGACATGGGCGGCGGGGTGTCTGGATCGGCCTGCATTCTACGGGCGTCGCGCGGCGAGGAGCCCTGCAACGTACGACGCCCGCATGACCGCGGATCGCACGGCCGGCATCGTGGCCTGCGACTCGTGCGGGCGCGTGCTGTGCCGACGGCCCGGCGGGCGCTACCATCGGACGAACGAGTCCCCGGCCGTCTTCCATGCCCACCGCGTTCATTCATCACTCCGACTGTCTCCGGCACGACATGGGGGCCCACCATCCGGAATGTCCCGCGCGCCTCGGTGCCGTCGAGGACCAGCTCATCGCGTCCGGCCTGATCGGTGCGCTCGACGTGCACGACGCACCGCTCGCCACGCGCGAGCAGCTGCTGCGGGTCCACACGGTCGAGCACGTGGACAACATCGACGCCGTGTCGCCCGGACGCGGCCTGCATCATCTCGACCCCGACACCGCCATGAATCCGCACACGCGGCTCGCGGCCTATCGCGCCGCGGGGGCCGCGGTGCTCGCGACGGATCTCGTGATCGGCGGCGAGGCCGACAACGCGTTCTGCAACGTGCGTCCGCCCGGTCATCATGCGGAGCGGCATCGCGCGATGGGCTTCTGCTTCTTCAACAACGTCGCGGTCGCGGCGGCGCATGCGCTCGAGGTGCACGGGCTCGCACGGGTCGCCATCGCGGACTTCGACGTGCATCACGGCAACGGCACCGAGCAGATCTTCGCGGCCGATCCGCGCGTGATGATGGTGTCGACGTTCCAGCATCCCTTCTATCCGTACAGCGGTGTCGACGGACGCTCGGACCGCATGGTCAACGTGCCGCTGCCGGCCTACAGCGCCGGCCGGCAGTTCCGCGAGGCGGTCGACAATTTCTGGCTTCCGGCGCTCGATGCATTCGCGCCGGAGATGCTGTTCATCTCCGCCGGGTTCGATGCCCATCGCGACGACGACATGGCGTCGCTCGGGCTCGTCGAGGCCGACTACGCGTGGGTCACGACGCAGCTCTGCGCCGTCGCGGAGCGCCATTGCCGCAGCCGCATCGTCTCGATGCTCGAAGGCGGCTACGAACTCCACGCGCTCGGTCGCAGCGTCGCGAGCCACCTGCGGGTGCTCGCCGGGCTGTAGTCCGCACATCCGCACCGGCCGCGCGTCGGTCCGTCCCGGACGGGGGCGGTCGCGGTCCTCTCGGGACCGCTCAAGGTTCCCGCGGCATCGCCGAAAAGCGACCCACGCGTTCCCTCGGTACACCGCACATCCGGCGCGGTGCGGGGGTGACGCACCGGTCACGGCACGCCGTCGGCGTGTACGTGCCCCGGACACGCGGAGGTGTCGAATGGTCACGTCGATCGCTGCCGGCAGGACCGGCGCTTCGGGATGGTTCGTGTCGCTCGCCTGGCTTCAGGCCGCGCTCGTGCTGGCCATCGCCCTGTCGCTCGCTTTCGGTGCGGAATGGATGTCGCTGCCATGGTGACCCGCATCGCCGCCCTCCGTATCCATTCGTGCCTGTTCCACCCAATGACGTCGGTGGCCGTCCGTCCGACCGCCGACCGGGAGTGAATCGATGATGCAGAAAGCAGCAACGGGGTCCGCGGCGTCGCTGACCGTCATGTGGATGGCAGGGGCCGTCGGCGCGCAGGCGCTG
>CAUJJX010000105.1 GCA_963205165.1 Pseudomonadota bacterium | reverse complement strand
CCGCGCAGGCTCGCGTTCGGCGCGACGTAGCAGCCGGCGCCGACGATGACGTCGCCGATCAGCACGGCCGTCGGATGCACGAACGCGGTCGGGTCCACGACGGGACGGAGGCCGTCGATCTCGTAGCAGGGCATGGGAACGTTCCTCTTCGCGGGGCCGCAGGCGCGGCGCGCGGATGCGTGGGGCGGGGTTGCTTGTCCGGTACTCCGACCGACGTTACAGTCGGTCGACACCCCGGTCAACGCGCCGGGAAACCCCTCCGAACACCGAAGATGATCCCCGACGACCACGCGCAGCGAGACCCCTTCATCCGGCTTCCGACCGGCGCGGATCGCACGTCCGGATGCGGGTTCGAGACGAAGGCGAATCTTCGATGCACGCTGCAACGACGGGCCGCACGCAGATCGTTCTGCCCGCCGGCCGCCATGCGGACGAAGAGGCCGGCACGATGAGCGACCTGCACGATCCGCAGGCCCTCGCCGAGCATGTCGGACGCACGATGCTCGCGCACGACCCGGCGGCGCTGGGCGTCGGCATGACCGTCGACGCGATGGGCCCCGGCACGGCGCGGCTTTCGATGACGGTCCGTCGCGACATGCTGAACGGCGTCGGGATCTGTCACGGCGGCTACATCACGCTGCTCGCCGATTCCGCGTTTGCCTTCGCCTGCAACAGCCGCAACGAATTGACGGTGGCCGCGAGCGTCGTCGTGGACTTCATCGCGCCGGCGCAGCTCGGCGACATGCTCACGGCCGAGGCCCGCGAGGTCTCGCGCGCCGGCAGCACGGGCGTGTACGACGTCACGGTGCACAACCTGTCCGGCGATCTCGTCGCCGTGCTGCGCGGACGGTCGCATCAATTGAAGGGCCGGAAGACGGTGCCGGACTGACTCGCATCCGGCCTGCGCGAACGTCGGAACGCGCTGTCCGCGCTGACCGGTGTGTTCGCCACGGGGCCGCGACACGGTGCGCCGCGCGGGCCGACTCTTTCTCATGGTGCCGACGCGCGACAAGCGGGTCGGCACCATTCGCGTCTCACGTGATCGGGCTGGATTCGCGGAAGCGCTGGAGTGCGGTGGCGACGACGTTCTCGATGGCCCCGCGCTCCGCTCGGGCGCGCCGGAGTTCCGCTGCATCGTTCCCGGCAAGCGCGATCATCCTCAACTCGTCCAGGGCGCCCAGGCTGCCCAGGGCCGCCGCGTTCGGTCGAACGCGGTCGAGTGTGGCCAGGATGTCGTCGCGGATCGTGACCCGTTCGTAGGTCCGCGGATTCACCAGGACGCCCTCGAGCCCGAAGCGGCACGCCTGGAAGCGGTTGTGGGTGTAGACGAGGTAGTCGTCCTCGACGGGATCCGGGGCCTCGCGCTCCAGGAGATGCGCGCAGAGGGCCTGCAGGTACGCCGCGATGGCGGCCGCGCGCTCGACGGTGAGTGGCGTGTCGCAGACCCGCAGCTCGATCGTCCCGTACTCGGGCTTCGGGCGGATGTCCCAGTAGAAGTCCTTCATGCTCGCGACGATGCCGGTGTGCGCCATCCGGTCGAAGTACCGGGTCTCGAACTCGTTCCAGCTCATCAGGAAGGGCGCGCGGCCGCTGAGCGGGAAGGCAGAGATCGCGTTCAGCCGCGACGAGTCGAACAGCGTGTCGGTGCCCTGGACGAAAGGCGAAGACGCAGCCAGCGCGATGAAATGCGGCACGTATCGGTTGAGCGCGTGCAGCAGGAAGAGGGCTTCGTCCCCGTCGGCGCATCCGAGATGGACGTGCTGCCCGAAGACCGTGAACTGTCGCGTGAGATAACCGTACAACGCCGACACGCGCTCGAAGCGAGGCTTCTCGAAGATCCGGCGTTCCGTCCAGTGCTGGAAGGGATGCGTGCCCCCGCCGCACACGCCGACGTTGAGCCGGTCACCGGCTGCGACCAGGGCATCGCGCATCTGGATCAGTTCGGCTGCGAGCGTCGCGTGGCTCTCGTGAATGCCGGTCGCGATCTCGATCATGCTCTGCGTGATCTCCGGCGTGACCGTCCCCGGGAAGGGACGGCGTACCAGCAGGGCCAGCATGTCGGGGCTCGCGGGCACAAGATCGAAATCGGTCGGTGCGACGAGCTGCAGTTCCAGTTCGACGCCGAGCGTTCCCCGGCGCGACGGCGTGAAAGCGTCGAGTGCCATGTCAGGCCTCCGGAGCCCGTGCGACCTCGCGGGCCGCGACGAGCGTGCGACGAACGATGACCGGCCCGAGGATCTCGAGAAGAAGTGCGAGGGCGGCAAGCGGCGCCAGGTCGTCGACCAGATGAACGCCGAGATGGCGCGTCTGCTCGAGCATGAGCACGACGAAGGCGGACACCGGGGCCGTGCCGAGCCCGACGAGCAGACCCTTGCGCAGCGAGATGCCGCTCACGTACGAGAACGCGCCGACGCTGGCGATCTTGGCCAGCTGCCGGACGCCGATCACCGCGAGGCCGGTGCCGAGGCCGGCGACGACATGGCGCCAGTCGAGGGTGGCCGCGACGAACACGAACAGCAGCACGGCGAGGATGTCGCCGAGCGCGCCGAAGCCGCGTTGCGACCGCCCGAAGAACGAGCGTCTGTGACGGGTCGCCAGACCGAAGGTGAGGGCCGCGACGACCGGGGACAGCTGCAGCACGTGGGTCAGGGCGACGATCGTGATGACCGTGATCGCGAAGGCGAGCGTGTTGTCGCGCTGCGCCGGTTCGAGATGACGCAGGAGCGCCGACAGCGCGATCCCCGCGACGGCACCTGCCATCGCGGAGGCCGCGAGGACGAAGGCGCTGCCGCGAACCGCGTGCAACAGACTTCCCGACGTGTGGAAGACCGCGAGGCCGACGACGATCTTGAACGCGAGCACGGAGAGCACGCAGTTCAGAACCGACAGATGCAGCAGGCGCTCCGTCACCTGGCCTGCCGAGCGCTGCTCGTTCACGACCCGGAGGATCGTCGCGGGCGACGTGGCCATGGCCAGCGCTGCCAGCAGCAGTGCCGCCGTCGATGCGAGTCCGGCGACGGACGCCACGATGTACACCACCGCGAACGAGAGCCCCGCCTCGACCACGCTCGTCACGGCGATCCACGGATTCGCGCGGAGCCACCTCAGGTTGATGCGGTAGCCGGCCTCGAAGAGGATCAGCCCGAAGGCGATGTTCGCGAGCAGCAGCGCGGGGCCGGACGTGCCGGCAGGCAGGAATCCGAGCTGGGTCGGTGCGAGCGCGAATCCGGTCATGGCATAGACCGCGATCCGCGGGAGGTTCAACCAGCGGAATGCCATCTCGCCGGCCAGCCACGCGACGAGCAGGGCGAGCGGCCAGGCGATCTCCGCGATCAGTTCGGTCGAGAACGTCATCGGCTCCCCCTGGTGGTGCGCACGAATGCGATCGCACATCCGTGTCGACGGTAACAATGGTTGCCGTCGCGGGGCGATGGCGTCGGCATGCGACGGATGTGTCGCACGTGGAAGATTCGATCCGGAACGAAGGGCCGTGAGGATACTTCATCGGTCGCGGCAAGGCCGGTGCGGCGATGTCGTCTGGTCCGACCGCACCGACCGTTGCGATGGCGCTGTCCTGCGTGTTCAACTCGGCCCGGATGGCCTGCGGCCGACCGCACTGCCCATCGCCACCGCGCCGAGCCGGACGACGACACCGAGGAAACGACCATGAGCGAGACGACATCCGATGGCACCGTCCGCGCCGTCACGCACGCGCTGATGCGCGAGCTGGGCATGGACACCGTGTTCGGCAATCCGGGGTCGACGGAGATGAAGTTCTTCCGCGACTGGCCGGCCGATTTCCGGTACGTGCTCGCGCTGCAGGAATCCTGCGCCGTCGCGATGGCCGACGGCTGGGCGCAGCACACGCGGCGCGCGGCATTCGTGAATCTCCACTCGGCCGCCGGTGTCGGTCACGCGCTCGGCAGCGTGTTCACGGCGTACACGAACCACACGCCGCTCGTCATCACGGCGGGACAGCAGACGCGCGCGATGTTCCCGACCGATCCGTATCTGTATGCGGCCGAGGCGACGGAGTTTCCGAAGCCGTACGTGAAGTGGAGCGTCGAGCCGGCGCGCGCCGAGGATGTTCCTGCGGCGATCCAGCGGGCGTACCACGTCGCGATGCAGCGTCCCCGCGGACCCGTCTTCGTGTCGGTGCCGGAGGACGACTGGGACGCAATCGCCGTCCCGCTTTCGTCGCGACGCGTCGAGACCGACGTCGCACCGTCGACGGAGGCCGTCGGGCGGCTCGCCGATCTGTTGCGCGATGCCCGGACGCCCGTCGTCGTCGCGGGTGCGGGTGTCGATCAGGACGCCGCCTGGGACGATCTGCTGCGGCTCGTCGAGCGGCTCGGGGCGCCGGTCTGGGCGAGTCCGATGTCGGGGCGGTGCAGCTTTCCGGAAGACCATCCGCTGTTCGCCGGCTTCCTTCCGCCGCTGCGGCAACCACTCGCCGATCGCCTCGCGGGACACGACGTCGTGCTCGTGCTCGGCGCGCCGGTGTTCACGTACCACGTACATACCGGCGGCGAGTTCGTGAAGCCGGGCACGCAGCTCGTCCAGATCACGGACGATCCGCGGCACGCCGCCCGTTCGGCCGTCGGCGACAGTCTCGTCGGCAGCGTGCGGCTCGCGCTGCGGATGCTCGTCGACGCGCTGGGGCAGGGCACGCCGACCTCGCAGCGCGGACGCGCGCCCCGTCCCGTGCCGGCGGCGGGACGTCCCATGAGCGGCGCGTACCTGATGGCCGCGATCGCCCGCCTCATGCCGCGCGATGCCGTGATCGTCGAGGAGGCCCCGACGCATCGCGAGGTGCTGCACGACCATCTGCCGGTCACGGCGTCCGGCGGGTTCTACGCGGGTGCGAGCGGCGGGCTCGGCTGGGCCATCGCGGCGGCCGTCGGCGTGGCGCTCGCGGAGCCGCGTCGCAAGGTGATCTGTCTCGTCGGCGACGGGTCGGCTCTGTTCTCGATCCAGGCGCTGTGGACGGCGGCGCAGCATCGGTTGCCGATCGCGTTCGTCGTGCTGAACAACGCCGGGTACGGCGCGCTGAAGAGCTTCGCGTCGATCATGCGCATCGCCGACCCGCCCGGCACCGAATTGCCAGGTGTCGATTTCGTCTCGATCGCGCAGGGTTTCGGTTGCTCGGCGACGCGGGTCGAGGA
>CAUJJX010000104.1 GCA_963205165.1 Pseudomonadota bacterium | reverse complement strand
GCCCTCCTGCAGCCAGAGCACGAGCAGCAGTGCGCCGGTCGCGAGCCAGGTCCAGGCGAACGCCGGCGCGACGACGGTCAGCGCGACGGCCGCGAGCTTGATCGTCAGCGCGTGGCGCTCGTACTGCTCGCAGTTGTTCTGGAGCGTGTGCCATTCGCCCTGCAGTCCGGTGGTGTCCACGGATGAAGTCCTCTTCGTTCGATGCGTTGTGATCAGGTCGCGCGCGGCCGCAGGACGAGCAGTGTCACCACGCCCGCGACGACGCCCCAGAACGCGGAGCCGATGCCGGCGAGCGTCACGCCCGACGCCGTGACCAGGAAGGTGACGAGCGCCGGTTCACGCTCGCGTTCGTTGGCCATCGCGATGGCGAGGCCGTTGCCGATCGTGCCGATCAGCGCGAGGCCGGCGATGGCCATGACGAGTTCCCGCGGGAACGCCGCGAACAGTGCACCGACCGTCGCGCCGAAAAGCCCGATGGCCACGTAGAAGATGCCGGCCGCGACCGAGGCGACCCAGCGCCGCGCGGGGTCCTCGTGGGCCTCGCGTCCCATGCAGATCGCGGCCGTGATCGCGGCGAGGTTCAGCGCGAAGGCCCCGAACGGCGCGAGCACGAGGTTCGCGACGCCGGTCCAGCCGATGACGGACGACAGCGGCACGCAATAGCCCGACGCGCGGATCACGGCGACGCCGGGGACATTCTGAGAGGCCATCGTCACGATGAAGAGCGGGAGCGCGACACCGACCAGCGCGCTCATCGAAAAATGCGGCGTGATCCAGACGGGCACGGCCGGCGCGAGACTCACGTCCGACAGGTGCAGCAGGCCCTGCGCCGCGGCGACGACGATGCCGGCGAGCAGCGCTCCCGGCACGGCGTAGCGCGGCTTCAGGCGCCGGCCGAGCAGGTACGCGGCGGCCATCGCGAGGACGAGCGCGCACTGCGTCTTCAACGCGACGAACACCTCGAACCCGAACCGCACGAGCACCCCCGCGAACAGGCCGGACGCGAGCGACAGCGGGATCCGGTCGATCACGCGCTCGAACGCCCGAGAGAACCCGGCGACCGTGATGAGCGCCGCCGAGACGACGAACGCGCCGATCGTCTGTTCGAGCGGGATGCCGGCCGTGCTCGTGATGAGCATCGCGGCGCCGGGCGTCGACCACGCCGTCACGACCGGCACGCGATGCCGCAGCGACAGCGCGATGCACGTGATGCCCATGCCGAGACCGAGCGCCCACATCCACGACGCGATCTGCGCGGCATCGGCACCGGCCGCATGCGCCGCCTGGAAGACGATCGCTGCGGAGCTGGTGAAGCCCACGAGCACCGTGACGAAGCCGGCGACGACGGCAGAGAGCGAGACATCCTTCGCGAACGACATGGGCGATGCGGGCAGCTGGCGGAAGAGGCCGGATGTTCGCACGGGCCACGGGATGCGGCCCGTATAATCCGGCACCCTTTCGCCGTCCCGTCCGCATGTTCATCCATCCGCTTTTCAATCCTGTCGCCCTCGAGCTCGGTCCGGTCGCCGTCCGCTGGTACGGCCTCATGTATCTCGCCGCCTTCGTCACGGGACTGACACTCGGACGCCATCGAATCCGGACACGTCCCGAATCGGGCTGGACCCTGAAGGACATGGACGACCTGCTGTTCTACGCCGTGCTCGGCGTCGTGCTCGGCGGGCGCCTCGGCTACGTGCTGTTCTACAAGTTCGCCGACTACATCGCCGACCCGATCCGGATCTTCTACGTCTGGGAAGGCGGCATGTCGTTCCACGGCGGCTTCCTCGGCGTGATCGCCGCGATGGCGATCTTCGCGCTGCGCCGCCACACGTCGTGGCTCGCGGTCACCGACTTCATCGCACCGCTGATCCCGGCGGGCCTCGGCTTCGGCCGCATCGGCAACTTCATCAATGCGGAGCTGTGGGGGCGTCCGACCGACGTGTCGTGGGCCGTCGTGTTCCCGAACGTCGACGACCTCCCGCGGCATCCGTCGCAGCTCTACGAATTCGCACTCGAAGGCGTCGTGCTGTTCCTGCTGCTCTGGATCTTCTCGGCCCGCCGCCGTCCGCTCGGCGCCGTGTCCGGGCTGTTCCTCATCGGCTACGGCTCGCTGCGCTTCCTCGTCGAATTCACGCGCGAGCCCGACAGCTTCCTCGGCGTCCTCGCGATGGGCATGAGCATGGGCCAGTGGCTCTCGCTGCCGATGGTGCTCGCGGGCGTGGCGATGATGTATTGGGCGTACACGCACAAGCCGAAGATGTACGGGCACTGAGCGACAGGGCAGGGAGCAGAACCGTAGGTCGGATTACGCGCTGCGTTCCAATCCGACCTCCGCCCCTGATCCGATCAACGGAGCTGCTCACCCCCGTCATTCAAGCGCGAGCTGGAATCCAGTCCGGCGGTGGCCGGTGCGACGTCCGCTGCTGGACCCCAGCGTTCGCTGGGGTGACGGGATCAGCAATACCCATCGCCTAAACCCCGACGCCCCGCAGCCGATAACGTTGTCATGCGCCGCCACCCATTCCGGGTAAGCGCGGCTGCGAACCGGGAGACCCCCTTGCCCGCCCGCCTTGTCCTGGACCAGGTGACGCTCGTCTGCATCGACTGCGTCAACATTCCGCTCGCCCTGCAGGCGATGCAGCGCTCGCTGGCCGCCTGCGATTTCGCGCGCGCCATCCTGTTCACCTCCGAGGACGTCACGCCACCGCCGGGCATCGAGATCGTCACGATCCCGCGGATCCGCAGCAAGCGCGAGTACTCCGTCTTCCTCGTGAAGCACGTGCCCGCGCACGTGCAGACGAGTCACATGCTCGTGATGCAGTGGGACGGCTACGTCACCCGCCCCGAAGCCTGGGACCCCGCCTTCCTCGACGTCGACTACATCGGTGCGCCCTGGCCGGCGGACCTCAGCCCGGACCACGCGGTCGGCAACGGCGGCTTCTCGCTGCGTTCCCGCCGGCTGATGGACGCCCTGCTGGACCCGTCATTTCCCGAGGAAGCCGTCGTCCACGAGGATCAGGCGATCTGCGTGCACTTCCGCCCGCGGCTGGAAGCCGAGTACGGGATCCGGTTCGCGCCCGTCGCGCTCGCCTCGCGCTTCTCGCACGAGACCGTGGGCACGGGGCAGCCGACCTTCGGCTTCCACGGTCCGCAGAATCTCTGGATGTACTGGAACGACCAGGACATCGACCTCTTCCTCCGCACCGTCTCGCGCCCCGCGCTGAAGGCCCCGGAAGTCGTCTGGCTCGCCCGCCATCTCTACAGCGCCGACCGGCTGCGCGAGGCGACCCGCGTCGCCGCCGCCGCGCTCGTCGAGCAGCCGGACAACAGCGAGGTGCTCGACATCCTCGCGACGCTGCGCGACCGCGTGAAGCCGCACGACTATCGCGCGCGGTCCGAGCAGCGCTTCTTCCTCGGGCTGATGAAACGCACGCTGCCCGACTACTTCCGCAACCGGACCGTCCTCGAGATCGGCCGGCCCGGCGCCGCCCCCGTCACGCAGGAGTGGTTCGAGCAGTGCCGCATCACGCAGCCGAACGCGCTGCCCGCGACCGACGGCCAGCCGGCGGAATCCGCCGAGACCTACCCCGCGAGCGCCGAGAGCTTCGACACCATCGTGAGCTGCGAGACGCTCGAGCACCTGCCGCACTGGCACGAGGCCGTGACGAACGCCCTGCGGATGCTGAAGCGCGACGGCCTCATGGTGCTGTCGTGCGCAGGCCTCGGCCGCCGCCAGCACGAGACGCGGCGCCATCCGCCCGCCGTCGGCCACGAGGACTACTACCGCAATCTCGCGCCGGACGACTTCGCCGGCATCGATCTCGACGCGCAGTTCGCGTGCTGGGGCTTCGTGGAAGACCGCATCGCGCACGATCTCTTCCTCGTCGGCATCGGCCACGGCGCGCGCCCGGAACACGTCGAGACGTGCCGGCGCCTGCTGTCGGACACGCGCTTCCTCCAGCGCCGTCGCCACGTCTTCGGACTGCACTGACATGAAGATATCCCCCACGCTCCCGCCGGTCGCTGCCCCCTCGGGGGGCCGTCAGTGCCTTCGGGCGGCCGGGCGCCACTGACATGAACGCTCCTGAATCCGTCGGCGATCCGCTGGCGACAGCGCTCGACGCCTATCGCCGGGGCGACGCCGCGGGCTGTCTGCGCATGCTGGAAGCGTCGCGCGCGTCGTGGGCCGCACGTCCCGATGGCTGGCTCGTGTTCGGGGTCGCCTCGCGCGCGGCCGGCCAGTTCCGCGAGGCCGAAGTCGCGTATCGACAGGCCATCGCGCTGCTGCCGCGCTACACCGAGGCGTGGCAGAACCTCGG
>CAUJJX010000103.1 GCA_963205165.1 Pseudomonadota bacterium | reverse complement strand
CCGGACTGCTCACCCCCGTCATTTCAGCGCAAGCTGGAATCCAGTCCGGCGGTGGCAGTCGCGATGCCCGCTGCTGGACCCCAGCGTTCGCTGGGGTGACGGGATGAGGAATGCCGGATACCGAAGATCCAGCGGGCTGCGCCACTCCGCGATGCGTCAGTACAACCCCTGACTTGACTCGGATCACGGTATCTACGAACACCCGTCCCTCGCCCCCGGGATACGTGCCGGAGTGGAGGACCGCCCCTCACCTCACCCGCACGTCCCCACCGCCCCGCACGCCGTGCAGAAATCGCAGCCGTCCTTGCGGATCACCGTGAGGTTGCCGCACTCCGCGCACAGCGAACCCGACTGGACCCTCGCGCCGCCCGTGTCGCGCGGCGTCTCGAGGATGCCCATCTCGCGCTTCGGATAGCCCTGCTCGTCGAGCACGCCGAGCATCGCGTAGCGGTGGATGACGAGCCGCGCGAGGTACGCGACCGTCGAGGGGAAATTCTGCTGCCGGCGCTCGCCGGGGACGAACGCGAGGAAGTCGCCGAGCGGGTCCGACCAGTGGACGAGCTTGCGGAGCTTCATGCCGATCCAGGCCGGGTCGATCACGCGCATGTCGAGCGACAGCAGCCGCGCGAGACCGTCGAGCGCGCGCGGATAGTGGCCCGCGAGATACATCGCGTAGGGCCGCGTCACGCCGTCGGGCAGCGTGATCTCCTTCAGGCCCAGCACGAAGTCCTCGCCGGACGCCGGGTTCTGGATGTCGACAGTCCACGCGAGCGTGCCGTCGGTCCCGGTGCGGGGTTCCTCGACGGCGAACATCGCGTCGAGCACCGGATGCGGACGGCCGTCCGGCGACAACAGGTCGGGCGCCTTCTCGTCGAGCGCGCCGAGCGATTCGCAGCGCCACCGCACCACCTGCGCCATGCCGGCGACGATGCTCGGCACGAGGCGGCGCTCGCCTTCCGGCGGAAACGGGATCTCGAACGACTGGTCGCCGGGCGTGCGCGACAGCACGTCGAGCTTCAGCTTGAGCCACGCGCGATCGCGGGCGCGGAGGTCCATCGAGAGCGTTTTCGCGACGGCGCCGAGCCCGCGCGGCTGCTCGGCCCCGTTGACCCAGACCTCGAACGGGAAGGCGCGGCCGTCCTCGTCGACGTGGCCGACGAACAGCGCGAACTCGCCCTGCGGCTGCCGGATCATGAAGGTCCAGGACGGATTGCCGCCGGGCAGTTCGGGCCGGCCGGGCCACACGAGCGAAGACAGCACCGGCATCGGCAGCGACTGGATCGACAGGCGCCGGTTGGCGTCGTCGAGGCGGACGTCCTGCGGGACCTTCTTCTCCTCGGCCTTCGCCTTCGTCTCGGCGGAATCGACCGACAGCACGGACCCGATCACGCTGTTCGGGCGATACGTCGCGAGGCCCTTCAGGCCGGACTTCCACGCGCTGAGGTAGAGCCCCTCGAAGTCGGCGTACGGGTAGTCCTCGGGGACGTTCACCGTCTTGCTGATGCTCGTGTCGATCGACGGCGCGACGGCCGCGACCATGTCCTTGTGGGCCTGCGCCGAGATGGCGAGCGCCGTGACGAAGTAGTCGGGCAGGCGCTTCGTGTCGCCGCCGAGATGCCGGTAGAGGCGCCACGCGTAGTCCTCGACGGCGTATTCCTTCCAGGTGCCGTCGGCCATGCGCTTGCGGCGCGTGTACGTCCAGGAGAACGGCGGTTCGATGCCGTTCGACGCGTTGTCGGCGAACGCGAGGCTGATGGTCCCGGTCGGCGCGATCGACAGCAGGTGCGAGTTGCGCAGGCCGTGCGCGCGGATCTTCTGCTTCACCTCGGCCGGCAGGCGCGACGCGAAGTTGCCGCCCGACAGGTAGAGATCGGCATTGAACAGCGGGAAGGGGCCGCGTTCCTTCGCGAGTTCGACGCTCGCGAGATAGGCGCGGTCGCGCATGAACTCGGAGATGCGTGTCGCCATCGCGCGCGCCTCGACCGTGTCGTAGCGCAGCTTCAGCATGATCAGCGCGTCGCCGAGGCCGGTGAAGCCGAGTCCGATGCGGCGCTTCGCGGCGGCTTCGGCCTGCTGCTCGGGCAGCGGCCAGCACGTGACGTCGAGCACGTTGTCGAGCATGCGCACGGCGACGTCGATCACGCGGCCGAAGCCGTCGAAGTCGAACGCGGCATTCGCACCGAACGGATCGCGCACGAGCGTCGTGAGGTTGATCGAGCCAAGGTCGCAGCAACCGTACGGCGGGAGCGGCTGCTCGGCGCACGGGTTCGTGCTCTCGATCGTCTCGCAGTAGTAGAGATTGTTGTCGCGGTTGATGCGGTCGAGGAACAGCACGCCCGGTTCGGCATGGTCGTACGTGGACCGCATGATCTGGTCCCAGAGATCGCGGGCGCGGACCTTCCGGTAGACCCAGAGACCGTCGTCGCGGCAGTACGCACCGGCCGCCTTCACGTCGGCCGAGGGCTCGGCCTTGTGCGCGAGCCCGATCTCGCCGTCGGCTTCCACGGCCTGCATGAATTCGTCGGTCACGCCGACCGAGACGTTGAAGTTCGCCAGGTCGCCGCGGTCTTTCGCGTGGATGAAGGTCTCGATGTCCGGGTGATCGCAGCGGAGCACGCCCATCTGCGCGCCGCGCCGGGCGCCGGCCGACTCGACGGTCTCGCACGACCGGTCGAAGACGCGCATGTACGACACGGGGCCGCTCGCGCGCGACTGCGTGCCGCGCACGTGGGCGCCCTGCGGACGGATCGACGAGAAGTCGTAGCCGACACCGCCGCCGCGCCGCATCGTCTCGGCGGCCTGCGCGAGCGCCGTGTAGATCCCGGGGCGACCGTCGGTCACCTCGGTGACCGAATCGCCGACGGGCTGGACGAAGCAGTTGATGAGCGTTGCCGCGAGATCGGTGCCGGCGGCGGAGCTGATCCGCCCGGCGGGCACGAAGCCCTGCTGCTGCGCCTCGAGGAACCGCGCCTCCCAGCGGGCGCGCTGGTCCTCGGCTTCGGCGGCGGCGAGGGCGCGGGCGACCCGGCGATGGACCTCCGCGACGGTGCGTTCACCGCCCTTGGCGTACTTCTCCAGCAGGACCTCGCCTGCGATCTCCTGCGGGGCGAGCGACTGGACGGAAGCGAGGGGCGACGTGGATTCGAGCGTGGACATGGCGGGGCTCCGTAGGGCGGCGGGAGGCGTCGCCCGGGGTGCGTGTCGTGCACCCGCGAGAGGCTCCCGCATGGTCGAATCCGCGGAGCATACCCCGGCGCCGCACGCCGAAACCTTGACCTGGATTACGTCCGCGCAGGGTCTCGGCCGGTCATACAGTTTTCATCCGGCGCTCCGATACTCCCCTGCATCGGGAAGGTACCGATCGAGGCCGGCAGCGACGGGGTTCCCTCCTGCCGCACGGCCCGGTCGATGCCCTCCTCCACGCTTCGAACGTGTCCGGGACAGAGTCCATGAAGTTCTTCCAGCGCAGCACTCCCTCCACACCGGCCAGCGTCGATCACGGCGCCCACGAATGGGCCGAATACAACCTGCCGGCCGACTTCTCCATGCCCGGGATCGACGATGCGGACGACCCGGTCCAGCCGCCACTTCGTGGCTACGCCCCGGGGACCGACGAACACTGAGCGGCATCCGGTCCGCGGTCACCGCCCCCGCGCCGCGCCGCACGGACGCACGATGCACGACCTCCTGACGACGCGCCGCCGGGCTCCCGGCGCCGGTGCGCGCGCCGCATGCCAGCCTGATCCCGGCCATCCATCGCCGGGCCTGCGCCCGTCACCGCGCACCCGCGGACGCCCGCCCCCCCCGCCGGCCGGCCCACCACGCTTCCCGCGAATTCGTACCCCGGACCGCCGGATCCGGTCTGCGGAGGCGCGGATTCCTCGGCGTCACCATTACCGTTTGTTTGACATTACTTGCGTCCGCGCCCGTAGACAGACGGCAGAATCCCGCCCGTCGCTTCCCTTACCTCCCCCGGGAGACTGACCGTGCTCGAATCACTCAGCGGACTGCTCGCCGCGAACGGCTTCCTGCCTCACGGGTACTGCATCAGCTGGTCGAAACCGCTGCTCGCCACATTCGTCGTGAGCGACCTGCTCACGGCCCTGGCGTATTTCTCGATGCCGCTGGCGCTCGTCCATTTCGCGCGCAAACGCCGGGACTTCCCGCACCGCTGGATCCTGTGGATGTTCGCCGCGTTCATCCTGTCCTGCGGCGCGACGCACCTGATGGGCATGTTCCTGCTGTGGTATCCGCTTTACTTCATCGATGCCGTGCTGAAGGCCACCACCGCCGTCGTCTCCGTCGTGACCGCGATCGTCCTCTGGCCGCTCGTCCGGCGCAGCCTGAAGCTGCCGGGCCCGGCGCAGATGCGCGCTGCGAACGAGGCACTGCAGATCGAGATCGCCGAGCGCAAACGGATCGAGGAGGAGCTGCGGATCGCCAGGGACGCCGCCGAGGCGAGCCTCGACACCGAGCGGACGCTCGTCGCGGCGATCGTGCAGTCGTCCGGCGACGCGATCATCGGCAAGACGCTCGACGGCATCGTGACGAGCTGGAACGCTGCCGCCGAGAACATCTTCGGTTACCGGGCCGACGAGATGATCGGGCGTCCCCTGCTCGTCGTGATCCCGCCGGAACGTCACCACGAGGAGGAGACCGCGCTCGCCACGATCGCGCGCGGCGAATCGGTGCGGCACTTCGAGACCGTGCGAATCCACAAGGACGGCCGGCAGATCGACGTGGCCATCACGTTGTCGCCCATCCGCGACCGCGGCGGCCGGATCGTCGGTGCTTCGAAGATCGTCCGTGACATCACCGAACAGAAACGCATCGCGCGCGAGCTCGAACGGCACCGGGAACATCTCGAGGATCTCGTCACCGAGCGGACGACCGAGCTGGCCGTGGCCAAGCACGCGGCCGAGGCGGCCAACATCGCGAAGAGCGCCTTCCTCGCGAACATGTCGCACGAGATCCGCACGCCGCTGAACGGCATCACCGGGATGGCCTACCTGATCCGGCGCGAGGGCGTCACGCCCCAGCAGGCCGAACGCCTCGACACGATCGACACGGCCACCCAGCACCTGCTGTCGATCATCAACGCCGTGCTCGATCTCTCGAAGATCGAGGCCGGCAGGTTCACGCTCGACGAGACCGAGGTCGGCGTCGGCACGATCACGGCCAACGTCGCCTCGATCCTGTTCGATCGCGCGCAGGCGAAGAAGCTCAGGCTCGTGTCCGAGACGGAACCGCTGCCGCGGAATCTGCTGGGCGACGCCCCGCGACTCCAGCAGGCGCTGCTGAACTACGCAACGAACGCCGTGAAGTTCACGGAAACAGGCACGGTCACGCTGCGCACGAAGGCCGTCGAGACGACGCCCGACAGCGTGCTCGTGCGCTTCGAGGTGCAGGACACCGGGATCGGCATCGCACCGGACGTGCTGCCGAAGCTGTTCTCACCATTCGAGCAGGCGGACAACTCGACCACGCGCACCCACGGCGGCACCGGTCTCGGCCTCGCGATCACGAAGCAGCTCGCGGAACTGATGGGCGGCGAAGCCGGTGCGACCAGCACGCCGGGCGTCGGCAGCGTCTTCTGGTTCACGGCGCGGCTGCGTCGGGGGAGCACGGCGGCCGGCGGCGCGAACGCCCGGACACCGCTGGCGTCCGCCGACCTGACGCTCCGTCGCGACCAGCTCGGACGACGCGTCCTGCTCGTCGAGGACGAACCGGTCAACCGCGAGGTCACGCAGGGACTCCTCGAAACAGTCGGGCAGGTGATCGAGATCGCGCGCGACGGCGTCGAGGCCGTGGAACTCGTCCGGGCGAACACGTACGACGCGATCCTCATGGACATGCAGATGCCCCGCATGGACGGCCTCGAGGCGACGCGGCAGATCCGCAAGCTGCCCAACGGACAGACGGTGCCGATCCTGGCGATGACCGCGAACGCGTTCGCGGACGACCGGCAGCGCTGCATGGACGCCGGCATGGACGACTTCATCGCGAAGCCCGTCGATCCCGACATGCTGTTCGCGACGCTGCTGAAGTGGTTCGAGAAGTCGTGACCGGGACGCGCTGAACGGACCGTCGCACGGCGGCGTCGCGGCAGCGCATGCATGGCGCGCCGTCCGGACCTGCGCGTGGCGACTCCGTACGGCCGATCCTACGGCGCAGTCGCGGCCTCCAGCCGGGTGATCCACCCGATCGCGTGATCGCGCGACGCGCCGCACATCTCCTCCGACGGACGCAGGCCCGCGCAGAACGCAGGCCGATCCGGGGATCCGAAGATCGCGCACCGTTCGTCGTCGGTGAGCTGCACGCAGCGCACGCCGGCCGGCTTGCCGCCGGGCATCCCCGGGATCGGACTCGTGATCGACGGCGCGATGCAGCACGCGCCGCAGCGGGGACGACAGTTCACCGCGACGCCAGCCTCGCCGCGACATCCAGCAGCAGCACGTCGTTGCCCGGCGCCGCGATCAGCGACAGCCCGACCGGGCAACCGTCGAGCGTGCCGAGCGGCAGCGAGATCTGCGGCGCGCGCGCGAAGCCGGCGAGCGCCAGCAGCCCGATGCACTTCGCGCGGAACACGTTCATCGAATCGAGCGGCGAGTTGCGCAGCGGCGCGATGCCCGGGGCCGTCGGCAGCGCGAGCACGGCATTGCCGGCGAGCAGCGCGACCATCCGCTTCGCGACGCTCTCGCGGGTCGCCGCCGCCTCGACGACGCGACCCGGATCGACGTTGCGTGCGTACTCGAAACGCTCCTTCACGCCGGGGCCGAAAGACGGATGCACCGCCTCGACCCACGCGCCGTGCTCGGCCCAGGCCTCCGACGCCTGCAGGTTGCGGAAGGTCTCGGCCCACACGTCGAAGCCCTCGGTCGCGACGGTCACGCGTTCGCCTGCGCCGAGCAGCGACTCGACCGATGCGACGGCATCCGCGAGCGCCGCGGTCACGGCGTCGCCGGCGTGCGCGAACGCATCCGCGGCGATGAGCAGACGCCCGACCGACGGCGCCGGACGATCGTCCGCGAGCAGCACGCGCCCCACCCGCGACATCAGCGCGGCGTCGCGCGCGAACCAGCCCGGCGTGTCGAACGTCGGCGCGAGCGCGCACGCACCGTCGAGCGGAATCCGGCCGTGCGACGGACGCATCCCGTAGATCCCGCAGAGGCTCGCCGGGAATCGCACCGAGCCACCGGTATCCGACCCGAGCGCGAAGTCGACGAGGCCGCCCGACACCGCAGACGCCGACCCGCTCGACGATCCGCCGGGGACGCGGCCGGGCGCCTTCGGATTCACCGGCGTGCCGTAGTGGGCGTTCTCGCCGAAGAGGCTCCAGGCCATCTCGTCGGTGTGTGCCTTGCCGACCATGTGCGCGCCGGCATCGAGCAGTCGCTGCAATGCGGTCGCGGTGCGCTGCGCGGGCGCGTGGCTGCCGAGCCAGTCCGGGCTGCCGAAGCCGGTGCGATGGCCAGCGATGTCGTAGAGGTCCTTGCCGGCGAAGGTGAGCCCGGTGAGCGGACCGTCGTCGCGGCCCCTGCATTCGACATGGGTATGGCGCGTGAATGCGCCGAGCGTGTCGCGCTCGTGGATCGTCGGCATGGCGGACTCCGTGGTGTGCGAGGTCGCAAGTAGGGCTGCGTCGCGGCAGTGCGTCAAGCCTCGGTGCGAGTCCGCGAGTGCAATTGCGGTCCGACATCGATAGCATCCGGCGCAGAACGAACACCGGCCGCGCCGCGGACCGGCAACGGCAGGGGGGAGAAGTCATGCAGGACGAGTCGCTGGGCTTCGTCGGCGTGGGGCGGATGGGCGGCCCGATGACGCACCGATTGCTGGACGCAGGACGCACCGTGCACGTGTTCGATCGCAGCGAGGCCGCCGTCGCGGAACTCGCGCAGCGCGGCGCGCGCGCGGCGGCATCCGCCGCCGACGTGGCGAACAACGCCGACACCGTGTTCCTCAGTCTTCCCGATCCCGAGATCGTGCAGCACGTGGCGCTCGGTCCCGGCGGCGTCATCGAGGGGACCCGCGTGAAGCGCGTCGTCGACTTCTCCACGATCGGTCCGCGCACCGCCGGCATCGTCGGCGATGCGCTCGCCGCGCGCGGCATCGCGTACGTCGATGCCCCGGTCAGCGGCGGCGTGGCCGGTGCGACGAACGGCACGCTCGCCGTGATGGTCGCCTGCCCGAAGCCCGTGTACGAAGCCGTCGAGACCTTGCTGAAGACCTTCGGCAAGGTGTTCCATCTCGGCGAGAAACCGGGGCAGGCGCAGACGATGAAGCTCGCGAACAACCTGCTTGCCGCCGCCGCGCTGGTCGTGTCGTCCGAGGCGATGGTGATGGGCGTGAAGGCCGGCCTCGATCCGCAGACGATGCTCGACGTCATCAACGCCGGCAGCGGTCGCAACAGCGCCACCCAGGACAAGTTTCCGCGGGCCATCCTGCCGGGCACCTTCGACTTCGGCTTCGCCACCGGACTCTCGTACAAGGACGTCCGGCTCTGCATCGACGAGGCCGAGACGCTCGGCGTGCCGATGGTCGTCGGCGCCGCCGTCCGCGAGATGCTCGCCGTCACCAATGCCGTCTACGGTGGCGATTCCGACTTCACGTCGATCTGCCGGGTCATCGAGACCTGGGGCGGCGTGCAGGTCCGCGGTTGATCGCTTCGCGGCGCGCCCGCACGCGTCGCCTTCCGGGGAGTCCGTTTCGATGAGCGCATCCACCGCGCCCGCCGGCAGCACTGCCGTCTCGCCACTGGCCGCGCGGATCGCCGCGTCGGCCGCCGCACTCGATGCGGGCGACCTGCCGGCCGCCGCGTTCGAGAAGGTCGGCGTGTGCCTGATGGACCTGATCGGCTGCGCGTTCGAATCGCGGCATCTGCCCTGGAGCCGCCAGGCCGAAGCCATCGCGACGCGCACGGCCGACGGCGCGACCGTGATCGGATCGCCGCACGCCGTCGCGGTCGGTGACGCCGCGTTCGCGAATGCCGTGATGGGCCACGGGCTCGTCCGCGAGGACATGCACCCGGGCAGCATCAGCCATCTCGGGATCGTCGTGCTGCCCGCGCTGCTCGCGCTCGCGCAGACGCGGCACGTGACGGGCCGCGAATTCATCGCCGCGGCCGTGCTCGGCTACGAGGTCGGCGGACGCGTGGGTCGCGCCGTGATGGACAGCACGCTCGCGCGCATCCACCGCCCCACCGGCGTGACGGGCCCCGTCGCCGCGGCCGCGGCCGGCGCGCGACTGCTCGTACTGTCGATCGACCAGACGACGAACGCCGTCGCACTCGCTGCGAACACGACGGTCGGCTTCAACCAGTGGGCGCACACGGGCGGCAGCGAGATGTTCTTCCACCCCGGCTTCGCCGCGCGCGACGCCGTGACGGCCGTGCGGCTCGCGGCACTCGGCGCGTTCTTCTCGCCGTCCGCGCTCGACGGCGAGGCCGGGCTCTTCGCATCGCTCGGCAAGCGCGACCGTGCCGACGGCGTGCGGTTGTTCGACGGTCCTCCGGAGATCCTGTCCGTCTATCACAAGCCCGTGCCCGCCTGTAATTTCGCGCAGACACCGGCGCAGGCCGCGCTGCGTGCGGCGCGCGAATCCGGCTGGTCGACGGCGCGCATCGCGTCGATCACGGTGCGCGTGCCGCAGGCCGGAGCTTCGTATCCCGGCTGCGACTACGCAGGCCGCTTCGACCACGTGCTCCAGGCGAAGATGAGCATCCAGTACAACGTCGCCGCCGCGATCGCACGCGGACGCATCGCGGAAGACAACTTCGCGCGGCTCGACGCACCCGACATCGTGCGGCTGCTCGGCCTCACGACACTCGAGGTCGACGACGCGATGACCCGCGCCTACCCCGGCGCGCAGGGCGGCGAGGTGGAACTCCGCGACGTCGACGGCGCGACGCACATCGCACGACTCGTGGATGTCGTCCACGCGAGCGCCGACGATGTCCGCGATCGCTTCCGGGCCGCGGCGTCCGAAGCGGTCGGTGCCGACGCCGCTGCCGCGATCGAGGCCTGCATCGAGGGGCTTGCCGATGCGGACGACGCCGGCACCCTCGGCGCGCTCCTGCGGGTCGCGGCCCGCGACCTCGCGCCCGCGGCCTGAGTCGACGACGCCCGTGGACGCCGCCCAGTACGCCGAGAATTTCCTCCAGGCCCTGACGGCGGGCCTGCTGACCGGCGCGATCTACGGCCTGATGTGCGTCGGGCTCAGCCTCATCTTCGGCGTGATGCGCGTGATCAATTTCGCGCAGGGCGACTTCATGATGCTGGGCATGTACGCCGCGCTCTACGCGACGGCCTGGCTCGGCGGCGGACCCGCGGCACCGTGGATCGCGGCACTGCTCGCGGGGCCGATGATCTTCGTGGTCGGCGTGCTCTCGCACCGGCTGCTGATCTCGCGCGTGACCGGTCTGCGCAGCACCGCGCTCGCGGCGGACGGCCACTACGCGCAGCTCATCCTGACGCTCGGCCTCGCGCTGATCCTGCAGAACGGCGGGCTCACGGTGTTTGGTTCCGCGCCGGTGTCGATCGCGACGCCGCTCTCGTCCAGCGCGTGGGAACTCGGGCCGCTCCTCGGCGACCGCATCAGCGTCTTCGTGAACCAGGGGCAGACGGTCGGTGCCGTCATCGCGCTGCTCGCGGTTGCCGCGTTCGTCGTGCTGATGAACCGCTCACGGCTCGGCAAGTCGCTGCGCGCCGCAGCCGACAATCCGGTCGCCGCGATCTACATGGGCATCGACGTCGAGCGCGCGCACCGCCTCGCGTTCGGACTCGGTGTCGCGATCACGGCCGTCGGTGGCGGACTCCTCGCGACGGTCTATCCGTTCCAGCCGTACATCGGACTCGAGTACGTGATCGTGATGTACGCGGGCGTCGTGCTCGGCGGACTCGGCAGCGTCACCGGCGCGTTCGCGGGCGGCCTCGTCATCGGGCTCGTCCAGCAGCTCTCGACGCTCGTGCTGCCCAACCAGCTCCAGAACACCGCGATCTTCGTCGTGTTCCTCGCGGTCGTGCTGCTGCGTCCGCAGGGCCTTTTCGGCCGGGCGGCGCGGCGCACATGAGCACCGCCGCGTCGTCCCGCCGGCACGCCGTGCCGATCGCGCTCTTCGGCGTCGCGTACGCGCTCGTCACGCTCGCGACGGGCAACGAGTACCACCAGCTGATCCTCACGCTCGTGCCGGTCTGGGCCGTGATGGGCCTGTCGTGGAATCTCTTCAGCGGCTACAGCGGACTCGTGTCGTTCGGTCACGCCGCCTTCTTCGGACTCGGCGCCTACTTCGTCGCGCTCGCGCAGGTGCAGTGGGGCATGACGCCCTGGATCGGCATCCCGATCGCCGGCGCGCTCGGCGGGCTCGCGGGGCTGATCGTCGGGCTGCCCACCTTCCGGCTGCGCGGCCACTACTTCGCGCTCGCGATGCTCGCGTATCCGCTCGCCCTGCTCTACGTCTTCGAATGGCTCGGTTACCAGGAACTCACGCTCCCGATGGAACGCGAGCATCCCGCCGCGTTCATGCAGTTCGCGGATCACCGCGTCTACGCACTGCTGGCGCTCGCCGCGATGCTCGCGTCGATGTGGCTCACGAGCGTGCTGGAGCGCGGCCGCTTCGGCCTCGTGCTCACTGCGATGAAGCAGGACGAAGCCGCGGCCGAAGCCGCCGGCATCGATCCGCGCGCATGGAAGCTCCGCGCGATCGTGCTGAGCGGCGCACTCGCCGGCGCGATCGGCGGGTTCTACGCCGTCGTGCTGCTCGTCGTGACGCCGCAGGCCGTCTTCGGAATGCTCGTGTCGTCGCAGGCGCTGATCGTCGCGATGTTCGGCGGCGTCGGCACGGTGTGGGGGCCGGTGATCGGCGCCGTGGTGCTCGTGCCGCTGTCGGAACTGCTCCACGCGCGGCTCGGCAACGAGATCCCCGGGATCCAGGGCGTCGTGTACGGCGTCGCGATCATCGCGGTGATCCTGCTCGCGCCCGATGGCGTCGTCTGGAAACTGCGCGACCTGCGGCAACGGCGCGCGTCGGCGGCGAACGCGAACGTCGCACCGACCGCGATCGTCGCCGACGACGCGCCTGCATCCGCGCGGACCATCGGACCGACGCTGCTCGAAGTGTCCGGCGTGTCGATCGCGTTCGGCGGCCTGAAGGCGCTCGACGGCGTGAGCCTCCGCGTCGCGACGGGCGAGATCCTCGGGATCATCGGACCGAACGGCGCAGGCAAGACGACGCTCTTCAACGCGCTCAACGGCTTCCTCCGTCCGGCCGCCGGCAGCATCGTTTTCGACGGCCGCGAGATCACCGGCCAGCCGCCGCACCGGATCTGCGCGGCGGGCGTCGGCCGCACCTTCCAGGTGGTCCGGCCGTTCCGCCGCATGACCGTGTTCGAGAACGTCCTCGCGGGCGCGTTCGTCCACGAACCGGACGAGATCCGCGCCCGCACGATCGCCGTCGACGCGCTGGATCAGGTCGGACTTCGCGCCATCGAGTCTGTGTCCGCGGGCGGGCTCTCGAATCGCGACCTGCGGCTGCTGGAGATTGCCCGCGCCCTCGCCGGTCGCCCGAAACTGCTGCTGCTCGACGAGACGCTCGCGGGGCTCGACACGGAAGGCGTCGAGGCCGTGCTCGCCGTCGTGAAGCGGCTCGCCGCGCGCGGCACGACCGTCGTGATCATCGAGCACACGATGCCCGCGATGGTCCGGCTCGCCGACCGGCTCGTCGTGCTGGACCACGGCGCCGTCCTCGCGGAGGGCGCGCCGGAAGCCATCACCCGGAATCCGGACGTGATCGACGCGTATCTCGGCAAGCGCTGGAGGACGGGCGATGCTGTCGATCGATAGCCTGCGCGCCGGCTACGGCGGCATCCCGGTGCTGCACGACATCGCGCTCACCGTCGGCGCGGGCGAGTTCGTCGCGATCGTCGGGCCGAACGGTGCCGGCAAGACGACGCTGTTCAAGGCGCTTTCGGGCATCGTCCCCGCGACCGGCACGATCACGTTCGACGGCGCGTCGCTGCTCGACGTCCCGCCGGCGCGCCGCGCGCATCTCGGCATCGCGCACGTGCCCGAAGGCCGGCAGGTGTTCCCGTCGCTCACGATCCGCGAAAACCTCGAGATGGGTGCGACAACGGCGGCGGGGCGGAAGGCGTGGGCCGACAACCTGGAGAAGATCCACGCGTGGTTCCCGGTGCTCGCGCAGCGCGCGACGGCGCTCGCCGGGT
Source organism: Pseudomonadota bacterium (assembly GCA_963205165.1). Lineage (GTDB taxonomy): Bacteria > Pseudomonadota > Gammaproteobacteria > Burkholderiales. Next base: position 2,565 of record CAUJJX010000103.1, on the reverse strand, counting down.
CGCTCTCCGGCGGCCAGCAGCAGATGCTCGCGATCGCCCGCGGGCTCGCGTCCGCACCGAAACTGCTGATGCTCGACGAACCGTCGATGGGCCTCTCGCCGGCCGTCGCCGACGAGGTGTTCGAACGCATCGTCGCGATCCACGCGCAGGGCGGCCTCGCGGTGCTCCTCGTGGAACAGCGGGTCGCCGAGGCGCTGCAGTTCGCGCATCGCGGCTACGTGCTCGAAGCCGGCCGCGTCGTGCTCTCCGGCACGCACGCACAGCTCATGAACGACGACCGGGTGCGGCAGGCGTATCTCGGCATGTAGGACACAGCGCGGTCCCGGGCCTTCGCGTCCGGACCGCCTCGACAACGGACTGGAGGCAGGACCATGACGCAGCATTCGATCGACGCACGCCGGCGGCGCTTCGCCGGCATCGCGGTCGCCGCGGGGCTCGCGCTCGTGGCGACCGGTGTGCGCGCAGCCCCCGACATCGAGGTGGGCCTCATCGCCCCGATGTCCGGACCGTGGGCGCGGCAGGGGCAGGTGATGAAGTCCGCCGCGGAACTCGCGATCGCGTCGATCAACCAGCAGGGCGGGATCCGGTCGCTCGGCGGCGCGAAGCTGAAGCTCTCGGTGTTCGACGCCGGCGACAGCGTCGAGAAGGCGAAGAACGCCGCGCAACGCATGGTGGCCGAGGCACCGCATCTCGTCGCCGCGACGGGCGCGTACCTCAGCTCGTTCACGCTCGCCGTGACCGAGGTGACCGAGCGTGCGCAGCTGCCCATGGTGACGTTCTCGTACTCCGACCAGATCACGGCACGCGGCTTCAAGTACGTCTTCCAGACCTCGGCCACGGGCGACCAGCAGGCGGAAGGCTCGCTGCCGGCATTGCTCGCGATGGCCGAGAAGTCCTCCGGCAAGCGTCCGAAGACGGTCGGCATCGTGATGGACAACACGGCCGCGTCGCTCGCGTTCGTGAAGCCGATCCGGGCGACGCAGCTCGCGAAGCTGGGCCTGACACTCGTCGTCGACGAGACCTTCACGCCGCCGCTCGCGAACGCGACGCCGCTGATCCAGAAGGTCCGGGCCAAGCGTCCGGACATGCTGCTCCTGCTGCCGACTGCCATCTCGGACGCGAAGCTGCTGCTCGAGAAGATGAACGAGTTCGGACTCGGCGACGGCCGGCTTCCGACGATCTCGAACGGCGCCGCGATCCTCGACCCGGACCTCCGCGCCAACATGAACGTCGCGCAGCTCGAAGGCGTGATGTCGGTCGTCGCGAACTGGGGCACGAGCGCGCAGAAGGACATGTCCGACGAGTTCCGCCGCCGCACGGGCGAACCCTGGGCGACGCAGCATTTCCTCACGACCTACGGCGACATGTGGATCTTCAAGGCGGCGCTCGAGGCCGCGGGGAAGGCCGATCGCGCGTCGGTCGCGAACGCGCTGCGCACGATGGATCTGTCGAACGGTCCGGCGAAGTTCTTCCCGGGTGGCCGCGTGAAGTTCGACGCGGCCGGCCGCCGCGAAGGTGCCGGGCTGCTGATCGTGCAGTGGCAGAACGGCGTGCCGGTGACGGTGTATCCGGTCAAGGAAGCCGTCGCCGAGTCGCGCTGGCCGAAGCGGTGACCGACCGCGCGACGGGCCTTCACGATCGGCCGCGATCGCGCGACGGACATCTCGGCGCACGCGCCGCGGCTGCGCCCTCGATGTCGACCGCGCGTCGCCGCCCCGATTTCCCAACCCTCATCCGGAGACCTCATGAACGACGAACTCTTCCAGCGCGGACTCGAGATCCGCAGGGCCGTCCTCGGCGCCGAATTCGTGGACAAGGCGCTCGCATCGGCCGACGACTTCAACATGCCGCTGCAGCGGCTCGTCACGGAATACTGCTGGGGCGCCGTCTGGGGTCGCGAGGAACTGCCGCGCACGACGCGCAGCATGCTGAACCTCGCGATGCTGGCCGCGCTGAATCGGCCGCACGAACTGAAGACCCACATCGGCGGCGCGCTGCGCAACGGCGTGTCGCGCGCCGAGATCCGCGAAGTGCTGCTGCAGGTCGCGATCTACTGCGGCGTGCCGGCGGCCGTCGACTCGTTCCGGATCGCCCGCGAGGTCTTCGCCGAGCAGGACAAGGCCGCGGCGACATAGTCCGCGCAACGACAACGAACGGAATCACGCCATGAGCAACGACACCTGGGAAGTCTCGGCCATCCGCTACGCGCACCTCGACCGTCGCTCGCGGGACAACTTCGTCGGCGGCGACGAGCACGACGTGCCGATGCCGCTCGACTACTACGTCTGGGTGATCCAGGGCGGCGGCCGGACGATCCTGGTCGACACCGGGTTCGGCGCGGAAGCCGCCCGCAAGCGTGGCCGGCAGATCGTGAAACCCGTGTCGGACGGATTGACAGCGCTCGGCATCGATCCCGGCACCGTCGAGGATGTGGTCATCACCCACATGCACTACGACCACGCGGGGAACATCGCGATGTTCCCGCGGGCGCGCTTCCACGTGCAGGACGGCGAGATGGCCTTCGCGACCGGTCGCTTCATGCGCCACGGCATGCAGAACCACGGC